>JBOGGU010000001.1:0-14017 GCA_050744085.1 Acidimicrobiales bacterium
GGTCGGGGCGGCCGGCGCCGGGGCGGCGGGGGTCGGGGCGGCCGGCGCGGCCAGGTCGGCCTTGGCGCCAACCACGATCCGGGGGCGCTCGGCCAGCTCCGCCCGGTACTTGCCCAGCTCCTCGACCAGCACCCGCTCTTGGTCCCGCGCGGCGAGGCGACACGACGGGTCCAGGTCCACCAGCACGACCAGGGCACGGGCCCGCTCCACGTGGCGCAGGAACCGATGGCCCAGGCCCCGGCCGTCCGCAGCCCCTTCGATGAGGCCCGGGATGTCCGCCATCACCAGCTCCGTGTCGCCCACCCGGACCACCCCGAGGTGCGGGACGAGGGTCGTGAAAGGATAATCGGCGATCTTGGGCCGAGCTGCCGAGACCCGCGAGATCAAGGTGGACTTGCCTGCGTTCGGCATCCCTACCAAAGCGACATCCGCCATCAGCTTGAGCTCCAGGTTGAACCAGTGCTCCTCCCCCACCTCGCCCTGCTCGGCAAAGCTCGGGGCCCGGTAGCGGTTGGAGAGGAAGGATGCGTTTCCCCGCCCTCCCCTACCGCCCTCCGCAGCCCTCCAGCGTGCCCCATGACCCGCCAGGTCCGCGAGCACCTCGCCAGCCAGGGACCTCACCACGGTGCCCTCAGGCACCTCCACCACGGTGTCTGCGCCATTGGCGCCGTCCCGGTCCTTCCCCTTGCCGTGAGCGCCACCCCCGGCTCTGCGATGCGGGTGGTCCTTGAAGCTCATCAGGGAGGCAAGCCGGGTCGAGGCCTCCAGCCATACGTCACCGCCGCGGCCGCCGTCGCCGCCGTCAGGGCCACCCCGGCTCACGTGGGCCTCGCGCCGGAACGACACAGACCCGGCGCCTCCATCTCCGGCCTTTGCATGGAGCTGAGCCTCGTCGACGAACCCTGACACAGCGCCTCAGCCTAGGCCTAGGGTGGTGGGCACAGGCGCCCACAGGGGCCGCGCCTGAGGGAGGACGGACCATGACCATCACGATCGGCGAGCGAGTACCCGACGTGACAGTGCTGGAGAGCGCCGGAGGGGGCACGCCCGTGGAGACCGCCGACCTCCTAGGCCATGGCAAGGTCGTCCTGTTCGCAGTTCCGGGCGCCTTCACCCCCACATGCTCTGACGCCCACCTGCCCGGCTTCGTCCTTCGAGCGGGTGAGCTCAAGGCGAAAGGAGTCGACACCATCGTTTGCACAGCGGTCAACGACGCTTACGTCATGGCGGCCTGGGGAGAGGCCCAGGGGGTCGGCGACGACGTGGTCATGGTCTCGGATGGCACGGGCGAGCTGGCCAGGGCGATGGGGATGGAGGTCGACATCCCGGTTCACGGCCTGGGTGCCAGGTCCAAGCGCTATGCGGCCATCATCGAGGATGGGGTGGTGACCTGGCTGGGTGTGGAGGCCAGCCCTGGAGACCACGAGCTATCCTCCGCCGACGCCGTCCTGGCCGCCCTCTGAAAACGTCCTGGCGAAATATGGCTCGGCGGTCCCCCAAACCGGCTCCCACCAACCACCCGTGAGCCGAACTTTGGTATGTGGGTGACGCTGAGAGGCCCTACTCTACCAAAGTTCGCTTCGAGGAGGGACGTTTAGCTTTAGCCGGGTGGGGCGGCCAGCACGTCTACCAGCTTGCGGCCCTTGCGGTAGCCGAACTTCACGTGCCCCTCGGCGGTGGCGAACAAGGTGTCGTCGCCGCCGCGACCCACGTTGATCCCTGGGTGGAAGTACGTGCCCCGCTGGCGCACGATTATCGCTCCCGAGCGCACTGCGGTGCCGTCGAAGCACTTCACCCCGAGCCGCTGCGCGTTGGAGTCGCGGCCGTTGCGGGTGGACCCGCCGCCCTTGGTCTTGGACATGGCGAAACTTCAGCCTCCTAGGACTGGCCCCGGCTGATGCCGGTGACCTCGATCGTCGTGTAGTGCTGGCGGTGGCCCCACCGGCGCCGGTTGTTGGACTTGGGCTTGTAGGTGAAGCCGTTGACCTTGGGCCCGGCGGCCTCGCCCACAACCTTCGCAGACACGACCGCCCCGGCCAGGGACGCGCTCCCTGCCAGCACTGTGGGGCCGTCCACGACCAGCACCGGCGTGAACCTCACCTCGTCACCAAGCTGGGTCCCGAGGCGCTCGACGTCTAGGCGCTGGCCAACCCCGACCTTCTCCTGCTTCCCGCCGGTGGCGATCACTGCGTACATAGGGTCGTCATGCTACATGGCCAGCTGTTAGGCCGGGCTGTCTCGACGCAGCACGCCGCGCCCACCACAGGTGGGGCAGGTGTATGACATCGCCTCCACCATCCCACCCGACACACGCTTGCGGGTCATCTCCACAAGGCCCAGCTCCGAGACGCCGAACACCTGCGTGCGAGTCTTGTCGCGCCCGAGCGCATCACGTAACGCGGCCACCAGCTGGTCCCGGTTGGCCTTCACCTCCATGTCGATAAAATCTATGACAATTATCCCCCCGATGTCTCGAAGCCGGAGCTGGCGGGCGATCTCCTCAGCAGCCTCCAGGTTGTTCCGAAAGACTGTCTCTTCGAGGTTGGACGTGCCGACGTTCTTGGCCGTGTTGACGTCGATGACGGTGAGAGCCTCGGTCCGCTCGATGATGAGCGACCCTCCCGAAGGCAACCAGACCTTGCGGTCCAGTGCGCGGTGGAGCTGCTCCTCAACGTGGTAACGCTCGAAGATCGGCAGCGGATCGGCAGGGTCGTGCAGCTCCACCCTCTCAGCCAGGTCCGGGTCGATGCTCGACACGTAGTCGCGGACCTCTGCGTACAGGTCGTTGTCGTCGATTATCACGCCCCGAAAATCGCGGTTCAGCTCCTCTCGGATCACCCTCACCGTGACGTCGGGCTCCGCGTGGAGCAGGGCGGGTGCCGAGGCCTTGGCGGCTACCGACTCGGTGCGCTCCCACATCCGCACGAGGTGGCTGATGTCGCGTTCGAGCTCCTCGGGAGTCGCCCCCTGCGCAGCGGTGCGCACGATAAGGCCGTGGGTGGCGGGCCGCACCTCCTCGAGGATCCGGCGCAGCCGCTTGCGCTCGTCGTCGCCCAGCCGCTTGGAGATGCCATTGGTCGATGCGTTGGGCACCAGTACCACGAAGCGCCCCGGTATCGAGACCGCCTGGGTGAGCCTGGCCCCCTTGGTGCTCATGGGGTTCTTGGTCACCTGGCACACGATCGTCTGACGGGGCTTCAGCAACTGCTCGATCCTTGGAGGGGGGGCGGCGGCGCCGGCGCGGGCGCCGGCGTCTCCAACCGCTTGGTCCCGGCCCAAGTCCACATCGTCTTGATGCCGGTCGTCGTGATCCCGGTCGACCTGGATGTCGCTGCGGTAGAGCACGGCATTCTTGGCTGTGCCAATGTCGACAAACGCCGCCTCCATGCCAGGCAGCACTGTCTCGACGCGCCCGAGGTAGATGTTGCCATCGATCTCGTTGTCGGTGTCGGCTCGCCGCGAGACATGGTGCTCGATGAGAGTGCGGCCCTCCAGCACAGCGATCTGGGTGGTGTCCGGTTCAACGTGGACACACATCAAGTAGCGCCCCAAGGATTTGCCACCCGAGGTCCTACCAAGCGGCCGGCGGTCGCCAATGCTTGGCCGCCTGCCATCGCTGGTCGGGCCAGCCAAGGCGGGGTCGTCGCGGGCGGAAGGCGCAGCCTTCGCGCCGTCACCACTTCCCTTTCTCTGGGCTGTCGAGCGCGGCTCAGCCCTCCGGCCGGCGCCCCCCCTGGAACCCCGGCGGCGCCGGCGGCTGCCACTCCTGGGGGCAGGTGATTGAGCCTGAGGAGCCTGGGGATGGACCGCCTCGTGAGAGCCGGTCAGGTCTCGTGCTGCTGGGCGGTCACCGGAGGCATGGCCAGCGTCGGTGCTGGGGTCGGTCATTTGAATGGTCCCTTCTACTGACCCGGGCATCGCCCTGGTCAGTCGAGGCGCGCGCCCATGCACACGGCCCGCATCCAGCGGGCGACGACAGGATGCCGCCCTGCTCTTGGAGTCGAGGGGCCTGGCCCACAAGGCTGCGTCGCGCTCGGCCTGTTAGGGCCTGTCCGAAAACAACCTGGGCGGCGATGCACGCATTTGACCTGGTGGAAGGCTCGAGGTTCGGCTTCGCCGCCCAGGTTGTTTTCTTACAGACCCTATCTGAACTGGTCTGAGCCAATGGTGCCGACCCACAAGGCGCAGGGGGCCGGCGGCTGCTCACGGCACCACTCTAGCCTGTGGCCGGACACGCCGAGGGCGACGGCTTGTCACGGTGGTGCCCGTTGGCGACTTGTCGGGGCGCTGGTGGCCGCGGTGACGACTGCCGACTTGGGAGTTGTGTTCGAGCTCGACGTGGGGGCTGAGGTGGGGGCGGTGTTGGCCGACGTGGGGGTCGTGGAGGTGGTGTTGGCCGACGTGGGGGTCGTGGAGGTGGTGTTGGCCGACGTGGGGGTCGTGGGGTAGGTAGGGACGGTGGTGTTGGCCGACGTGGGGGTCGTGGGGTAGGTAGGGCTCGACGACGTGGGGGTGGTGGTGTAGGTCGGGCCGCTCGGCGGGCTCGAGGTCGCAGTCGTGGTGTAGCCAGCAGCCCCCGTGGTGGTCGACGTGGTGGTTGATGTGCAGCCCGCCGTCGTGGTAGTGGAGCCCGCCATCGCCGTGGCAGAGCCGGGCAACGTGGTGCTCGTCGTCGTGGTGGAGCTGGGCACGCTGGTGGTCGTGGAGCCCGTCGAAGTCGAGGTGGTGGAGCACGGCTGGCCCGGGGGGGGCGGGGTCAGCTCGGGGATCAGCACGGGTGACGGCTTTGGCGGGGTCACCGGCGCGGGCGGGTGGTCCATGAGGTACTGGAGGACCTGCCGGGCGACAGGGGCGGAGCCGGCAGCCCCGTAGCCAGCCTGGTCGATCTCGACGGCCACGACGTACTGGGGATGGTTGATGTCCGTGCCGGCGAAGGCGACGAACAGGGCGTTGGGGACCGGATGGTTGGTGGTCGCCGTGCCCGTCTTGCCCGCCACGTCCAGCTTGGAGAAGTTGAACCCCTGGAACGCTCCGTACGCCGTTCCGTGGGGGTCCTGCACGGCCCCGATAAACCCCTGGAGCATCGCTGCACGATTGGCTGGGGAGATGGGGACATGGCCGGTGACGACCGGTGGGAAGGTCTTGACGACCTTGCCCTCGGGGTTGACGATGCCCGAAACGACCTGGGGCTGGTAGCGGGTGCCCCCGTTGGCGAAGGTGGCATAGGCCTGGGCGAGCTCGATGGGCGTGATCTGGGTGGCGCCTTGGCCGAACGCCATCTCGATGTTGTTGCCTGCGTACCAAGTGGCAGGGCAGTGGAAGGCCTTGGGGGCCTGTGCGCACAGCTTCTGGTCCACAGCCAGGCTGTCGATGTAGCCGGCACTCTCACCCGGCAGGTCGATCCCCGTCCCCACCCCGAGCCCGTAGGCGTTGGCCATCTGCTGGATCGGGGTGAAGCCGTACTGGCCATTGGTCTCGTAGGCGCTGTAGAACATGTCGCCCAGGTTGTAGAAGAACACGTCGTCCGACACCGTGAGCGCCTGGGTGACGTTCACGTACCCCTGAGCGGAGCTGCTGTCGTCGTGGAAGACGCAGGTGCCACCGGTGCAGTGGGAGGCCGTGAAGAATCCGGTCGCGTCGTTGTAGGTGTATGAGGGGGTTATGAGCCCGTCGTTGAGGGCGGCAGTGGCAGTCGCCAGCTTGAACGTGGAGCCCGGTGCCGACAGGGCCTGTGTGGGCCGGCTCAATAGGGCGTTGCTGGCCTTCAGGGCGTCGTACTGGCTCTGGCTGATCCCCCCCACCCACACGCTGGGGTCGTATGTGGGATACGACGCCATGGCAAGGACGTGGCCGTTCTGCGCGTTGAGGACGACTCCAGCGCCTGCAGGCGCGGTGGCGTACTGGCCGGCCGCGGGGACGTAGGTGTTCCGCAGCAAGGCGATCTCGTTGGCGAGGTCGCTCTGGAGGTTCTGCTGGAGGCCCAGGTCCATGTTGAGCTGGACTGTGTTTCCCGGGACGGGGGCTGTCGACGCCAGGGTCCCGACGACCTGGCCGGTGCGGTTGACCGACAGGTCGGTGACGCCTGGCTTGCCGTACAGGTAGTTGTTGTAGGACGCCTCGACACCGGACTGGCCCACCAGGTCGCCGGGCTTGTTCGCCTTGAACTGGGGCTGGCCCAGCTCTGCCGGGTCGATGGGCGCGATGTAGCCGAGCATCTGGGCGGCGGTGCCGGTGTCGGGATAGTTCCGCTCCGGGATGGCCTGGGCAGAGACCCCGGGAAACTCGGACTGGTGCTCCGCGATGTACACGATGACAGGTTTGGACACCCCGGTGGCGATGGGCACCGGCACGTATTGGCTGAACTGGGTGTTCTTGAGGGCATTGCTCACCTGGGTGGGGGTCATGTGCAGCACGGTGGCCAGACGGCCGACCACCGCCGGGGTCTGGGCTGCGGCGTAGCGCGAAAGGGTCACCGCCTCGGTCACCGTGTTGCCCACGATCGTGGCGCCCGAGCGTGCAACTATGTCTCCCCGCGGGGGTTGGACGCTGACGGCTTGCACCTGGTTGCTCAGCGCCAGCTTCGAGTAGCTGGGCGCGTTCAGCACCTGAAGGGAGTAGAGCCGAGCGAACATGGCCAGGAACAGCAACCCGATGACGACACCCACCAGGCCGAGCCGCAACCGAGCCACCTGAGCCGGGTTGCGCTTGGTGTGCCCGGATGCGGAGCGGCGCCGGGAGCCAGAGAGCCGGGACCCAGAGAGCCGGGAGCCAGAGAGCCGGGACCCAGAGAGCCGGGACCCAGAGAGCCGGGAGCCAGAGAGCCGGGAGCCAGAGAGCCGGGAGCCAGAGAGCCGGGAGCCAGAGAGCCGGGACCCAGAGAGCCGGGACCCAGAGAGCCGGGAGCCAGAGAGCCGGGACGCCGAGGACCGGGACGCCGGGGACCGACGGGCCGCCCCCGACATGACTGGCCTCCCCCCTGGCCCTCCAACTGCGCTCCCCTGCCAGCGCCCGCTTTGCCAGCGCCCGCTTGGGCCCCGGCGGGCTCGCGATCGCGCAAGGTGGAGCTGGCGCCGCCTACGGATCAACGCCAGGTCCCCCCGAGCGCAGAAGGGCTTCGCGTGCGAGCGCGGGTGCGAGAACCAGACCCTGACCCCGTGGCCCACCGGATCGCCAGAGATACCGGCACCGCAAGGATCGCGTTGACCAGCGTGACAGTGAGCACTATCCATCCCAGGCCAGGGACCGCGACACCAGTGACCGCCAGCAGCAACGAGTAGCCAAGGGTCCCCACTATCGAGCCGCCAGCGGCGACCGCTGTGCTGATACCGGCCCCCTGGGCGCCGGCGAGGCCCCCCCGCAGCAGGCCCACCCCGTAGCCCAAGAGGGTGAAGGTGAGGGCGCTGAGCCCAAACGGGGTCATCACCAGCAGGTCGACTGCGAGACCGACGAAGAACCCCACCAACGCCCCTCGCCTGGGCCCCCCGTCGAGGGCGACCAGGACCACGAGGCCAACCATGAGGTCGGGCTCGGCCCCGTGGATCCGCAGGGCGTCGAGGATGCAGCGCTGCACCACGTAGGCGACGACCGCCACGAGCACGAGCCGGTAAGCCGCGCCCTCCCCCACACTCCTACCGGAGCCCGTCCCACCCACCGCGGCGCCAGCGCCGACTCGTTCGCCAAGGTAGCTCACCGGATCGCCGGCTTCACGGGACCACCGGCTTCACGGGACCACCGGCTTCACGGGACCACGGTGGACTGCTTGAACAACAAGACGTCCACGTACTCCAGCTGGGCCATGTTGGCATCCGGGGTGAGCAGCACCTTCTCGGTCTGTGAGCCCGGGGCCTGGCTGGCGCTCGACACGTTGCCCACAGGTATGTCGGGGGGATAGCGACTTCCGGAGATCCCGCTGGTCACCATCGCCGTGGACTTGTAGAGCTTGGTCCCAGGTGGGATCAGCGACACCGACAGGGGCTGGCCAGCACCCTGGCCGGTGGCCAAAGCCAGGCTCGTCGGGCTGTTCTTGGTCGCAAAGACCACCCCCACGCTGGAGGACTCGTCGGTGATGAGCGACACAGTGGAACGATTGGCTGCCACTTGGACCACCGTACCAACGAGCCCGGTGCCCGACACCGCGGGCATCCCCACCCTTATGCCCGCTCCGGTGCCCTTGTCCAGCTGGATGGTGTCCTGGAAGTTGGACGCCGACCTGGCGACCACCTGGGTGACCACGTGGGCCAAGCTCGGCGCAAAGGGCAGGTGGCTGACCGCGTTCAAGCCGGCGAGCTGGCGCTGCTGAACGCTCGAGTCCGCCGCCGCCGCTTTGAGCCCGGCGATCTCGGATCGCAACTTTGCGTTCTTAGCCTTGAGGCCGCCGTAGTTGGCTGCGCCCGCGAAGAAGCTCCCGATGGGCCCGAAGACCGCGCTTGCGCCCGACTGGATCGGGCTGAAGACGTCCGTGGCCACCCCCCTGACGCCCGCCAACCACTCGGTCTTGCCGCCTCGAAACGACAAGGTGATGACGGTGACCGAGGCAAGCACCAGCACCAGCAGGGTGAAGCGCGGTCGGGACGTGCGCCTTGACAGTGCCACCTGGCGGGAAGGTGCTCAGCGCGATCCCGAAGAGATGAGGACCTGCTTGAGCGCCTCGAACTCCTCCAGGCACTGGCCGCTGCCGATCACCACGGAGTGGAGGGGGTTGTTGGCCACGATGATCGGCATACCGGTCTCCTGCGAGAGCCTCACGTCCAAGCCGTGGAGCTTGGCCCCACCCCCAGTCAGCACGATGCCCTGCTCCATGATGTCCGCAGCCAGCTCGGGGGGGGTCTTGTCCAGGGTCACCTTCACCGCGTCCACTATCGCCGAGATCGGCTCCTCCAGGGCATGGCGGATCTCCTCGGTGGAGGTGACGATCGTCTTGGGCAGCCCAGTGATGAGGTCTCGACCCCGGATCTCGGCGTGGAGCTCCTCCTCGAGCGCACAAGCAGAGCCGAGGGCGATCTTGATCTCCTCGGACGTCCTCTCCCCCAGCGCCAGGCTGTACTCCTTCTTGATGTAGGTGATGATCGCGTCGTCCAGCTCGTCGCCACCGATGCGGATGGACTGGCTGGTGACGATGCCCCCCAGCGAGATGACCGCCACCTCGGTGGTCCCACCCCCGATATCGACCACCATGTTGCCAGTTGGCTCGTGCACCGGCAGCCCAGCCCCTATCGCCGCCGCCATGGGCTCCTCGATGATGTAGACCGGCTTGCGGGCGCCTGCCACCTCGGCAGCCTCCTGGACTGCCCGCTGCTCGACGCCGGTGATGCCCGAGGGAACGCAGATGATCATGCGGGGGCGGGCGAAGTGGCGCTGGTGTACCCGCTGGATGAAGTAGCGCAGCATCTTCTCGCAGATCTCGAAGTCCGCGATGACCCCGTCCTTGAGCGGGCGGATTGCCTGGATGTGACCTGGCGTTCGGCCGATCATCCGCTTGGCCTCGACGCCTACTGCCAGCGGGCGGCCGTCCCTTACGTTCACCGCGACCACCGACGGCTCGTTGAGCACGATCCCGCGGCCGCGCACGTACACCAGCGTGTTAGCGGTCCCAAGGTCCACGGCCATGTCACGGCCCCGGAAGGAGGAGAAAAGGTTGTCACCCATGCTACGCTTGCCTCCTCAGGCAGCTGGAGGTCTCGCCAAATGGCACTGGCAGCCAGGCTACTAGCTGGCCGTGCCGTGTGCTACCCCAGGCTCGGAAAGAATATGCCGATCTCCCGCTCGGCCGCCCTGGTCGAGTCCGACCCGTGAACCATGTTCTCCGCGACGGTGCTTGCCAGGTCGCCTCGAATGGTGCCCGGCTCAGCCTCGGCTGGGTTGGTTGCGCCCATCAGCCTCCTCACCATCGCCCAGGTGTCCACGGCGCCTTCGACGACACAGATGAGCGACGGTGACCGGCCGATGAACTCCACGAGCGAGGCGTAGAAGCCCCTCTCGGCGTGCTCGGCATAGAGGCGGCTGGCCAGCTCAGCGTCGATGACCCGTAGCTCGACAGCGACCAGCTTGAGCCCCTTGGCCTCCAGGCGCCGCAGCACCTCCCCGGCAAGCCCGCGCTCGACCGCGTCGGGCTTGCATATCACCAGCGACCTGTCCATAGGCGCCGTCACCCTAGCGCGGCGGTACGGTCCCGCCCGACAGGTCCACGCCGGCGACAGCTTCGCAGCCAACGGGCCCATGGACGATTCCGCGGAATCGTCCGGAGGGGAGCACAGCCCTGGGAAGACCCACCACCAGGCTGTTGCCACGCTCGGCTACTGGGACTCGTCGGATACCAGGAGGCGGAACCCGGCATCAAAGGATTCCAGGCCGAGTAGGTCCGCGTTGCGGCGCTCCCACAGGCCGGAGCGGAGATCCGCAGCTAGTCTCGCCATCCCGCGTGCCACAGCCCGCTGGCAAGTCTGGGCAAGGCCCGAGCACCGGGCTCGGACTCGCGCGTCCAGGTAAGCGCTCGGTCGACGCCAGTCGGCGGGTAAGACGCCGTCCGCGCAGTCCCATGGCACCATCAGCGGGGTGACGCTGATGGTGCCTCCAAGCTGCTCGGCGATGTCGCTGATCGGGGGCACCCGAGCCAACTCCAACAAGGCCACCTCCGTGACGTAATCCCGGACCAGCCAGAAGTCGGCGTGAAGGCTATTGCCGTCGCCCACCGCGGCTCGGGGTGTCGGCCCCCCGAGTAGTCGCTTCCGATGCGGTCGTACAAGCTGGTGGGTTGCTCTGGCGGTGAGGCCGACATCGCCAGGTCACGCGAACAGTATTGGCTTGGGTGGCCCATCAAGCAGGAACGAGATCAGGAGCGCGTTCACGATCTCTGGCCTCTCGACGGGGAGGAGATGGGAGCCAGGAAGGACCGCCAAGTGCCCATCAGGCAGTGCTTCGACGACGGCGCCGCTGTGGTCAACGCGCACCTCGTCATGGTCACCTTGGAGGACCAACGTCTGTGCCCTGATCGCCGCGAAGTCGGACAGGCAGAGGGTGGGCTCGGAGGCGATCATGTCGAGAACCTTGCCGAAGAACAACGGGAAGTGCTCTGGCCCGTCGGGTGACGTCTGTCCGTAGACCTCCGCCAGGAACGCCGGGGGGGCGTCGCGCATCCCCATGAGCCGATCCACCAGGCCTCCGGTCACTCGCCCGGTGGTGTTGAAGTACTGCCCGATCAGGATCAGCCGCTGAACAAGATCGGGGCGGCGCATGGCCACCAGCGCACCGATCACAGCCCCGTCACTCCAGCCGATTAGATGGCTGGGGCCGGCGACGACCATCTCCAGGAACGCCAGGGTGTCTGCAGCCATCACCTCGTAGGTGAGCGGACCTTCGACATCGGGGGTGTGCCCGTGGCCCCGTCGCTCGGGCGTGTAGACGGTGAAGGGGACGGCCGAGAGCGGACCAATCTGCCCAAACCAGCATTCGGCTCCCGCAAGGCCACCGTGGAGGAGCACGACAGGCGACCCCTCTCCGCAAACCTCGTAGTAGGTGTTGACGCCAGCGATCTCCACGTAGGGCACGGAGGCGATAGTAGGCCGAGCGCCGTGTAGGGAGGTTGGGCATGCTGGCACCAGTCTCGTTGTCGGCGGTGGACGCATCTCCGACCTGCGAGGCTACGAGGGGCTGCTGGGGGAGTGCTAACCCGGCGCTAGCGCGGTGGCGAGGTCCCACCCGACAGCACCGTGCGCGCCGCCCCGACCAGGTACAGCGACCCGGTGACCAGGATCGCTTCGTCGCTCCGGGCCAGGCGGGCAGCCCGGTCGAGCGCCTGGCCCACAGTCTCCGCCACCTCGGCGTGGACGCCCACGGCTGCGGCGCCTGCGGCCAGGACATCAGGGGCAAGGGCCCTGGGTGACGGTGGCGCGCAGGCGAGCAGGCGCCCGATTCGCTTGGCGCCCAGGGCGCGCACCATCTCGGCCGGGTCCCTGCCCGCCAGGAGGCCCATCACCACCACCCAGCGTTCGATGGCCCCGAAATCCTCGGCCAGGGTTGCCCCCGCCGCCGCGGCGCCAGCGGGGTTGTGGGCGCCATCCAGGACGACCAGCGGTGCTCGGCCTACCACTTCCATGCGCCCGGGGGCCACGACCGCCCCGAACCCCTCTGCCACCACGTCGGGGTGCAGCGGGGCGTCGAAGAAGGCCTCCGCCGCTGCCAGGGCACAAGCCGCGTTGGCGCCCTGATGGGCACCGTGGAGCGGAAGGAAGACATCCGGGTAACGGCCCCCGGGCGTCCGCAAGTTCAGCACCCGCCCCCCGTGTGCGATCCGGGTCGACTCGCAGGCGAAGTCGCTTCCCGCCTCCCAGCACCGGGACGCTCCAGCCGAACGGAAGATCTCGACCAGGTCGTGGTCCTGCTCCCCCAGGACCAGGGTCGAGCCAGGCTTCACTATTCCCGACTTCTCCCGAGCTATGTCAGCCCTCGTCGGGCCCAGGAGCTCGACATGGTCGAGGCTCACGTTGGTGACCACGGCGACTTGGGCGTCGACCACGTTGGTGGCGTCGTTGAGCCCCCCCATGCCCACCTCCACGACCGCCGCGTCCACTGCCTCGTCGGCAAACCAGGCAAGCGCCGCTGCGGTGAGGATCTCGAAGCGAGAGGGCCCCTCGGGGGGTCCTGCCCCCCGAGGCCCCCGAGCCCCGCCCCAGGACAGCGCATCGGCAACCGACGCCAGGAGCTCCGACAGGGCCACGTCGCCTATGGCCTCACCCGCGATGGCCAGTCGCTCGTTGAGCGCCTCTAGGTCGGGGCTCGTGTAGGTCCCCACCCGCAGGCCGCGAGCGCCCAGGAGGCAGCTCAGCATGGCCACAGTGGACCCCTTGCCGTTGGTGCCGGTCACATGCAGGACCGGGTAGGAGCGCTCCGGGTTGCCCAGCAGCCTCGTCAGGGCAAGCGTGGGTGCCAGGCTCGGGGGTGGTGGTGATGCCCTAGTCGGGTCCAAGGCCTCCCGGTCGATCAAGCCGTCGAGCCAGGCCAGGGCCGCATCGGGGCCCCACCCGTGCCGCGAACGGCAGCTCAGGAGGCGGCCCGACGCGGCCTGTCCAGCTTGGGCGCCCCCCGCTGGATCAGCGTCGGGTTGACCCGGTCGAGCACCACCGAGCGGTCGATAACGCAGCGCCCGATGTCGGTCCGGCTGGGCAGGTCGTACATCTGCTCGAGCAGCACCTCCTCCAGGATCGCCCGGAGCCCGCGAGCACCCGTCCCCCGCAGGAGGGCCTGCTCGGCCACTGCTTCGAGGGCGTCCTCGGTCATCTCCAGCTCCACCTCGTCGAGCTCGAACACCCGCCGGTACTGCTTGACCAGGGCATTCTTGGGTTCGACGAGGATCCGCACCAAGGCCTCCTGGTCCAGGTTGGACACCGCCCCGATGACGTGGAGGCGGCCGACGAACTCTGGGATCAAGCCGAACTTGAGGAGGTCCTGGGGCAGGACCTGGCGCAGGCACTCGGCGTTGTCGGCATCGTCGCCCCGGCGCACCTCGGCCCTGAAGCCTATGCCCCGGCGTCCCACCCTGGCCTGGATGATCTTCTCCAGGCCGGCGAAGGCACCCCCGCAGATGAACAAGATGTTCGTGGTGTCGATCTGGATGAACTCCTGGTGGGGATGCTTGCGGCCTCCTTGGGGGGGCACCGACGCTGTCGTGCCCTCGAGGATCTTGAGCAGGGCCTGTTGCACGCCCTCACCAGACACGTCCCGGGTGATCGACGGGTTCTCGCTCTTGCGGGCGATCTTGTCGATCTCGTCGATGTAGATGATCCCCGTCTCCGCCTTCTTCACGTCGTAGTCGGCGGCCTGGATGAGCTTGAGCAGGATGTTTTCCACGTCCTCGCCCACGTAGCCCGCTTCGGTGAGCGCCGTGGCGTCGGCGATGGCAAACGGCACGTTGAGCATCCGGGCGAGCGTCTGGGCGAGCAGCGTCTTCCCGCAGCCCGTGGGGCCCAACAGCAAGATGTTCGACTTCGCCAGCTCGACGTCCTGGTCGCCGGGAACACCCGCC
>JBOGGU010000002.1:0-8410 GCA_050744085.1 Acidimicrobiales bacterium
CCCTGACCGGGCTCAAGACGACGATCAAGTGGGCCGAGATCATCGTTGCAGGGCTTTACCGTGCCCGTAAGAGATTGGGAGGATAGCTATGCCGCTTGCTTTGGTACTGACTCGTTACGAGCACTCGCTATGGACCGCCCTGGTGATCGCCGGCATCGTGTTGGTCATCGCGGTGATCGGCTTGCTCAGCCTGCTGATCTGGATGGTCAAGGTGATCGACGGCCGGGTGGTCAAGGTGCGCAACACCTTGGCCGCCGCTGCGGCAAACACCGCGAACTGCGCACTGATCCCCCAGACGGCCGAACGAGTGGACGCGGTGCTCGCTGAAGGCCTCGAGCACCACCTGTTCCTCGGTCGTGTGCTCGAGAAGGTGAGGACCTGATGCCGGGCCTGCTCGCCGCCGGGTATGGGTACAAGGGCCTGTTGGGGGTCTCGGTCCTGGAGATCTTCCTGCTGGTCGCCCTGCTGGCGTTCTACCTGACCTGGGTGGGCACGCTGCTCACCCGGATCGCCGGCAACCTGGAGACGTGCGACGAGACGGTGAAGACCATCGACGGCCACGCCGACGTGATCGCCCCAGGCTTGGCCCACATCAACCGTACAGGGGGGATAGTAGCCGGCGCCCTGCCGCTGCTCTACAACTTCTCCGAGGGCATCGTCAAGGGTGTGACCCCGATGCCAGCGGCCCCGACCGAGCCCGTCCCGGCACGACCGGCGTCGATGCGGCGGCGCTCGCGCCTCCACGACGCGGTGGGGTACGAGCAGAGCAACTAACTAGTGCTGCTCAGCAGCACTAAGTTGGACTTGTAGCACGACAGCGCCAGCCCGGGTCGAGTTCTCGACTCGGGCTGGTGTTGCGTGTGCCAGGCGACGACGGCGCTGGGCGGCTGCACACACCGCATAGGCGACGAGGAGGGAGCGCAGGGAGTGACAGATGGTACGGGGTTACACGGGCTGTGGCCGACTCCGTTCGGGGTCCATCGCCTGGTGGGTGCGCCGAGCTTCAATCGAGGGCTCATCCGAGCGCTCGATGCGGAGCGCACGGCCCAGTTGGAGCGCCGGGGGGCGAAGCCCGGAGCGTTCTTCGCCAGCGACGACGACCTATTGCAGCGCCTCGAGGGTTTCCGCGACTGGCAGAGCTTCGTGCGCTTCGTCGTGACCAGCCTGCTTGCGACCGTCAGGGAGGCCAACCGGGAAGCCTGGGCCGGCCAGGAGTTCGAGCTGGCGGTCGGCATCGAGGGAATGTGGTTTCAGTGCAGCCGCGACGGGACATTCCACGACGTGCATTCACATGGCAACTGCTCCTGGTCGGCCGTGTACATGGTGCAAGTCGACGAGCCGGAGAAGAGGGTGCTCCACCCCGTCTATGGGGCGACCAACGGGGTGACCCGGTTCTACGGCCCGCCGTTTACCCACCTGGCGGGCGCGTTCGTGGACATTGCCAACGCCTACCTGCAGCCCCCGCACCTGGACGTCGAGCCCGTGCCGGGACAGCTACTGCTGTTCCCAGCGTGGTTGGCGCACCAGGCCCTGCCATACGGTGGCGAGCTGGAGCGAGTCATCATCTCGTTCAATGCCAGCGTGCACGCCGCGGAGGGCGACCAGATCCACGGCTACAGCCAGACCTGACCCGGTTTGGCCGTACCGGCGCCGCCAGTCGGTGCCCACTGGGGGCCGAGCCGCAGGCGTGGCGCTGGCGGCGCGCCGGGCGTAGGGGGGGCTACCCGTGGTCGTCGGGGCTGCGGCCGGTGGTGAGCGGGGTGGTCCCGACGGGGGATTCGTCCTTGCCAATCCACTCGTCCTTCCACGCCCTGTCGTACTGCTGGGTGTTGCAGTCCGGTTGGTAGATCGAGATCAGCTCCTGGGTGATCTGCTCCCGGTGGAGCCTGGTCCCCCCGGGTACCTCGAAATAGCAGATGTAGACCTTCCAGCGGTCTCCGGCACGCTTGATCCAGCAGCTGGCCCTGGGGTGCTTGAAGGGCAGGCGGGCATCAGAGAGGTCGTCGGCGTGGTCCACGTAGATGACCGCGTACTTCTCGGTCTTGGCCTCGGGATCGGGCTTGTAGACGATCGCGTAGACAGCTGGTATTGCCGGAGGGGTCCAGCCACCGAGCAGGCGGGGACCCTCGAAGGTGTAGCCGGCGAGCGAGCCAAGCCTGATCATGTTAGGAAGCCCTCCTCTTCGTCGGTGATCTGGTCCTCGACCTCGTTTACCGCCTCGACCCTCTCGATCGGCCACTTGGGCAGTCCGGCACGTTCAGCCGCTGCGACGAACTCCGCGGTGGCCTTCTCGATGGCCTCCTCGCGGGTCTCGGCCGCCACCAGCAACCGGGCGCCGTAGCGGTTGGTGCCGATACCGCTGGCCACCCCGGAGTGGATCGCAACCGCGTCGGCCAGCTCCACTATCTCCTCGATCCTCATCACCCGCTCGCCCTCGGCTTCGAGGCCAACGCTCCACTGCATATCAGGCTCCTGACTCCGGTCGACCTTAGTTGAGGCTCGGAAGCAGGGAGGCGAGCTCTTCGAGGCTGGCCATGTCGTGGCCCGACAGCATCAGGTCGACGTATGGCTCGGCCACCATCATCCCGAGGGTGCTGGCCTTGAACTCGGTGTTATCTCCCTTGTGCGGGTTCATCCACACGACCCGATAGCTGAGCCGCGAAAGGTGCTCCATGGCTTCGGCAAGGATGCCGGGGTCGCCCCGGTCCAGCCCGTCCGAGCAGATGACCACTATCCCCCCGCGACACAGGCCGCGCCTGCCCCAGTTCCGGACCAGGGAGTCAAGGGAGGCGCCGATCCGGGTGCCTCCCTCCCAGTCGAACACGGTCTTGGCGGCGAACTCGAGCGCCTGGTCCGGCTTGCGGTGGTCGAGCTCCTTGGTGATGCGGGTGAGGCGGGTGCCGAAGCAGAAGACCTCGACCTTGGAGGCCGCACGCTGGGCCCCATACGCGAACTGCAACAGGTTGCGGGAGTAGTCGGCCATCGAGCCGGAGATGTCCAGCACCAGGATCAGGGGCCGGATCCGCAGCCTGCGCTTGCGGAAGTACAGCTCGGACGGCTCACCGTGCATGCGCATCGACTCGCGCACCATCCTGCGCATGTCCAGCGAGTTGCCTGCTCCGGCGCACACGGTGCGACGGGTGCGCCGCTTGGGGGGAGTGACCCGGATCCGGGCCATGATCCGTCGCAGCGCAGCCAGCTCGTCGGACGTGCAGGCGGCAAAGGCCTTGTGCTTGAGCGACTCGGTGTTGGAGGCCATGAGGCCGAGCACCGCCTCCTCGGGGTCGCCCTCCTTGCCGGGGTCGGTGTTGGGGACGTTGAGCACGCCCTCTGTCTCGATGGCCTCGTGGGCTTTGAGCATGAGCATCTCGGGCACCGGTTGCTTGCCGGTCAGGAAGAAGCGCTGGAACACCTCGTCATACGTCGTCAGGTTGTCGTACTTGGTGATCAGGGTCGAGCGTCCGGCCCAGTAAAGGTCCACCAAGTCGGTGGGGTCCAGCGGGGCCATTGCAGCGCAGTAGGTGAGCACGTCTCCCGATCCCACTGAGACCCCGGCACGGCGCAACTCGTGAGTGAAGCCCACGAGGACTCCGATGAACGGGTCGTCCTCCTTAGGCACCGGAGGTGATCTCGTCCAGGTTCTCGCGCACCAGGTCGTAGTCGTCCCGGTCCTTCACCACCGCGCCCAGCGTGTCCGAGGCGTCGTCACGGCTGAGGCCGTCAGCGCCCACCACGTCGAGGGCCCTCACCCAGTCGATGGTCTCTGCAACCCCCGGCGGCTTGGCCATGTCCAGCTCACGCAGCCGATGAACCGCGGCCACCACCTTGCGGGTCAGCTCCGCGGACACGTTCGGCTCGCGCAACAGCACCACCTCGGCCTCGCGCTTCTGGGACGGGTAGCCGATCCAGTGGTACAAGCAGCGCCGCTTGAGGGCGTCGTGCAGGTCACGGGTGCGGTTGGACGTGAGGATCACGATGGGAGCGGTCTCGGCCTTGATGGTGCCGATCTCGGGAATGCTGATCTGGAAGTCGGACAGCACCTCCAACAGGAAGGCCTCGAACTCGTCGTCGGCTCGGTCCACCTCGTCGATGAGCAGGACTGCCTGGTCTCCGGAGCGCACCGCCTCGAGCAGCGGCCTCTCGAGGAGGAACTTCGGACCGAAGAGCTTGTCCACGGAGTCCTCGTTGGCGGTCTGGGCCTCCGACATCGCCCGGATCTGGAGCATCTGGCGGGCGTAGTCCCACTCGTAGAGGGCCTGGTTGGTGTCGATCCCCTCGTAGCACTGCAAGCGGATCAGCTTGCAACCGAAGATCGCCGCGAGGACCTTCGCCAGCTCGGTCTTGCCCACTCCCACCTCGCCCTCCAACAGGAGCGGGCGCTCTAGGTAGAGGGAGACGAAGAGGGCGGTCGCCAACCCTCGGTCGGCGATGTATCCGCCTTGTCTCAGCAGGTCAGTCAGCCCCGCGACGGTCTCCGGACATTCCATCCAGCTCCCCCTCCTTACCTAGTGTGGCAGCGTGTGGTCGTTGGCAGGACTATTCGGAGCCGAGGACGACGTCCCGGATGCTCGAACCGGGCTTGGCCTGGCGCTTGCCTTCGCGGTCCAGGGTCTCACGCCAGGAGCCGGCTACGTCGCCAGAATCGTCGGCCAAGCCCTCGAAGCCAATGCCTTCCATGTTCTTGCAGACCTTTGTGTTTCCACAGGCCTCGTCGATGTCCGCCTGCCCCTGGCCCTGGCCAGACCATACGGTCCGCAGGACCTCGAGGGCGTCATCTTGTGTGCTTGTCATCGGAATCCTCTCTGTGAGTCACCGGCTCTGTGGGCCAGCTTAGTTGTCGAAGCCATCCTTGGCGTCTCGGTCTGCTCGGCACGCTGGTCAGCCCGCAACTGTCGCCGCGCTCAGGTAGGCCTCGGGCTCGGCGATGAAGCGCTGGCGACAGCCACCGCAGCAGAAGGCGTGCTCGGTGCCCTCATGGGTGGCCTTGTGGATCGATGTGGCCGGGTCGACTGTCATCCCGCAGACCGGGTCGATCGCCTCGGCAGCCGCCGCCGGGCTCCCGCTGAGCGCCGCCGCCGCCGGGCTCCCGCTGGGCGCGGGGCCCTCGCTGTCCGCCGGGGCGTCCGGCTGGGCGTGGATGGCCCCCGAGCGCTCGGCGAGGATCTCGGCCAGGATGGGCACGGCCATCTGCTTGTTGGGTATCGAACCCAGGTCGAGGCCGGCCGGGCTGTGGATCCGGGCCAGGGCCTCGGCTGGGGTCCCCAACAACGAGCCCATCAGGTCGAGCACCGTCCGGCCGCGCTTTGCAGAAGCCACCAGGCCCACGTAAGCGGCCCCGGTGGCCAGCGCGGCCCCCAGCGCGTCCTCGTCGTAACGCCCAAAGGTAGCCACGACCACGTAGGACTCCGCGCCGACCCCAGCACCCGCCAGGTCGAGGCTCGTGCTCACCTCGACCCCTGTGGGCCAAGTCTCGTCCAGCGGCTCACGCTCGACGACCAGCACGTCGAAGTCGATGGCCAGGGCAATGTCGACCAGCGCCCTCACGACAGGGGCCCGCCCCACCACGACCAGGCGTGGGGCGGGAAGTTGGGGCTCGATGAAGATCTCCAGGGATCCTTCGCTCGCACAGCTCATGGTCAGGCTCACCACCCCTTCGCGCTGCGACTCTCGGGCCTTGCCAAGGTGCACGAGCCGGGGCAGGCCCGCCTCCATCGCCGCCAGGGACTCTCTGATCACGACGGGTTCTGAGCACGACCCCCCGACCCACCCGTGGATCCGGCCGTCGGCGGTCACCAGGGCAGCGTTGCCGGGCTTGCCTGAGGAGGGGGGGGCCACCCACACTACCTTGACCGCCGCGTAAGGTTGGCGAAGGCGGCGCAGCTCGGCCTCGTGGGCACGGAGGCTGTCGATCTCCGATCTCATTTCGCCTCCAATACTAGCCGACCACCCATGGCAGAGGACGCAGGGTGGCCGGGTTGCGAGGGAAACGGAGCACCGGTGTTTCTACGTAGTCGTCGCGTCCCTGGATGACCGCCCGCGCGTTTGCGATGGTGCTCGCCGACGTCCCCGGAGGGTTTCGTCGGGGACGGCGCATCTCGCTCGGTCGAGCTGCGCGGACCTGACTCCGCCCTGTGCTGGGTGCCCGGAGCGGGACTCGGACCCGCACGCCCTCTCGGACAGCAGCTTTTGAGGCTGCCGTGTCTGCCAATTCCACCATCCGGGCCGACCCCGCACTATGCTAGCAGCGGCCTGCCAAACCGATCAGAAGTAGCGGGGGAAGGGAGTCCAGTCCGGGGCCCGCTTCTCCAGGAAGGCGTCCCGGCCTTCTGCGGCCTCCTCGGTCATATAGGCGAGCCGGGTGGCCTCCCCGGCAAAGACCTGCTGGCCGACCAGCCCGTCGTCGACCAAGTTGAGGGCGAACTTGAGCATCCGCTGGGACGTCGGGCTCTTGGAGTTGACCTGCCGGGCCCAGTCCAGTGCCACGACCTCCAGGTCGCCGTGGGGCACGACCGCGTTGACCATGCCCATCGCTGCGGCCTCTTCGGCGGAGTAGGTGAGGCCCAGGAAGAAGATCTCCCTGGCCCGCTTCTGTCCCACCATCTTGGCCAGGTACGCCGAGCCGTACCCCCCGTCGAAGCTGGCCACGTCGGCGTCGGTCTGCCTGAAGCGGGCGTGCTCGGCACTGGCGAGGGTGAGGTCGCACACCACGTGCAGGCTGTGGCCGCCCCCGGCCGCCCAGCCAGGGACCACGGCAATGACCACCTTGGGCATGAACCTGATCAGTCGCTGCACCTCCAGGATGTGCAGCCGCCCGGCGCGGGCCGGGTCGATGTTCTCGGCGTTGTCACCCTCGGCGTAGCGGTAGCCGTCCCGGCCCCGGATCCGCTGGTCGCCGCCCGAGCAGAACGCCCAGCCCCCGTCGGAGGGCGACGGCCCGTTCCCGGTGAGCAGCACGCAGCCCACGTCGGGGCTCGTGCGCGCGTGCTCCAGCGCCCGGAACAGCTCATCGACAGTCTGGGGCCGGAAGGCGTTGCGCACCTCGGGCCGGTCGAAAGCCACCCTCACCGTGTCTTGGTCGACGGCTCGGTGGTAGGTGATGTCGGAGAAGTCGAACCCCTCCACAGCCCGCCACGCAGCCGGGTCGAACAGCTCCGAGACCATGTTGTCCCTCCTCGTGCCTGTGTGCTGAGGCGCCTGGCAGCGAACTTAGGGCAATTGGCGACACCAGGCGTTCGCCATTGCCCAAAGTTCGACCCTCGTTCTGCCGCCCCGCTCTCCACCTTGCCCGGTCGGGCCGGGGCTGGGACACTGGCCGGCATGGCAGCGGTGATCATGGACGGCAAGCTGCTGGCGGCCGAGGTCAAGGCCCGGCTCGCCGCGGAGCTCGCCGAGCTGGGAGGCCCGGCGGTGACCCTCGCCACCGTGCTGGTGGGCGACGACGAGCCCAGCCACGTCTACGTGAGGGGCAAGCACCGGGACGCCCAGGCGGTGGGGATCAGCAGCCGCCACGTGGAGCTTGCCGCCGACGCAAGCCAGGCTCAGGTGGAGAGCGAGGTCGCGGCGCTGGCAGCCGATCCCGACGTCCACGGGATCCTCGTGCAGCTCCCTCTCCCCGCCGGGCTCGACCCTGAGGCAGTGCTTAGCCTGATCCCGCCCGCCAAGGACGTGGACGGCCTCACCCAGGCCAGCCTGGGGCGCCTGGTCCGTGGCCTGCCGGGTCACGTCAGCTGCACGCCCAGGGGGGTGATGGCCCTCCTGGCCCGCTACGACGTCCCCGTCGCCGGTCGCCGGGCTGTGGTAGTGGGCCGCTCGATACTGGTTGGCCTGCCGCTGGTGCTGTTGCTGGGGGCCAAGGGGACCGACGCCACCGTCACCCTGGCACACTCCCGCACCCCCGATCTCGCCGGCCTGACCCGCCAGGCCGACATCGTGGTGGCCGCGGCCGGGGTGGGCGGGCTGATCACCGCTGGCCACGTCAAGCCCGGCGCTGCGGTGATCGACGTGGGCATCAGCCGGGGGGCAGGCAAGGTCCTCGGCGACGTGGCCTTCGACGAGGTGGCCGAGGTGGCCGGCGCCATCACCCCCATGCCCGGCGGGACCGGCCCGATGACTCGGGCGTGCCTGCTCGAGAATGTCCTCGACGCAGCCCGGATGCAAGGGGCCTTGTAAGGGAGGAATATGGCTCGGTGTCGCCGCACACCAGCTCCTTTCGAGTCCCGTTATATGCGTGTTCTATGCGTGGTTGGCCAGCCTGCTCACTACCTGGGTGGGTTGGGCGCCAGTAGCCCAGTCCATCTACAACGGGGCTCACCAGGCCCGGCGGCCCTGGCTTCGCCTGCTTCCGTCGGCGCCAGCTCTGGCGATCCTCTTGCCCGCAGGCCTGGGGATGTCGGGGTTGACCGGCACGTGG
>JBOGGU010000003.1:0-29815 GCA_050744085.1 Acidimicrobiales bacterium
ATCCGCAGACGATCGAGGTGGTGCGGACGCGCGCCCGGCCGCTCGGGATCGAGGTGAAGGTCGGCGATCCGGCGGCGTTCGACTTCGCCGCCGAGACGGCCTTCGGACTACTTTTGCAGTACCCCGCCACCGACGGCGCGCTTCCCGACTACCGCGCCGTCTGCCAGCAGGCGCACGAGGCCGGCACGCTGGTGGCGATGGCCACCGATCTGCTGGCGCTGACGGTGCTGACGCCGCCGGGCGAGCTCGGCGCCGACGTGGCGGTCGGCAGCGCGCAGCGGTTCGGCGTGCCGCTCGGCTATGGCGGACCCCACGCGGCGTTCTTCGCCACGCGCGCCGAGTGGACGCGCAAGCTGCCGGGGCGGCTCATCGGCGTCTCCGAGGACGCGCACGGCAACCGCGCGCTGCGGATGGCGCTGCAGACGCGCGAGCAGCACATCCGTCGCGAGAAGGCGACCAGCAACATCTGCACGGCGCAGGTGCTCCCGGCGGTGCTGGCAGCCATGTACGCGGTCTACCACGGTCCTCAAGGCCTCCGGCGGATCGCGGAGCGCACCCACTTCCACGCCACCATGCTCGGCGCCCATCTGGCGCAGTTGGGAGTGGAGGTCGTGCACCCGGTGTTCTTCGACACCGTGGTCGGACGGGTCCCCGGAGGGGCGGAGCGGGTGGTGGCCGCCGCCGCCGCTCCGGGAGCGCCAACGCTGCCCGGAAGAGAGCCCTGGGGCGTGAACCTGCGCCTGGTGGACGCCGATCACGTGGGGATCTCCTGCGACGAACGCACAACCCGCGCACACTATGGCCGTTGCCTTGTGGGGTTCCACCACGAGCAGCGCGCTCGTGGCCTGGTCCCAGAGCCCCTGCTCCCTGAGCCCGTGGGGCCCGACCCCCGGACGCTGGACCGCATCAACGATCCGCTGCCGGCCGACCTGCGCAGGACCAGCCGGTACCTGACACACCCGGTTTTCCACCGGCACCGCTCGGAGACGTCGATGCTGCGCTACCTGCGCCGGCTGGCCGACCGTGACTATGGGCTCGACCGGGGGATGATCCCGCTCGGCTCGTGCACCATGAAGCTGAACGCCACATTCGAGATGGAGCCGATCAGCTGGCCGGGGTTCGCCTCGATCCACCCATTCGCGCCGCCGGACCAGACCGAAGGCTACGCCACCCTGATTGCCGACCTGGAGGAGTGGCTGAAGGCCATCTCGGGGTTCGCTTACAGGGTGTCCCTCCAACCCAACGCCGGATCCCAAGGTGAGCTGGCCGGGCTCCTGGCTATCCGGGCCTACCTGCGCGACAGGGGCCAAGCCGGCCGCGATGTGTGCCTCATCCCGACCTCCGCCCACGGCACCAACGCGGCCAGTGCGGTCCTGGCGGGGATGAGGGTCGTCCCGGTTGCCTGCGACGCACAGGGAAACGTGGACTCGGCGGACCTGAAGGCCAAGATCGTCGAGCACGGGCCCCGCCTGGCCGCGCTGATGGTCACCTACCCTTCCACCCACGGAGTCTACGAGGAGGGCATCGACGCGATCAGCGAGGCCGTGCACGACGCCGGGGGCCTGGTCTACCTCGATGGAGCGAACATGAACGCCCTGGTGGGGCTGGCCTACTTGGGCAACGTGGCCGATGTCGCCCACCTGAACCTGCACAAGACCTTCTGCATCCCCCACGGGGGCGGGGGGCCGGGGGTGGGCCCGGTGGCGGTGCGCTCGAAGCTGTCCGGCTACCTTCCTGCCGACCCGCTGCACCTGGAGCGCATCCCGCAGAGCGCCAACGGCCGGGAGCACCCCGAGGCGAGCCCCGGCCCGGTGGCGGGCGCGCCGTGGGGCTCGGCGGGGGTGCTGCCCATCACCTGGGCCTACATCCGCCTGATGGGCTCGGACGGCCTTCGCCTGGCCAGCGAGGTAGCGGTCATGTCAGCCAACTACCTGGCCATGCGGCTCTCACAGCACTTCCCGGTGCTCTACACCGGCCGGTCGGGCCTGGTGGCTCACGAGTGCATCCTCGACCTGCGCCCCCTGACCCGAGCCACTGGCGTCACCGCCACAGACGTGGCCAAGAGGCTCGTCGACTACGGCTTCCACGCTCCCACACTGTCCTTCCCGGTCGCGGGGACGCTGATGGTCGAGCCGACCGAGAGCGAGGACCTCTCCGAGCTGGAGCGATTCTGTGAGGCCATGGCGGCGATCCGGGCAGAGGTCGCCAAGGTCGAAGCGGGGGAGTGGCCCTCGGACGACAACCCACTCAAGGGCGCCCCCCACACCGCGGCCAGCCTCGCCGCCGGCTGGTCGCACCCCTACACCCGCGCCGAGGCCGCCTACCCGCTGGAATCCCTGCGCAAGGACAAGTACTGGCCCCCCGTTGGCCGGGTCGATGAGGCGTGGGGCGACCGGCACTTGCTGACAACCTTGCCCGAGGAATCCTGAGGAATAGAGCCTTGTCCGCCGCAGCCTCCCTCCCCACTCACGATCCGACCGCCCGCGCGGAGCTCCGGCGCACTCCTCTGACCGGGGCGCACGAGGCGCTGGGCGCGAAGATGGTGGACTTCGCCGGCTGGAGCATGCCGCTGCGCTACACGAGCGAGACGGCCGAGCACCACGCCGTGCGCCGCGCAGCGGGCTTGTTCGACGTATCCCACATGGGCGAGATCCTGGTCTCGGGTCCCGGGGCCGGGGCTGGCCTGGACTACTCCCTCGTCGGAGACCTGTCGGGACTCGCCGTCGGAAGGGCTCGCTACAGCATGATCTGTGCCCCCGACGGGGGTGTGCTGGACGACCTGGTGGTCTACCACCTCGACCACTTGCGCTACCTGGTCCTGGCCAACGCATCCAACACGGCCACCGTCGCGGCCGCAATTTCAGAGCGGGCCGTGGGGTTCGACACGATGGTCGAGGACATGACCGACGACTACGCCCTGCTCGCGCTGCAGGGCCCGCTCGCAGCCTCGATCCTGGCCCGGCTGGTCGAAGAGGACCTGGCCGCGCTGCGCTACTACTCCTTCGCCCAGGTGCTGGTGGCGGACCAGCCTGTCCTGCTGGCCCGGACCGGCTACACGGGGGAGGACGGCTTCGAGCTGCTCATCGCCCCCGACCTGGCCGAGGACCTGTGGTCGGCGCTGATGGAGGCGGGGGAGCCGGCCGGCCTCCTGCCCGCCGGGCTGGCCAGCCGGGACACGTTGCGGCTCGAAGCCGGGATGCCCCTGCACGGCCACGAGCTGCACCCGGGGGTAACCCCGTACGAGGCTGGGCTGGGGCGGGTGGTCAAGCTCGACAAGGCGGGGGGGTTCGTGGGCCGTGAGGCCCTGGCCGACCGGGCCTCGACCGGGCCGGGGAGCGCCCTCGTGGGCCTGGCATCAGTCGGTGCGGGCCGGATCGCCCGTCGCGGTTGTGATGTTCTGGGGACCGTCCGGGAAGAGGTTGGGACCGCGAGCTCGAACTTTGGTGGATCAATGACTCCTGGAGTCATTGATCCACCAAAGTTCGCATCCACCATTGGCACGGTCACCAGCGGGGCCTTTGCCCCGACCCTCGGTCGCCCCATCGCTATGGCGTCGGTGACGCCCGGCTCCGCCGAGGTGGGAGCGGTGGTCGAGGTCGACATCCGGGGAAAGCCCGAGCCTTTCGAGGTGATGTCCCAGCCCTTCTACCGTCGCCCATGAACTCACTGGGTAGCGCTCGACCTGCTGGGCCGGCGATTCAAAGGTCGAGGACGAGCCGCAGGGCTGCGTCGACGTGCCGTAGGTCGTCAAAGCTGAGGTGTCCCAAGCTCGCGCCGAGGCGGTTCGGGTCGACCGCCGCAGTTTGCTCGACCAGCACGCGTGTCGTTTGTCCGCCAACCTCTATCTCCGGCCGGACGCTTGCGGGGCGTGCCGAAGTAGACGTCGGAGCAACCAGCCATGTCGAAAGGGGGAACTGATCGGACTGGACGACTACGGCGTAGCGAGGGCTCCGCGGCTCGTGTCCGCGGGCATACCGAGGTGCACGCAGCCGGAAGACCTCACCACGCACGCAGGCTCTCCATGTCGCGCAGGACCTGCGCCGCCTCAGCCCGGTCCTGCTCGTCAGCGGCCAGCGCCTCGGCCTCCGCGCGAAGCGCGGTCCTGGCCCGCCGGCGAGCAGCGTCGATCAGTGCCGCTCGCACTGCGGTCGACACGGGCGTGCCGTCGCGGGTCAATACCGCCAGGGCTCGAGCCGTGTCTTCGTCCGGACGAAAGGTGACCGTGTCAGCCACGTGCCCAGTGGAGCACAGAACATAAGACGTTCGCTGGAGATGAACGCCTTTGCTCGGATGCAGCCGGGCCAGCCACTCCAGAAGCTTTGCATATCAGCGAACAGCTTGGGTACCCAGGGTCGCACGGCGGACGGCGCGGCCGATGAGGGGGGTGGCGACGACGGTGGGGGCTATCCAAGCGGCCACGAAGCCTCCGGTGTTGACCACCAGGAATGCGGTGACGAACGACACGTAGGACCCGCACATCAGCGAGATGTGCCACCGCAGCCATCCACCTCGACGGAGGCGTTGGGCCAGCCAGCCACCGGCCGCGGCAGCCTCTGTCCCGATGGCGATGAGCCCCAGCCACCACAACGACGGCTTCAGCGCGGCGAGGCCAACGGCGGTAGCGCACAAGCCGGCCGTGGCGGCCTGATAGGCGAGGCCGGCGGTGGTGTGCCTGCCCCGTCGTTTGGGGGCGGTCATCGCCAGCGGGCCGAGGATCAGGCCGGCCCCGCCGCACAGGATGTGAAGACCCAACAAGATGCCTCGCAAGATGCCTCCCAATCACGGCACGAATAGTATACTTAGTACAGTCTACTATAGACGGTCCAAATAGGTGTGTCAAGTAGAGAGAGGTCGAGCGTGAAGATCAACCCCACGGCAGCGTCGCTGCTCGGGTTCCTCGAGGAGGGAGAGCAGACCGGCTATGACCTGGCCAAGACTGCCGAGGCGCTCATCGGCCCGTTCTGGTCGCTCACCCGGAGCCAGATCTACCGGGAGCTGGCGGCCCTGGCTCAGGCTGGGCTCGTCGAGGCGGGGGAGCCAGGCCCCAGGTCGCGCCAGCCTTACCGGCTCACCTCTGCTGGCCGCGAGGCCTTCCTTGCGTGGGTGAGCGAGCCGCCGGCAGCCGAGCAGATCCGCTTCCCACTGCTGCTCAGCCTCTCTTTCGGGCGTTGGCTCGGCGCCGAGCGGGTCGCGGCGATGCTCGCCGAGCATCGCGCTGAGCACGCTGGGCGTCTGTCCAGCTACCGGGCGCTGGGCGAGGCAGGTGATCCGTACCTGGACGCGGTCCTCTCGTTCGGGATCCACTACGAGGAGGCGGTGCTGGCCTGGATGGACGCGCTGCCCGAGGAGCTCGCACTGGGGCCGGAAACTGATTCCCGCAATAGTTGATCAACTTTGTCAGGTATCGTGTTATAGTGAGCGGCGTGGGCACCGCTGCGGGGATGCACGAGGAGCTGGGCCAGGTGGCTGCCAACCTGGAGGGGGAGCTGGGCTAGGTGGCTGCCAACCTGGAGGGGGCACCCGCGTCGCAGGTGATGGGCTGGGCTGTCCAGCGCTTCGGGGCTGGCCTGGTGGTCGCCTCGTCGTTCCAGGACTGCGTGCTGATCGACCTGGCCACCGCCGTGGATCCCGGCGTCGAGGTGGTCTTCTTGGACACCGGGGCGCACTTCGCCGAGACCCTTGCCTACGTCGAGGTGGTGCAGCAACGCTACGACTTGAACTTGGTCGTGCTGCACCCCACTGCAGGAGCGGACGAGTGGCCCTGCGGTAGCGCCAGATGCTGCGAGCTGCGCAAGGTCGCCCCTCTGGTCGCCCACCTTGCCGGTCGCGGGGCGTGGGCCACCGGGCTTCGCAGGGCGGACTCGCCGCTGCGGGCGGACGCCCCGGTCGTGTCCTGGGACCAGGGAAGGGGCGTGGTGAAGCTGAACCCACTGGCCGCCTGGACCGATACGGAGATGGCCGCCTACGTGAGCGACCACGAGCTGCCTGTCCACCCGCTCAGCAATTCTGGCTACGCGTCCATCGGGTGCGCTCCCACCACCGCCCCGGTCGCGGTGGGCGCCGACCCCAGGTCGGGCCGTTGGGCCGGGAGCGCCAAGACCGAGTGTGGCCTGCACCTGTGAGCCGCCAGCCTGCGAGCCGCCAAAGCCAGGACGGTGAGCCGTGGAGTTCCTGACTCCCTACCGGCAGACCATCGAGCTCAACAAGGTGGAGCGCTGGAAGCTGGAACGTCAGCCGCTCGAGGTCTACGAGGCGGTTGTCGAGAGCTACTCGAAAGCGCTTCCGGACGCAGCCGAGGCCATCGCCGCGGTGGAGGGCGAGCAGGAGCGCCTCAAGTGGGTCGGCATCTACCCGCAGCGCCAGGGGGGGGACGCCTACATGATGCGGGTCAAGGTCCCCGGCGGCCGCCTGAATGCTTCCCAGGCCGCCGTGATCGGCAACATCGCCGACACCTACGGGCGGAGCCCGGCGGGTTCGGGACGCAGCCGAGCTGCCTCTGAGGGCTGTTGCGACATCACCACTCGCCAGGACATCCAGCTGCACTGGATCCGTATGGCTGAGGTCCCCGAGATCTGGCGGCTCCTGGAGGAGGTGGGGCTGACCACCCTCCAGGCCTGCGGTGACTCGGCGCGCAACGTCCTCTGCTGCCCGGTGGCCGGCCTCGACGCCGAGGAGGCTTTCGACGCCTTCCCGGTTGCCAGGGCGATAACGGACTACTTCACCGGAAACCGCGAGTACTCGAACCTGCCACGCAAGTTCAAGATCAGCGTCACCGGGTGCCTGGACGACTGCGCCCAGGCCGAGATCAACGACATCGGCCTGTGGCCGGCCCGCCGGGCTGACGGCGCCCTGGGCTTCAACGTGCTGGTCGGCGGCGGCTTGTCCGACGGGCCCCGCCTGGCCAGCGACATCGACGTGTTCGTCGAGACAGGCCAGGCAGTGGAGCTCAGCAGGGCGATCGCCCAGACCTGGGGGGAGCTGGGCAACCGCGAGAACAGGGGCCAGTCCCGGATGCGCTACCTGGTCCAGGAGCTGGGGCCAGAGCGATTCCGCGAGGAGCTGAGCGCACGGTGCGGGTTCGGCCTGACGCCAGCCGGGGAAGCGCTTACCCGGCGCTATCGCGGCGACCACGTGGGAGTCCACCCCCAGCGCCAGGCAGGCCTGTCCTACGTGGGCCTCAACGTCACGGTTGGGCGGATGGCGGGCTCTGCGCTGGTCGAGGTGGGGCGCCTCGCCGAGGCCTACGGCGATGGTGGGGTGCGCCTCGCCACCGACCAGAACCTGATCATCACCGGCGTGCCAGACGACCGGCTTGCCGAGCTGCTGGCGGAGCCCCAGCTGAGCGTGCATTCGCCGAGCCCGGGGCCCTTCGCCAGGGGGGCCGTGGCCTGCACCGGGACCGAGTTCTGCCGCTTCGCCATAGTCGAGACCAAGCAGCGCATGGCCGAGTGGGCACGCCAGCTGGACGCCGAGCTGAGCCGCGGCGCTAGCCCGGGCACGCAAGCGGACGGGGCCAGCCGCGACCAGGCCAGCCGCGACCAGGCCAGCCGCGACCAGGCCGAAATCGTGCGTATCCACCTCTCGGGCTGTTCCGCTTCGTGCGCCCAGCCACAGATCGCCGACATCGGGCTGCGGGGTGACACAGCCAAGGTGGACGGCCGACTGGTCGAGGCCCTCGACATCGGCCTCGGCGGCAGCCTGGGCACCGATGCGGCCTTTGTGGACTGGGTGGAGGGCGCCAAGCCCGCCGACGAGGTGCCCGCCGGCCTGGCTCGCCTCCTTGTCAGCTACCAGGGGCAGCGTCACCCGGGAGAGCGTTTCTACGAATGGGCTCGCCGGGTGCCCAACAGCCAGCTGCGCGCAGTCATTGCCGGAGCGGCCGGCTGATGGACCAACGGCGCGCCCGACCGGCGCAGGTGCCCAGCACCCGTTCGATCCGCGACGAGATGAACGGGATCGACGAGGCCCCAGGGAAGACCTGGTTCTGGGAGCTGGACGCCGGGGTGATCGACGCCGGCCGATGCATCCAGTGCGGCACCTGCGTGGCAGTCTGCCCGTCGGACTCAATAGGAGTTGACGCCCGCGGCCTGCCCCACCTGGTCAAGATGTGCACTGGCTGCTCGCTGTGCTGGGACTTCTGCCCACGCGGAGGCCTGCGTTACGAAGCGACCTGGCCCAAGGTGACTGGCGCCGGCAGCGATGGGCTGGGCCTGGTCCAGCGGTCCTATACCGCCCGTTCCCGTGGTGGGTCCAGGGCGCAGGACGGTGGGGTGGTCACGGCCATCCTGGTGGCCGCCCTCACCGCTGGCGACATCGACGGCGTGCTCCTGGCGAGGGAGAGCCCCATCGAGCGCTGGAAGGGTGTGGCGCACCTCGCCACCACCGCGGAGGAGGTTCGCGAATCGGGGGGTAGCTTCTACAACCAGACGATGGGGCTGGCCCACCTCGACCTGCGAGGCTACGACTTGCCGCCCGAACCCCGGATCGCTGTCGTCGGCACTCCCTGTGAGATCCAGGGGATCAACGCGATGCGGGACCAGGCGTGGCACCGGCGCTCCGCCCAGGTCGACGCCGTGGTCCTCACGATCGCGCTGCTCTGCACCAAGAGCTTCGACTACCAGGGCCTCGTGCTGGGTGAGCTGAGGGACAAGCGGGGGCTCGAGCTGGATGAGATCGGCAAGGTCGACGTGATCAAGGGCAACATGATCGTCGAGGACCGCGCCGGGGCGACCATGGTCTCCGAGCCCGTTCGCGACTTCCACGGGGTGGCGCTGCGGGGCTGCGACGAGTGCGCGGACTTCCTGGGAAGGGGAGCAGATATCTCGGTGGGAAGCGTCGGCAGCGCGGACGGCTACTCCAGCGTCCTGGTGCGCACCGACGCAGGCAATCGCGCATTCCTGAGGGCAGCGCCGGAGATGGAGCTGGCCAACCTGGAGCGCCCGGACGCGCTGTCGAAGCTGGACGCCTACGACCGCAAGGTGACCCTGGCGCACATGCAGCGCGATTTTGACCCCGAGGGTGCGTTGTTCGTCTCCTACACCGAGCACGCCAGGGCCTACGCCGGCAGCGACAGGGCCCCGGTCCCGGATCGCCCGATCGAGGGGGGCCCGCTGAGGGCTCGGGACGACTCCGGCGCCACAGACAGCGAGCAGCGCGGCGACGACGGTCCAGCGAAGGACCTTGCGATCCCACCCGAGCCAGTTGCCGAGCGCCAGCGGGTGGGCTCGCTAGTGCTGGAGCATCCCGAGGCGTGGAAGGCGCTCGCAGGCTCGGGAGAGTGGATTGCCGATGTCCTGTGGCCGTGGTGGGGAGCTGCCCTCGAACAGGTGGGCCTGGACATGAGCTCCCTCGCCGAGGTTGCAGCCGGCTACCGGATCGAGCTGTGGCTCTGGCTGATGGGCCAGCACACCTGGGAGGACACCGCAGCGGGCCTCGCAGGCCGCCTCCAACGCCGAGCGTGTCGACCGGCGCCCAAGAGGGCTACGGCCAGGAAGCCCAGCGCCCCGCAAGCCCCCGCGCGGCAAGCCCCCGCCCCGCAAGGCCCCGCCCCGCAAGCCCCCGCCCCGCAAGCCCCCGCCCCGCAAGCCCCAGCGCGGCAAGCCCCCGCGCGGCAAGCCCCGGCCCGGCGAGCCTCGGAGCCCGTTGGCCACGGCGGGGCGCCTTGAGCCCGGCGCTCTCAGCCGTCGACCTTGGCCACGGACTGACCGCTGCCTCCCACCTGCTCACCGGTTCGGGGAGCTGGCTGGCCCTGGGCGTCAGCGGGCTGGTGGTGGGGGTGCTCGTGGGGCTCACCGGCGCCGGGGGCAGCTCGGTGCTCACCCCCCTGCTCATCTTGATCTTCGGGCTTCCGGGCATCTCGGCGGTCGGGACCGACCTGGTGGCGTCGCTGGTGATGAAGCCCGTGGGCGGTCTGGTGCACCTCCACCACCGCACGGTGCGGATGGACATCGTGGCTTGGATAGCCCTGGGATCGGTTCCTGGGGCTGTGATCGGCGTGGTGCTGATCAAGCTTGCCGGCAAGCCTGCCGATCCGGTCCTGCTGCCGCTGCTTGGTGCTGCACTGCTGGCGACTGCGCTGGCGATGGCGCTGCGGCCGAGGCTGAGGGCCCGGGCGCAGAGACGCGCTCAGGGTGAGTGGGCGCGGAGTGGGGGCGCAACAGAGGATATTACTAAAAGGGCGGTGCGTCCTTTGCCGACGCTGGCGGTGGGGCTGTTCGGAGGGATCCTGGTCGGGCTCACCTCCGTCGGCTCCGGCTCGCTCATGGTGGTCGGGCTCACGATGCTGTACCCGGAGCTGACCATGGCCGAGCTGATCGGGACCGACCTGGTGCAGGCGGTCCCGATGGTGGGAGCCGCAGCCCTCGGGCACCTGATCACCGGGGACGTCCACCTCGGCGTGGCGGGGGCGCTGCTGATCGGCGCCATTCCCGGGACGTTCCTGGGAGCGAAGCTGTCGTCTCGTTCCAATGGCCGGCTGGCGAGGGGCGCCCTTCTCGCCGTGCTCGTCGGCACTGGTGTGAGGTTGATGTGGGCGCTCTGACCCTTAGAGGACTCCGACCCCGAAAGGACTCTTACTGTGACAGCTACTCTCGTGCCCGCGCTCGCTCCCACCTCCGATCACCTCGACCTCCTGGAGGCGCACGCCATCTTCGTGATGCGCGAGGTGGCCGCAGAGAGCCGCCAGCCGGTCCTGCTGTTCAGCGGGGGCAAGGACTCGGCCGTCCTGCTGCGCCTCGCCGAGAAGGCATTTCGCCCGGCCCGCCTGCCGTTCCCGATCCTGCAGGTCGACACTGGCCACAACTTTCCCGAGGTGCTGGACTTTCGCGACCGGAGGGTCGCGGAGCTGGGGGAGGAGCTGATCGTGGCCTCGGTGCAGGACTCGATCGACTCCGGACGGGTCGGCGACCCCGGATTCGGGGCATCCCGCAACCGCCTCCAGAGCGCTACCCTCCTCGGCGCCATCGCCGCCAATGGCTTCGACGCCTGCATAGGCGGGGCGCGCCGCGACGAGGACAAGGCTCGGGCCAAGGAACGGATCCTGTCATTTCGGGACGCCTTCGGGGCCTGGGACCCCCGCAACCAGCGACCCGAGCTGTGGCATCTCTACCAGGGCCAGGTCCGCCCGGGGGAGCACCTGCGGGCCTTCCCGCTGTCTGACTGGACAGAGCTGGACGTATGGCAGTACGTCGGCCGTGAGCGCGTCGAGCTGCCCTCGCTCTACTACGCCCACCGGCGCCGGGTGATCGACCGGGGCGGGATGCTGCTCGCCGAGAGCGCCTGGGTGAGCGCCGGGCCGGGGGAGGAGGTCGCCACCGAGACGGTCAGGTTCCGGACGGTGGGGGACATGACCTGCACCGGCGCGGTCCGATCCGCCGCCGCCACTGCCGAGGACGTCATCGCCGAGGTGGCTGTGGCTCGGGTCACCGAGCGGGGCGCCAGCCGGGCCGACGACGGGTTCTCGGAGACCTCGATGGAGGACCGCAAGCGGGAGGGGTATTTCTAGGTGGACCTGCTGCGCTTCGCCGCCATCGGGTCGGTGGACGACGGGAAGTCCACCTTGATCGGGCGGCTGCTCGCCGACAGCCGCCTGCTCTTCGACGACCAGTTGGCGGCGATCACGCTTGCCAGCCGGCGGCGGGGGCGCGACGGGCTCGACCTGTCTTTCGTCACCGACGGGCTGCGCGCCGAGCGGGACCAGGGGATCACCATCGACGTCGCCTATCGCTACGCCGCCACCCCGCGGCGCAAGTACGTGATCGCCGATTGCCCTGGGCACCTCCAGTACACCTCCAACATGGCCACCGGGGCATCCACAGCCGAGCTGGCCCTGGTGGTCGTCGACGCGCAACGCGGGCTGCGGGAGCAGAGCCGGCGCCACCTGTGCATCGCCTGCCTGCTGGGCGTGCGCCGCCTGCTGGTTGCGGTGAACAAGATGGACCTGGTGGGCTGGGACCAGGTCGCCTTCGAGTCGATCGCGGGCGAGCTGGGCGTGCTCGGGGCGCGCCTGGGGGTGGAGAGCGTGGTGTGCGTGCCGGTCTCCGCGCTCTACGGCGACAACGTGGCCAGCGCGTCGGACGCGGCCGGGTGGTACGACGGGCCCACGGTCCTGGAGCACCTGGAGTCGGCGCCCAACGTGGTGCCGGCTACATCGGGGGCACGCCTTCCTGTCCAGTGGGTGCTGCGACAGCCGGGGGGTGGGCGCAGCTACGCCGGGATGGTCTGTGGGGGCTCGCTGAGCGTGGGGGAGGAGGTGGTCGCCCTGCCCTCTGGGGCGCGGAGCCGGATCGCCTCGATCGACACGTTCGACGGGCCACTGGAGGCAGTGGGGCCTTCTCTGTCGGTGTCGGTGTGCCTCGCCGACGACTTGGACGTCGCCAGGGGCGACCTCCTGGCCCCCGCCGATCAGGCGCCGTCTGTGTCGAGGGAGCTGGACGCCATCGTGTGCTGGTTCTCCGAGCGGCCGGTGGGCGCGGGCGACCGCCTGCGCATCAAGCACACCACCCGCCAGACGCCCGCCCTCGTGAGCGAGGTCACCGGGCGCCTGGACGTGAACACCATGGCAGTCGAGCCGGCCGGCAAGCTGGAGGACAACGACATCGGCAGGATGCGCATCGCTGTGGCCACCCCGCTTGCGGTGGACCCCTACCGGTCGAATCGGGTCACGGGGAGCTTCGTCCTCATCGACGAGGTGACCAACGCCACCCTGGCGGCGGGGATGGTCGGAGCTAGCGACCTGGGCCGCCTCGACGCGCCGGTTCGCTAAGCCCGCCCGCCGTGCTCGACGTAGTGAGCTCCGACGAGCTCGACGTAGCGAGCTCCGACGAGCGCGCCAGCGCCTCGGAGAGCCAACGCCTGCTGGCGCCGTGCGAGGTGGCAGCCCGCATCGCCAGGCTGAACGCGCTGGCGATGCGGCGATCCACCCCAGGGGCAGCGCCATCGAGGAGGTCGTTCCAGTAGATCCCCCACCCTCCGCCCACCAAACGGCCGACTCCGGGGGCAGTGAGCAGGCGTCCGAGCGCGGAGACCAGACGGGGCCGGTCGATCAGGGTCTGCTGGAGAGCCGCGGTGGCCGAGTGGTACGCCAGGTAACGGCGCTTCAGTGCCATCGAGTAGGTCGCCGCCGCCGTGGCGGGCGTGGTTAGGATCGCCTCGGCCGCGGCCCTACCGGATGCCATCGCTTCAGCGATGCCCTCGCCCTGGAGGGGGTTCACCAGGCCCACCGCATCCCCCACGAGCAGCACCCGGCCGGCAGCGGGAGTCGTGCCCACCATCCCCATCTTGAGCCACCCACCGAGGCGCTCGGTGCGCTGGCCGTGGCCGTTGTCGTGGCCGTGGCGCTGGCCGTTGCCGTGGCCGTGGCCCGCCAGCGCCGTCTCACTGATCAGGCCCGCCGAGGTCAGGTGCGCAAGGAATGCGTCGAGCTGGCGCGTTGCCTGGGCCCCGCGGCGGCGGTCGGCGCCCGCGCCCACTCCGAGCCCGGCGTTGGCCCGGCCCCCGGGCAGGGGAAAGATCCAGCCGTATCCGGGAAACCCGCGGCCAGGGGTAGGGTCCCAGAAGGAGATCACCGGGAGCTCGACGCGCTGGTCCAGGTACGCCCGGATCGCAAAGCCCCACAACACCCTGGTCGGGTCCACCAGCCCGGCGCTCGTCGCGACTGCGCTGTTTGCGCCGTCGGCGCCGATGATTGCGTCGGCAAGTATCAAGCGGTCGTCGTCCAGTGCCACGCCGTGGTGCGACACGCCCGCAGCCCGCGCATGGACCGGCTCGGCCCCAGCATCTAGGGCGGCCCTCCGGAGCCAGTCGTCGAAGCTCCTGCGTGGCGTGGCCCAACCCTGGCCCGGGTAGGTGGTGCCGGCGCGGGCCCTCAGCAGCGCCCTCCCGCCGGTGGGGCCCAGCACGACCATCTCCCCGACGCCCTCGTGGGGGTTCCTACCGGTCTGTGAGCTAGAAGGTTCGGACTGCGAACTGTGGCAAGTTTGTATGCCATAGGGATACAAACTTGACACAGTTCGGGTTCGGGGCCCGCCTGCCGGCTCCAGGCCCAGGTCTGTGGGGCCCAGGTCTGTGGGGCCCAGGTCCGTCAGGCCCAGGTCCGCCAGGAGCTGGACCCCACGGGGCCCTACCAGGTCGCCGCACGCCTTGTCCCGGGGGAACTCGGCCTTGTCCACGAGGGCAACCTTGGCACCGCCCCTGGCGAGCACGAGGGCTGCGACCGATCCCGCCGGGCCGGACCCGACCACTACGGCATCGAAGCTTGATCGCCCCACCGCCTCGTTGTAGCGCCTCGGCGGCGCCCTTGCTGCGTTGCCGACCCGACTCGTTAGGGCACACCCCGGCCTACGATGGAGTTCGGGTGGGCCCGGTAGCGGCCCGGAGAGGGATCGACGAGTGCAGACGTACCTCAGAACGCGGCTGGCCCTGGGGGGCTCCCGTCCAATGGTGGAGCGCTCGCGGAGGGTGCCGAACCGATTCGCCAACGAGCTCTTCGACGGCCTCGGAGATCGCTACGACGCACTCGCTGCGATCCTGTCGCTCGGACAAGACGGCCGCTGGCGCGGGGCCATGCTGGAGCGGGTCGTGGCTGGCCCCGGCTCCCGGGTCCTGGACGTGGCCACCGGGCCGGCAGGTGTCGCCCTGGCGATCCAGCGGAGCACCGGGGCGTTCGTGGTGGGGGTGGACGTGACCGAGGCCATGTTGCGCCGGGGCCAGCGCAACGTGGCTGGCGCTGGGCGGGGCAGCTTCATCTCCATGGCGCTGGGCAGGGGAGAGCAGCTGCCATTCCCCGACGCCACCTTCGACGCCCTTACCTTCACCTACCTGCTCCGCTACGTCGCTGACCCAGCGGCGACGCTTCGAGAGCTGGCCCGAGTCGTGCGCCCTGGGGGCACCATCGCCTCCCTGGAGTTCCACCCGCCCGACCGACTGCCCTGGCGGCCGCTCTGGTGGGGGTACACCCGCTTGGTCCTGCCCCTGGCCGGGGGGCTGCTCGGCGGGAGGCAGTGGTACGACGTCGGGCGCTTCCTCGGGCCAAGCATCGCGGGCCATTACGCCACCTACCCGGTCGCCTGGACGTTCGACGCATGGAGGGATGCGGGGATCACCAACGTGGGCGCGAGGGTCATGAGCCTCGGCGGGGGCCTGGTCATGTGGGGGGCCCGCTCGCCAGTACGCGCTGAGCCTCCCAACCGGCCTGTCGATGGCTCATGAGCGCGTAACCCGGAGCGGTCCTGCGAAGGACGACGCCGAGGCTGCCGCTCCGCTGACGACTGCCTTCTACGCCAGCCCTGGAAGCGGTTGGAGGGGCTGGTGGACCGTACTTCACCCCCCGTACACGGCGTGGCACCTCTCGTACGTGGTGATCGGGGCCTCGTTGGCGCCGGCGGTCAACCTGGGCACGATGGGCGCCACGCTCGGGGCGTTCTTCCTGGCTGTGGGGGTGGCGGCGCACTGCCTGGACGAGCTGAACGGCCGGCCTCTGCGGACCTCGATCCCCGACTCGCAGCTACGGGCCGCCGCGATCGCGAGCCTGGGGTTGGCCACGGCGCTCGGGGCGGCCGGGGTGTTGCGGGTGGGGGTGGGGCTGGTGCCGTTCATCGTGGTGGGAGCGGTGTTGGTGGTCGCGTACGACCTAGAGCTGGTGGGTGGCCGGCTCCACAACGACGTCACGTTTGCCGCGGCGTGGGGGGCGTTCCCGGTGCTCACTGCCTATTTTGCTCAGGCTAGGACCCTCGGGTTGGCGGCGGTCGCCGCAGCGCTGGGCGCCCTTGCGCTCTCGGGGGCACAACGCCACCTGAGCGCCCCTGCCCGGACCCTGCGCCGTCACGTCAGCACCGTGGAAGGGACGGTCACGATGGCCGACGGCGCCACGCGCCCGTTGAGCACCGAGATGCTCCTTGCACCCCTCGAAAGGGCACTCAAGGCACTGTGCTGGGCGACGGTCGCCCTTGCAGTGGCACTTGCCGTGGCGCGCCTGGGCTGACTTTTGACGGCCTGTTGAAGGCCGAGCCTTCAGGTCAGCTGCCGGGCTGGTAGGTGTAGAGCTCCATCTTGAACTGGGCGCCGTCCGAGTGGCTCCCTGCCGTGGACAGATTCGAGATCGTGACGCCCACCTCCCAATAGTTGCCGTCTGTGCCGGCGCGTATCGCGAGGACCGGGTTGGTGTGGCGTATGACCCGCCAGCGCTGCTGAGCCAGCTCGGCGGGGAAGAACTTGGCGATCGTCGCCGGGCTGGCCACCGAGGTGTAGGTGACTGTGCCGTCGAAAGGTGCCTCGATGGCGCGACTCGTCCGGGAGACCACCGTCGAGCCTGCGGGGACGAAGAGGGCGCCCAGGACATTGCCGGGCACCTGGTTCCCCTTGATGAGGGGACCGAAGTCGGGTGAGGCGGCCCGGGCGGGGAGGGCGACCGCGCCGAACGTGCCTGGGTTGCTCGGCTTGCTCGCGGCATGGCCCACCAGCAGGGAGAACGCCACGACCACTGCCACCACCAAGCAGCTGAGCGCCACGATGTTGCGCAAGGTGCGCACCGTGCGAGGGTTGAAGGCGCGGGCCGCGCTGGGCACGTTCCCCTCTGGTGCCTTGCTCATCTGCTGGCAAGCTTAGGAGGCTCCGTGGCCCACGGTCAGTCGGCGGCCGGGCACGGCCGATGGCCTCGGCGGGCTATCGTGGCGGCGCTGGCGGCGTGGCCGAGTGGCTTAGGCAAGGGCCTGCAAAGCCCTTTACAGCGGTTCGATTCCGCTCGCCGCCTCCAGTGAAGATGTAGGTCAGAGGCTATTTTGTGCCTGGCTCGGCTCCCGGAGTTACTCTTATTTGAGGTGCTAACCTCCAAGTAACCGTTGGTAGTAACCGCCGAGGAGCAACATGCAGGGCATCGACTTCTGGGAGAGGCTGGACCGTGGGGGGGAGTGCTGGACCTGGGCCGGCGCCACCGATCCCAGCGGCTACGGCGTCCTCAAGGTGAAGGGGACACTCTGGAAGGCACACCGGCTGGCTTGGAGCCTGGACCGAGGCAGCGAACCGCCGGCCGGCGTCCCCATCCTCCAGACGTGCCAGAACCGGGCGTGCTGTCGCCCCGAGCACCTTGTCCAAGGTCCGAGCCATCGCCGCCAGCGCAAGGCCCGCCGACCCAGCGGCTCGGGCTCGCTCGAAGAGCTCCGCCCCGGTGTCTGGCAGCTCCGGGTCTCTGTGGGGAAGGGTCCTGCTGGCACCTACGAGCGGGTGACCCGGATGTTCGAGGGAACCAGCACGGAAGCACACAAGGCGCTTGCGGCCCTCGTGGCCGACTGCGCCGCGGGCAGGGTCGTGGCCGGCTCGGAGACTATGGACACGCTCTTCGACGCCTGGTTGGCCTACCTGGGCAGGATCGGTCGTTCTCCCAACTACATCACCGGCGCTCGCCGCAAGATCGACCACAACCTACGCCCGGCCCTCGGGACCAAGCCGGCAAGGAAGGTCACCGTGGCCGTCCTGGAGACGGTGCTTGCCGGGCTCGGGGCTTGCGACCGGCTCGGCGGCCCTCTCAGCGCGGCCACGATCCGACAGCACAAACAGATCCTGTCCAGCGTGTTCACCTACGCATGGAAGCGCGACCTGGTGGCCACCAACCCAGTCCGCAAGGTCGATGTTGCCCCGGTGCCACAGGCTCCAATCGTCGAGCCCACCATCCGCGAGGTGATCGCCCTCATGGAGGCAGCAGAGGCCGAGCCACCGATGCGATCAGTGCACGGGAGGCCCCAGCACCGGCCGGAGATGAGCACCGCCATCTGGCTCGGGGCAGTCCTGGGCCTGCGCGAAGCCGAGCTGTGCGCTCTCCAGCTGGACGACTTCGACTGGGCGAAACGCCGAGCCCGGATCGACCAGTCCATCTACGTCGACGAGGAGCACCGCACCGGCGTCCATGTAAAAGGTCTACGCCCACCACCTGGAACAGACCGACCGCAACATCAGCGAGGCGGTGGCCGCCCTGGTCCCCAGGCCCAGATCACGGGTGCCCAGCAGTACCGGAGCCGTCGATGTAGTCGAGCAGCCGCCTCCGGGAGACCTTGACCGTGCCTCCGATCCGCAGGATGCTCACGGGGAACTCGCCGCGGGCACACAGCCGGTAAGCGGTTGAGGCGCCGATCCCGAGCACCTTTGCCGCTTCCCCGAGCGACAGCGTGAGCGCTTCCCCGGAGGCCGGGTTGGCACTCGCTCCGGCGCGCTCGTCGGGCGTCGTTCGGGCCAGGTCGACCTCCATGATCCTGATGGCACCGAGGATGTCAGTGCCGTCGTCGCCGGCATCTACGAGAACGAGTGGGCGCAGCCTCAAGGCGTGCACCCCGCGGTGTCGGTCGCGGCGGGTCGGCCCGCACCCGGACGCATGGCGGTCGGGACAGGAGCGATGACCTTCCTGGAGGCGAACTGCACCCGTTGGACGGGAGTCGCCCCTCCCTCGTGTAAAGACATGGGACTATTGTGCGCCCACACGTTCCGAGCAGGACTTTTGTTGATCGGCGCACGGAACTAGCTCATAGTGCACCAAGTAAAGTACACGGCCTGAGGTTCAGTACACGGCGTGGAATATCTCTGGCGCCAGAGTCACCCTTAGGTCCCTGACCTGGGATCTCGTATCAAAGGGTGCCAATGGTGCCAGAGCCGGGTACACGGCCTAGGTATCCATGGGATTGTGGCACGCACACGGCAACCACTATAAGTGACTGAGATGAGGTAAGGGAGCTGGATCGTTCGGCCCCCAACCACGCGGAACGGGCTCCTGTAGCGTGGATAACCACCCTGGCGCTCATCAGGAGCCTTCTTGGGGAAGCCCCCAGGTAAAGGATTCGCCGAGTCAACCCTCGCCTCTCGCGCCGGCTCCGTGGGTACCGCCCCTCCCGGGAGAGAACCCCGATTGGGTTGCGGGCAACCCACCCAGAACGACCCGCGAACGGGCTCTCCAGGCTCCACATTTCGCCCCATCCGTACAGGTGTTCCCATCCCGAAAATCTTACTGCATATGTCCCCGGTAGACGACCTGACATAACGCGGCGCGGGCGGAGCAGGGGGTCGCACCGGTCCGCAGGTCCTGGGTAGGCGACATCCAGGCCGTGCGTAGGGCGGGGAGAGGGCCGGCAACGGTGCCGATGACGAGGCTGGCCGCGAAGCCGACTGCCCAGACTTCGGGAGGAATGACGGCAGCCCAGCCCTCGCTGGTGCGACGGGTCGTTGAGTTCTGCGCACAATGCCTCCGGCAGTCGCCGGCGGGGAAGCCCAAGGCGTTCGCCCTCCATCTGGGCTCAAGCCTCCGAGGTCACCCCGAGCACCGTCAAATCGGGGATGCCGAGATAGATCCGGTCTCCCGCCACAAGCTCCAGGTCCAGTGCGAGTGCGGTGGCTGCCACCCACCGGTCAGCATCATGGCCTTCTGAACCGCCGTAGGTTCTGCAGCCGCTCGATAGCCGAGGATGAGTAGGTTGGTGGTATGGCACGGCGCGCCGTAGATGCATCTTCTGATCCGGCCATCGTGGTCGTCAACCCGGAAGAGACGGTAACTGCCGAGGCCTTCCTAGCCTGGTTGGATCATCGGCAGGCGGGCAATCCGACTGATCCGGGCGTCACCGCAGCTGAAACGCTCTCTCAGCTCCGGGTCGCCGGGGAGGCATGACTCCGGTAGTCATCGACGCCTCGGCCGCCGTCGAGCTGGTTGCTGACACCCTGCGGGGTCGTGCCCTTCGCGCGCTCCTGCCAATCGACGCCGTTCCCTGGGTACCCGAGATCTTCGACGTCGAGCGCGGCTCCGTCTTGCGGCGCTGGGACCTCAACCACATCCTGACACCCACTGAGATCGGCACCGCCGTCCATGAGCTGCTGACCTGGCCCCTTCGAGTCGTTGAGGTCCGGGGCCTGTTCGACGACGCCTGGCGCCGTCGGGCCACCATCACCTTCGCTGACGCGATCTATGTCGCCTTGGCGGACCACCTCGGAGCACCCCTTCTCACTGATGATCACAAGCTGGCCAACGCCCCTGGTCTGCCGGTCCAGACGCTGAGGCTCCAATCGAAGCCATGATTGCCCAGTGAGCTCCGGATACCACCAGACCACCTGCCGGTTCGGTATCGGCAATCGATAGTGGCAGCGGTCTTTGAGAGGCGTTGTCCGACCGCCAATCAATGACCGGGCTGTCTCCGCTCCGGCGGTGGGACGGGGATCCAGAGCCCAGCTCGAAGCGTCCGTGTCCACGACCACGTGCGTCGCTCGCAGGGGGTTGTCAGGCCTCAGCGATGATGGCGTGGAACACGTCCCAGTCCTGATCGCTCAGGTCGGGTATGGCAAACTCGCCTTCGGTCAGACGCGACCGGAACTCGCATAAGCGCTGGTCATCGACGGTGACAACGTGGAGCTGGGCCTGGTGCTGCAGCAAAGTCCTCGACGGACCACACGCCGCTCATGGTACAGGTCAGCTGCGGGGGCTGTATGGCGCGTCCGCTGCAGTTGATCTACCCCCGGTAACGAGCGTGCCCTGTGGCCCGCCAGCCGGTTGGCTTGATGCCCCGGTGCGGGCTGGTCAGACCGTTAGGAGGAGTAGCGACGGGTCCAGGTGATGGAGATCCTCGGGGTCGCTGGTCGCTATGGCTTGTCCAGTCCGTTGTGCACACAGGACCACGTGGGCGTCGACGACGTCAGCCGTGCCGGATGCTGCGAGAAGGCGCCCGACGCCAGTGGCTTCGACACGATCCAGGGCCACAACGTCTGTTGCCGGCTGGCGGACGAGGCGTGCGAGGCGGACCTGGCGTGCAGGGTTGCGCACGGCCTGCGCGAGGGCCGTGGCCGGGACGGTGACCCGTGCGGAGGTTTCCCGAGCGCGTGCGAGCAGGGCAAGGATGCGGCGGTCGTCGCGGTCTAGGGCGATGAGTGCGCCAGCGTCCAGGGTCACCCCGTGCGTCATGCGGCGCCGGCCTGGCGCCCGTGGTCGAGGACACCGTCCGCCCAGGCTCGTTCCTCGGCTGACAGCTCGCCGCCGGTGCTGGCCAGGGCTTGGCTGAGCGCTGAGCCCCATCCCGCTACATCGTCGAGAGCCACCCCGACGGCGTGGCCCACAAACCCGGAGATGGAGGGGGCCTGGCCGGCCTCGACGAGTCGACGCACCGAATCGACGGCTTTAACCGGCAGCGTGATGGTAACCTTCTGAGTGTCAGCCATACCACTAACCATACCAGGTGTAAAGACTCCGGCCGGCGAGGCGACCTTCGGCCCCGTCCATGTCTCGGCTTAGTCGGGACACTCGATGACCTTGCCCGTCTTCGCTGGTCGCGCGGACGTGGGGGGAGCGCGTGATCCCCGCTGCTTCCGTACTCCGCGGGGTGAGCCGTGGATCTCCACACACAATAGACGTACGACAGAATGAGGGTTGTCACTCGTTTGAGGGGTCGTCAGGCCTCAGCGATGATGGTGGTCTCCTATACCGCGTCCACGGCGCCATCGTCCGAGACATGCCGACCGTGGGTAAGCTTGGCAGGGTGTCCATCCTGCCTGAGTCGAGCGAGCCGTCCGGCGGGGTGTACGACCCCGACGAAGCGCGGGCGCGGCCCCTATCCGAGCCGAAGGATCGGGCGCTTTCAGATGTCTCGGACGACGAGTGGAAGGCATTTCAGGCGGCTCTGGCCGAGCTGTGAGCCCGAGCGGTGTCAGACCGGCAGTGCTCTACACCATCGCATAAACCTCCAGCCCAGCGGTCTCATACGGAGGTGGACAAACCCGCTCGGCTCAGCTTCAGCGGCCACTTTGGCCCGGCGGTATGATCTGGGCCTGGAGAAGACCAAATGAACTCACCCACCTACCCCATCAACGTGTTCTGGAGCAGCGAGGGCGTGCCCAGAGGGCACGCACGGTCGGATCGAAGGAGGTGCTCCAGATGACCTGATCGTGCGCGTCCGCAAGCTGGTCACCGCCAACGGGTGGAAGTCCCGTCAGGGTAGCTACCAGGAGGCCCTGTAGCAGGCTGGCGGCGTCGGGAGGAAACGCCCGGCGTCGGAGCCCAGCGTCGAAAGCCTCATCGGAGGGAGCAACCGCGCGGTCCGCAGCATGAAGCGAAGACTGCCGCGTCGTTATGCCAGCCCCGCAAGGGGACCAAGGGGGAGCCGAGCCCGGTCTCTCAGGGCGAAGGCCACGGAAGACGTGAAGAGCCTGGAAGCGCAGCGTCGAAGAACCCCCCGGCGTATGGGTCGTGGAACGTGCGGAAGGTGGTGGCCGGAACTGGGGAGGCCCTCCCCGGCCCTGGGTTTGCGGCCCAGGAGCAGCCGGTGCGTATAACCGCTCAACGGGAAGTCGCACCGAGCCGGGAGGGCGTCGGATGGGGTGGTAGTAGCGATCGAGGGCCGTGGACAACACAACCCGGCCTGATGCGAAGCACCCCTGCTTCGCCTGTGCTTGTGTGAGAGGGAGGAGTCGGTGCATGGCCGAGAGGCCCAACAACATCGCTGTCAAGACTCGGGACCTGCAGCACAAGCTCTATCAGGCGGCCAAGCGGTCGCCGAACAGACGGTTCCACGTGTTGTATGACCGGGTCTACCGCAAAGACGTGCTCCGGTCAGCGTGGTTGGAGGTACGTGACAACCAGGGTGCCCCTGGTGTCGACGGGATCACCATCGCCGACATCGAGGCTTCGGGCGTCGAGGTCTTCCTCGACGTCATCGAGGCCAGTCTGAGGGACGGGACCTACCGTCCTCAGCCGGTGCGGCGGGTCTGGATACCCAAGCCGGGCAAGGCGGAGCTCCGCCCGCTCGGGGTCGCTGCTATTGGCGACCGGGTGGTCCAGGCTGCCCTCAAGATCGTGCTCGAGCCGATCCTGGAGGCCGACTTCCTGCCCTGTAGCTACGGCTTCCGGCCGAAGCGAGACGCTCATCAAGCCCTGCACGCAGTGCGGGAGGCGGTGCGTGTGGGCAGGGTGTGGGTGGTGGACGCCGACATCGAGAGCTTCTTCGACCGGCTCGGTTTCGACGTCACTCTCGGCTGCTTGGCCGAGAGGGTGTCAGACCGGCGGGTCCTGCGGCTCGTGAGGATCATCCTGGGAGCCGGGGTGCTCGACGGCAAGGTGCTGTCCTACCCCGGTGAGGGAGCCCCCCAGGGCGGCCCGCTCTCGCCCCTGCTCGCCAATGCGGTCTTGCACCGACTGGACCGGGCGTGGACGGAGCATCATGGTCGCCTCGGGGTTCTCGTGCGATACGCCGATGATGAAGTGATCTGCTGTCCGACCAAGGAACGGGCGGAGGCGGCCATGGCCGTCCTCGCCGATACCCTGGCTGGGCTCGGGCTCAGCTTGTCGGGCCCGAAGACCCGCATCGTCTGCGTGGCCGGCGGCGACGACGGTTTTGACTTCCTCGGGTTCCATCATCGGATGGTGCCGACGAGGAAGCGGCCTGACCGCCGCCACCTCGCACGCTGGCCGAGTGACAAGGCGATGGTCCGGGCACGCTCCCGAGTCAGGGAGATGACCGGCCGCAGTCGCTGCCACGTCCCCACCGAGGAACTGGTCGGAGAGATCAACCAGTTCCTCCGGGGATGGGGGCAGTACTTTCGCTTTGGCAACTCGACCCGCCACTTCCAAGCGCTCGATGAGTACGTCGTCGAGCGCATGGCGTTGCTGCTCTCCAAACGACACGGCCGGGCCGGCCGAGGACACGGGCTCAAGCACGTCGTGCTCTCGGGCGACCGTCTCGGACTTGTCCGGCTGTCGGGAACCGTCCGTTGGGACTGACCGTGCATACCGCTGGTGAAGGGCGTCGGAGAGCCGGATGAGGGAGAACCTCATGTCCGGAATCGATGGGCGGGCGCTGGAGACGGGGTGACCCTGGTCGGCCATCTGCGGGTCCCGGGCCGGTGTGCTGAGAAACGCCACCACGATGGCCTGGTCGGGGCCCAGCCGACCGATCAGTCGCTACCGCGCCAGCGCTCGACCCTACAGTCACCGCCGTGGTGACTCAGCACCTGCTCGACGAGCTGGCTGTCGTGCTCGCCCGCCCGAAGTTCCGCCGCTGGATCGCCCTCGCCGACGCCACGGAGTTCGTGGAAGCCTTGGGCGAAGCAGCCGACCTCCGACCTGAGCCCGCCGGTGTGACACAGCGGCTGCGGGACCCGAACGATGACTACCTCGTTGTCCTTGCCGCCGCAGCCGACGCAACGATCGTCACCGGCGACCGCGACCTGCTCGAAGCCGACCTCGAGCCAGCGGCGATCACTCCCCGTAACCTGCTCGAACGACTCGGACGGTCATGACCAGGCGTTCGGCGAGGGATGGACGACCGGAACAGCCAGAGCCCCCTATACGGCCGACAGATGGCTGAGGACGGCAGCAGAGAGCCTGGCCAGGTCGGTCCCGGACGCGTTAGGCCCTCCGCGTTCGAGTGCGGAGCTCAGCGCTGCTCCCCGGCGGAGAGCGACGTCGGGCGCGGCCGCGTCTTGGATAGCAGCCGAGCCGACGCTGTCCAGCAACCCCTTGCTCCCGTGGTAGACGCCAAGCCGTGCCCACACGTCATCGGCCCGGTTCCCCGAACCCGATGACCCGGTAGGTTCGGGGCGGTGGGCGACTTCGACGGTGGTGAGCCCAAGGAGTCTGCCAGCCGCTTGGGCTTCGTCGAAGGGTTCGTTGTAGAGGATGCGGGTGGCGGTATCGCCGAGCAGGCCTTGGGCGACACCTCGGGACTATGAGCCGGTGTCGCCGACGGCGTCGAGATCGGAGAGGCGGTGCACGACCATCAGGTTTGCTAGCCCCCAAGCCCGGGAGAGTTTCCATTGGGCTTGCATCCGGGCGAGGAGCGCTGGTTGGGCAAGTAGCCGCCATGCTTCGTCGTAGACGACGAGGCGTTGGCCACCGCCCGGGTCGGCGAGGGCGGCTTCCATCCAGGTGGATGCGCAGGTCATAACCAGGCCGATGAGGGTGTCGGACCCGGAGATGGCGGACAGGTCGAGGGTGAGCATCGGCGCCGCCGGGTCGAAGCCGATCGTGGAGGGCGCGTCGAACAGGCCGCCAAGATCGCCGCGCACGAGCCGGGCGAGGGCGTGGCCGATCTCTCGGCCGTCGGTGCGAAGCTGCTCGATGCTGGACCCTGGCGATGGTTGGGTTGGGTCGAGGAGGGCGTCGACGACTCCGGAGGGTCGCGGTCCCTCGTCGAGGGGGTTGAGCCGGTTGGTGGTACCGACGCCGAGTTGAATGGCGGTCCCGCCGATAGCACGGGGGACGAGGGTCCACTCGCCTTTGGGGTCACCGGGCACGTACACCCGTCGCCCGAACGCCACACAGCGTGTCGCGAGCGAGTTGGCAAGGGTGGACTTGCCCGGCCGATCTGGCCGGCGAGGGACATGTTCAGGTTGGTGAGCGCTCCTTGGCGGTACAGCTCCCAAGGGTCGAAGCAGAACGCAGCGCCGGACCAGGCGTCTTGGCCGACGAGCATCCCTGCGCGGACCTTTCCGCAGCACGGCTCGTGTGCCGGACGGGCGCCGGACTAACGTGGCTGGGGGTGTCCGTTGAGTTGTCTATGAGCGTCTTGTGCCTAGGTCGGGCTGCTGGGAGGTTGGGTTGACCCGGATGGGTGACGAGCTCGAAGGGGGTAGTTGGGCGAGGCCGGGCAGGTCCCGGCCACTAGGGCGCCCGACCGGGGGCGGGGGCCAGGTCCCTGCTCCCGGCAACGCCGGTCGGGCTGGGGGCGGGCCGGCCACCCTAAAGGCCCCGGTGAGCGCTCGGGCCAAGGCGCCTGCCGTGCTGCCCGCCGGCCTCGAAGGCGACGGGATCGCCCCGAGGAACACTGCAGGGACCATTGGCCTGTTCTGCGCTTTGCTGAGCCTGGTCTTCATGGCCCTGATCCCCCCGGTGGGGTTGTTGCTGGCGCTGGCGGGCATCGCCCTGGGCCTGGTCGCCCGGGCCCGGAACCTTCGCGGGGAGGCGTCCAACCGTGGCCAAGCCCTGGCTGCCCTGGGGTGCGGGGTCGTCGCCCTTATCGTCTCGGGCATCCTTGTAGGGCAGGAGGCGGCTTATTTGTCCGGTCATCCAGGGCTGGTGCACAACATCTCCCAGTGCCGCGTCCAGGCCCATACTGCCAAGGCCGCCGCCGCGTGCGTCCGGCAGTTGACCCATGCGATCCAGGGTCACTGACGGGTGCTGGCGAGGGCCGCGTACCAGTAGCGTGGGTGTGCGGGGACGTAGCTCAGCCGGAAGAGCACCTGCTTTGCAAGCAGGGGGTCGTGGGTTCGAGTCCCATCGTCTCCACCATTTTTGTCACGGCGCGAGACGTCGACTCGGGAGCGGGTTGTTGGGGGTCCTTGTCGTCACGGTCGGCGGGGAGGCCGTCTCGGATGAGGTAGGTGGGCTGGACGACGCCGGGCTCGACGACGACGAGGCGGTGGACGAAGGCTTGGGCGGCGGCCTTGCGCCGGGCGTCGGAGCCGTGCCGGATGATCTCCTCAAGCTCGTCGCGTAGGGCGTCGAGGTCGGCCCTTGCCGGTGGGTCCATGGCGGCGATGAAGGCGGTCTCTTCGAGTCCGTCGCGCCGGGCTTTGAGGGTGCGGGCTTTGTCGCCGAGGTCGCGGACTCGGGGGCCGAACATGTCGTCGCTGATGGTGCCGGCTTCGAAGGCGAGGATGTAGCGCTCGATCGCGGCTTCGGTCTTTTTCATCTCGGCGGTGACGGCGTCGATCTCGTCGCGCTGCTGGCGGGTCGAGGTGGCTACTTGTCGGGTCTTGACGGCGACCGCTCGTTCGATGAGGTCGGGGTCGGCGTAGAAGGTGACGAGGGCGTCGAGGACCGCGGCTTCGAGGACGTCGGCGCGGATGCGCTCGCCGGTGCAGGCCTCCTTGCCGTAGCGCTGGCGGGTGAAGCAGGCGTAGTAGCGGTAGCGGTGCCCGCGTCCCGCCGCGGCGACCCCGACGTAGTTCTTCCCGCAACGCCCACAGGTGATGAGCCCGGTGAGGAGGTAGTCGGGGTGGGCGTGGGTCATGCGCCGGTCGTAGCTCTCGCCCCGCTCGGCGAGAAGGGCCTGGGCTTTGTCGAACAGGATCGGGTCGATGAGGGGCTCGTCGGCCTGGTGGCAGACGTCGCGGAAGGTGACCTCGCCGAGGTAGCTGCGGTTGCGGAGGATGAACAGGACGGCTTGGGGTGACCACCGCCGCCCGCTCCTCGTGCGGCAGGCATCGGCGTTGAGCTCTCCTGCGATGGTGGCGGCGCCGGCGTGGTCGATGCCGTAGCGGGTGAAGACCCGCTCCACGAGCGGGAACTCGGAGGGTTTGATGGCGAGGTGCTTGTGGTCGTCGAGGCGCAGCCCGTAGGGGACGGCGCCGCCGGGCCAGCCGCCGCGGGCGGCTTTGCGTTCCATTCCGGCCACGACCCGGTCGATGATGGTCGCCCGCTCGAACTCGGCGAACACCCCGAGCAGCTGGACGAGCATCCGTCCGGTGGGGGTGGAGGTGTCGATGGGCTCGGTGGCGGAGCGGAACGCCACCCCGGCGGATTCGAGCTCTTCGAGGAGGCCGACGAGGACCTTCAAGGACCGGGCGAAGCGGTCGACCCGGTAGACGAGGAGGATGTCGTAGCGGCCGAGGCGGGCGTCGCGCAGCGCCTAGTCGAGCCCGGGACGCTCGGCGTAGGCGCCGGAGAACTGGTCGGTGTAGGTCTTCACCTGCTCCCAGCCGGGCTGGCTGGCGACAAACGCGCCGAGGCGGGTCTCCTGGGCGCCGAGGGAGAAGGGCTGGTGGTCCTCGTCGGTGGAGATGCGCAGGTAGCAGGCGACCCGGATGACCCCGCCGGACGCGAGCATGGTGGGTGGCGGGTCGCCTCGTCGTTTGGTGGTGGTCATGGTCTCCTCCGATCCTCCCGGGTCGGTCCGGTTGGCGAGAGGAGACCTCGACGTGGCGGCCCCGTCAAGGTGCCGGGCGTTCGCGGCCCCGCGTCTGTTCCCGGGGTTGCTCGGCGTCGGCGAGCAGGCCGGCGAGGGCTTCGACGGCCCGCTCTTCTTGCTCGGCGGTCATGGGCCGGTAGGCGGGAGGGAGGATCCGGACCTCGCCGGCGGGGTGGCGCCGGCCGACCCGTTCTCGGCCTCTTCGCGCTTCCGCGACGGTGTCGTCGGTCACCGGCCGGGCACCTTCCGCCACGCGATCAGATCTTCGTGGGCGGTGACGAGGCGGGGTATGCCGCGAGCCCGGGCTTTGCGGACCTGGTCGAGGGCGAAGAACGAGGACCGGGGGACGAGCTCGTCGCCGCGCAGCCCGCAGAGCAGGGCTACGTTGCGCTCGTAGAGGACGAGCCCGGCCTCCTCGCCGACCCGGGCGAGGGCGCCGGGGAGGTCGATGAGCCGCCCGGATCGCCACCACGGCCGCACGGTCATGACCACGTACCCGCCGGGCCGCAGGAGCCCGGCAATCCCGGTGAGCATGACCCGCATGGCGTCGAGCAGCCCGGTGAGGCCGACGTGGGCGAGGTTGGCCGGATCTTTCGAGTAGCGGTCATAGCTCTTTCGCACTCCTCCTCCGGGGACGGCTTTCACCTGCCCGTGGAGTGACGGCCCGTAGGGGGGACTGGTGAGAATGAGGGCGACGAGGCCACGCGCGGCGGGGTCGACGAGGCTTGCCGCATGGCGGCCGTCGCCGCAGATCACCTCCCCATGCCCTGCGGCGCCTTGGGCACGGGCGTGGGCGAGGTTGCCGCGGGCGAGGTCGGCCCAGGGCTGCTCGTACTCGACGCCGATGGCGTCACGGCCCAGGTGGACGGCTTCGACGAGCGTGGTGCCGATCCCGCACATGGGGTCGAGGACGAGGTCGCCGGGGGCGGTGTAGGTGGCAACGGCTCGAGCGGCGATGGCGGGGAGCATCCGGGCGGGGTGGGTGCCCGACAGCTCGACGTAGCGTCCGGCCCGCTGGGCGCGGGCACTCTGTTGCGCGGTGGGCCAGACCGACAGCGCGAGGTCAGCGGGCACGGGCGGCCTCCTTGATCTGCGGGGCGAGGAACATGTCGAGGTCTTCGTGGACGACGAGATGGACTGGCTCGCCGCGCTCGCGGGCGTGGTGGACCTGGATGCCCTGCCAGTACGAGGGGCGCCCGACCAGGTCGCCGTCGCGCACGGCGGCGTGCAGGGCGACGACGTGTTGGAGGTAGGTGAACCCGGCCTGTTCGGCGATGGCGACGGTGAGCCCGGCGAGGTCGAGGGTGCGTCCCTTACGGCGGGTGTTCTTGGTGACCACCGCCAGCACCCCGCCCGGGCGGAGCACCGTCAAGCAGGCGGCGTAGATGGCGGCCACGGCCTCCTCGTAGGCGACCCCCCGGGCATGGCCGAGGTTGGCCCGGCCCTCGGAGTAGTTGAGGGCGAGGCCCCGGCCGATGCGCCCCTCCTGCTCGTAGCGGGCCACATTCGGGTTGCCGACATCGCAGGCGTACGGCGGTGAGGTGCAGACGAGGTCGACGCGTCCGGACAGGTCGCCAAGCAGCTCAGCGAGTTTGACGGCGTCGCCCTGGCGGACCTCGACCAGCCGGCGGGCACCAGAGTCGAGGACGTGGTCGGCGTTGGCCCGGGCGAGCGCGGCCCAGCGGGTTTCGAGTTCGACGCCGATCGCTCGGCGTCCGAGGAGGGCGGCCTCGACAAGGGTGGTGCCGGTGCCGGCCATCGGGTCGACGACGAGCTGGCCGGGGCGGCTGTACTCGGTGACGATGCGCCGGGCGAGGTCGGGGAGCATCTTGCAGGCTGTAGCAAAACGCTCTGCCAAGTGCATAAGCGCTGAGCACGCTTGCATGACTATGCATACTGGGTCTCTCTGCAGAAGAAGGGCAACGAACCTCGCTGGGTATTAGTTGGCTTGAAGTTGT
>JBOGGU010000004.1:0-23749 GCA_050744085.1 Acidimicrobiales bacterium
AGGTGGATGAGGCTGCCGACCCCCGTGACGAACAGGCTCATCAGCACGGCCAGCTGGTCGACCTGCTGCCCGAAGCTCACGTGCAGGCCGGCGACCGGGATCCACGTGTAGATGTGCTCGTGGACCGAGCGGCCCGTCCCGTGCGGCCCGACGTGGCGGCCGAGCAGGATCGCCCACACGGCGATGGACGCCGCGAAGGAGGCGAACGACGCCACGGTGGCGAGCCAACCGCTCAGCGGCTCACCGATCCTGCGCCCGCCGAAGAGGAGCACGAGCGCGCCGAGGAGCGGCGCGGCGAGGATGACGTAGGCGGCGTTCATCGGGTGCGCGGCTCAGCCCTTCAGGATATGGACGTCGTCGGCGGTGGCCTCGGCCCTGCGGCGGAAGATGGCGACGATGATCCCGAGGCCGACGACCACCTCTGCGGCGGCGACCACGAGCACGAAGAACACCGCCGCTTGCCCGCCGATGTCGTTGAGGGTGCGGGCGAAGGTGACGAAGGTCAGGTTCACGGCGTTGAGCATGAGCTCCACGCACATGAACATGACCAGCACGTTGCGCCTCAGCAACAGCCCAACCGCCCCGATCGAGAAGATGACCGCTGCCAGGGTCAGGTACCAAGCTCCCCCAAGGCTCACCTGCTCGCCCCCTCGTGGTCGTCGGCTCCGCTGGCCCCGACGGGCTCCCCTGCCCCAGCTGCAGACCCGGCGCCCCCTGCGGGCTCGGGCTCGTCCAGCACACCCTCGGCATCGGCACCTGCGTCGGAACGGCCAGCGCGGGGTCGGCGGGCCAGCACCACAGCACCCACCACCGCAATGACCAGCAGCGCCGACGTCACCTCGAAAGGCAGCAGGTAGGTGGTGAACACCGAGCGGCCCAGCTTGGCCACGTTCGAGCCCGCGCCGGAGGCCGCTCCAGCCACCGAGTGCTGGCCGGTCGGCCAGGCAATGCGGGCCAGAAGCAGCACCTCAGCCAGCGCCATCAGGCCCAGCAGCACCCCCGTCGGGCGCTGGCCCTTGAGGGGATCCGCCGCCAAGCGCTCCCGGCGATCCACCCCGATCAGCATGATGACGAAGAGGAACAGCACAACTATCGCCCCGGCGTAAACGATCACCTGCACCGCCGCGAGGAACTGGGCGTCCTGCTCCACGAACAGCACAGCAACTCCGAAAAGGGTGAGGATCAGGTACAGCGCCGAGTGGACCGGGTTGCGGGCCAGCACCACCCCGAACGCTCCCACGAGGCACATCAGCGCCGCCCCGGCAAAGGTGATGCCGTCGGGGACAGTCACGCCAAGCAGGTGCGGCGCCATCATGCGCCCCTCTTGCGGCGCCCCGGCCCGTGGGGTGTTGAGCTTGGGGGGGACTCGGGGGGCCTGCCCCCCGAGGGGGAACCAAACTTCACCGGGCCAGCGTTCAGCATGTCCAGGACCTTCTCCTTCATGCTAGGGCGGTGCCTCGGCCCGAGGGCGCCCTGGATCGTGCCTGGCTTGGCCCTGGGCTTGGCAAAGGCGCCCACACCGCCGGGCCTCACGCCGGCGCGCCGGGCAGCTCCCCTGGCCCGGCGCCCGGTGCCCCCGGGCAGGTGGTTGGCCTCGTGCTCGCGCACCGAGAAGTCGTTCACCCCGGCCCCGGCCCCGGCCCCGGCGGCCCCGGCCGCGGCCACCCCGGCCCCGGCCGACTGGCCCGCCTCGCCCACCCGGGCACCGTAGCCCAGGTCAGCCGACCACTGGCGGATCCCCTCGAAGGCCGCCACGCCTGACGGCGAGGTTGCCCGCATCCAGCCAGAGGTCATCTTGTCGTCCCCCTCCCGCCAGTCCTCCCAGGGCAGCACGGCAGGCTTGCCGTCGTCGCCCACCAGCAGCTCTGCCCTGGTGTAGATGGCATCGGAGCGGTTGGTGAAGGAGAACTCGAACAGCTTGGACTCGGTGATCGCCTCGGTCGGGCACGCCTCCACGCACAGGTCGCAGTGGATGCAACGCAGGAAGTTGATCTCGTACACGTAGCCGTAGCGCTCGCCCGGCGATACCGGTGCGTCGGGGGGGTTGTCCCTGCCCCGGACATAGATGCAGTGAGCGGGGCACACCCCGGCGCACAGCTCGCACCCGATGCACTTCTCCATCCCGTCCTCGTAGCGACCGAGCACGTGGCGTCCGTGGAAGCGAGGCGGCTTGGGCCTCTTTTGCTCCGGGTACTGGGTGGTGACGCGGGCCGAGAAGACCTGATGCATCGTGACCTTGAAGCCCTTTAGCGAGTCCAGGCCGGGCATCAGCCACCCACCTCCTGAGGGGCGGGCACGCTGGGGGGAAGCTCGGATTGCTCCGAGCGCTCCCGGCCCACCCGGATTGCCCGCAGCAGCAAGACCGACACGACGATGCCGCCGCCGAAGATGGCGAAGCCCCAGCGCTCGTTGATCAGCATCCCGGCGATGATCAGCAGCCAGAACAGCGATCCGGGGATCAGCACCTTCCAGCCCAGGTCCATCAGCTGGTCATAGCGAAGCCGGGGCAGGGTCGCCCGCAGCCACACGTAGAAATAGCAGAAGATGATGGTCTTGACCAAGAACCACAGGATCGGCCACAGCCAGCGCACCACATGGGGCGCCGGCCCGTCCGGGCCTCCGAAGAACAACGTGACGATGATCGCCGACATGGTGACCACGTTCATGAACTCGGCCAGGAAGAACAGCGAGAACCGGAACGAGGAGTACTCGGTGTGGAACCCCCCCACCAGCTCCTGCTCCGCCTCTGCCAGGTCGAAGGGGGGCCGGTTGAGCTCGGCGGTGATGGCGACGAGGAAGATCACGAACGGCACGACGCCCAGGCGCAGGACGTTCCACGTCGGCAGGGGGCCGTAGAGGTTGGCGTCCTGGGAGGCGACGATCCCGCTGGTGGTGAGCGACCCGGTGATCAGGACCACCGCCACTATCGACAGGCCCAGCGCAGCCTCGTAGGAGACCATCTGCGCCGAGGCCCTGATCCCCCCGAGCAGCGGGTACTTGGAGCCCGACGACCACCCCGCCAGCATGACCCCGTAGACAGCGATGGCGGACATGACCAGCAGGAACAGGATCCCGATCGGCGGGTCGGCCACCTGCAGCTCGGTGGTGTGCCCGAAGATATGGATGTTCCCGCCCACCGGCACGATGGCGAACACCGCGAAGGCGGGCACCACCGAGAGGAATGGGGCCAGGCGGAACACCACCCGGTCGGCCCGCTCGGGGATGAGGTCCTCCTTGAACAACAGCTTGGTCCCGTCCGCCAGGCTCTGCAGGATGCCGAACGGCCCTGCCCGGTTGGGCCCGATACGGTTCTGCATGTCGGAGATCACCTTGCGCTCGAACCAGATCATCAACAGCACCGCGATCAGCAGCAACACGAAGGCCACCACCACCTTGACCAGGACGATCAGGACCACCGTGGCGCCCACCCCGTGGGCGAACAGCGGGTCGGTCACCGGCGAGATGGGCAGGCTGGCAGCCCCCAGCAGGCCCATCAGGTGCTCTCCAGGCGGAGGTCGGTGACCGGGGCGGTCGCGTCGATCAGGTCGCCTGCCCCTTCCTCGGCCAGGTTGAAGCCCAGGACCGCCGTGCCCCGGACCACCCCGGAGTCGGCCAGCACCTCGACGAGGGTGGCCGCACGGGCGGTGTGAGCGCGGACGCGGTCCCCAGTCGCCTTCCCCAGTCGGTCCAGGTCGTAGGGGTTCACCCGCAGCCGGGGCACGGGCGCCAGGGGCGCCAGCGAGGGGCACGCACCCACCAGGGTACCTTTGTCGAACAACGCCCGCCCGACCACCAGCCGGAGGCCGTAGGCGTCGGGCCGGGGGACCTCTGGCGCCTTGGGCGATCGACCGAAGCGCACCAGGGGTGGCATAGGAATATGCTCGGCGGCACCCTCGGGGGGCTCTGCCCCCCGAGCACCCCCCGAAACCCCGACCGTCGCTGCCCATGTGGCAGGTGCTCCCTCCACATCCGGGTCGGAAAGCATCTCGGCCGACGATAGGCCAGGGGTTGCCATCGGGTCGAGGTCCCGGATCGCTCGCCGGGCCCCGATCGCCACCGGAGTGGCGGCCATCGGCGCGATGATCCCGTCCCTTGCCCCGGGAGCGGCCAGGGCCGCCCGGGTGATCCCCACGTGGGAGGGCGCCAGGGCGGCAATCTCGTCCCAGATCTGCTCCAGCGACTCCAGGCCCAGGTCGGCTCCGAGCGCGCTGGCCAGCTCGGAGGCGATCATCCAGTCGGCAAGGCAGGTACCGGGCGCAACCACCTTGCGGCCCAGCCTGGTGATACGGCCCTCCAGGTTGGTGGTGGTCCCGGCCCGCTCGGCGTACATCGCCGCCGGCAGGAACACGTCGGCGTGCGAGTTGGACTCGTTCGGCAGGCAGTCCACCGACATCACGAAGGCCGCCCGCTCCAGCGCCCGGCGCGCCATGTGCCGGTCGGGGAAGTCCGACAGGGGGTCCGCCCCGAGCAGCACCAGCGCCACTGGCTCACCGGCGGCCGCTCTGGCCAGCGACCCCGCGGTCCCCGACCCGTGGTGCTCGGGAACCCGGCCCCAGGATCGCGTGTACCACTCGCGCCCTGCGTCGAGGGTGACCCTGCCGGGCAGCATCCCGGGAGCCAGGCCCATGTCGATGGCCCCGTGGATGTTGGCCCGACGCCCTGCCGGGAGCCACTTGGCACCGGGCAGGCCCTCAGCCAGGGCGGCAATCCCGGCCACCACGCTGGAGGCGGTCTCCGCAAGCGAGGGCCGCCCGACAATCACCACCACGCCTTCCCCCGCTATCGAGGCCCGACCACCCGAGGGTGTGGGTTTTGGGGGGGACTCGGGGGGTAAGCCCCCCGAGGGTAAGCCGAGCAGCTCCCGGGCCCGGCCCAGGGAGGAGGCCAGCGCTTCGGCGCCACCGGCGGGAGAGGGCGCTGACGGGCCGGCAGAACGGGCTGAATTTTTACCCAAGAGCTGGCGCACCAGGTCGAGGGACTCCCCAGGCCGGTAGGTGAGCGACACCTTGGCCAGGGGGCTGAGCCCGGTGCTCGCCGGGGCCAGCTCCACCAGGGGAAGGCCGCGATCGACCACGGCCCCACGGATGCGCAGGTGCAGGATCGGGAGCTCCTCGGACATGTCGGGGGCGAACACGAGCACGGACTTCGCCGCAGCGGCCTCGTCGATCGTCGCCCGGGGCAGGCCCAGCACCACGTCCGCGGGCAGGCCGTCGCCCATGCGGGCGTCTGTGGAGTCGGTGCAGATGACTGATTTGGACAGCTTGGCCCAGGCGTAAGCGTCCTCGTTGGCAAGGCGGGCGCCCCCGATCACCGCGACCGCATTGGGGCCGTGCAGCTTGGCCACCTCCCCGATCCCTCGCGCCGCCGCAGCCAGGGCCTCGCCCCAGGACGCCTCGACCACCTCGTCGCCCCGCTTGACCAGAGGGTGGGTCACGCGGTTGGGCGAGTTGATGGCCTCGAAGTCGAAACGGCCCTTGTCGCACAGCCACGACTGGTTCACCGGGTCGGAGTCCACGCCCAGGTAGCGGATCACGTGGTTGGAGGACGACTGCACCGCCACACGGCAGCCCACCGAGCAGCTGGTGCACGTGGACTCGACCTGCTCCAGGTCCCAGGGGCGAGCCTTGAAGCGATACGGCGAGGCGGTGAGGGCGCCCACCGGGCAGATCTGCACTGTGTTGCCGCTGAAGTACGACGTGAACGGCACCTCGGGGAAGGTGTTGACCTCGACGTGGTCCCCCCTTCCCAAGAAGTTGATGAGCGGCTCCCCGGCGACCTCGCTGGCAAAGCGGGTGCAGCGGTCGCACTGGATGCACCGCTCCCGGTCCAGGTCGACGAGCGTGGAGATCGGGATGGGCTTGTCCCAGTGCCGCTTCTCCTCGACCATGCGACTCTCGCCGGGGCCGAAGGCGAGGGTCTGGTCCTGAAGGGGGCACTCGCCGCCCTTGTCGCAGACTGGGCAGTCGAGGGGGTGGTTCACCAGCAGCATCTCCAGGACGCCGTCCTGAGCCTTGCGAACCTTGGCCGAGTGGGTGACGACCTCCATGCGGTCGGCCACGTCCATGTAGCAGGCCGGCTGTAGGGAGAAGCCCCTCGGGCCCTTTACCTCGACCAGGCACATGCGGCACATCCCCACGGAGCGCATCCGGGGGTGGTAGCAGAAGCGGGGGATGTACGTGCCCCCCCGCTCGGCAGCCGCGATGATCTTCTCGCCCTTGGTGGCGGCCACCTCACGGCCATCGAGGATGAGTGTCAACTGCTGCTCAGGCATAAGGGCACGCCCCGTCCTTGATGTGGCGCAGGTAGTCGTCACGGAACATGCGGATGCTGCACACTATCGCTGGCGGGATGGACGGCCCCAGTGGGCAGATGGTGGTCTGCTCAGGGGGCCAGTAGTGCAGGCCGGGCGAGATGTTGTCACAGACGTCCATGAGCAGGTCGATGTCCTCCTCGCGGCCCGAGCCCAGCTCGATGCGCCGGATGACCTTCTCCAGCCAGCCGCCGCCCTCCCGGCAGGGGGTGCACTGGCCGCAGGACTCCTTGTGGAAGAACCGGGTGATCCGCCAGGCCACCCGCACCACGCAGGTGGTGTCGTCCATCACCACTATCGAGCCCGAGCCGAGCATGGAGCCGGCCTTGCCCACCGCATCCGCAGCCAGGGGCAGGCCGACCTGGTCCGGACCGAACCACGGGGACGACGCGCCGCCGGGGATGAAGCACTTGAGGGCGTTCCCGTGGCGCACCCCCTGGCCGTAGATCGGCGCGTTGATCAGGTCGGCGAAGGTGGTCTTGGCCATCTCCACCTCGTAGTTGCCCGGTCGGCGCACGTGGCCGGAGAGGGAGAACATGCGAGTGCCGGTGGAGGCTCCTTCGCCCAGCTTGGCGAACGCAGCGCCCCCGTTCAGGACGATCCAGGGGACATTCGACATGGTCTCGACGTTGTTGACCACTGTCGGCTCGTTGTAGAGCCCCATCACTGCGGGGTAGTACGGCGGCTTGATCCGGGGGAAGCCCCGCTTGCCCTCCAGGCTCTCCAGCAGGCCGGTCTCGTCCCCGCAGATGTAGGCGCCGGCCCCTGGGTGGATCACCACGTCGATGGAGAAGCCCGAGCCGAAGATGTCGTTGCCCACCGCTCCGTAGCGATAGGCCTCGTTGAGGGCCGTCTGCATCCGCTCCAAGCCCAAGCCGAACTCGCCCCGGATGTAGATGAACACCTGGGTGGCGCCGATGGCGAAGGCTGTTATGACCGATCCCTCGATGATCTGGTGAGGGTCGCGCTCGATGAGCATGTGGTCCTTGAAGGTGGCCGGCTCGGACTCGTCGCCGTTGACCGCCAGGTAGCGCACGGGGTTGGGACGCAGCATCGACCACTTGCGCCCAGCTGGGAAGCCCGCACCCCCGCGGCCCAGCAGGCTGGCGCGGTCCACCTGCTCCCATACCTCCTCTGGGTACATCGACAGCGCCTTGCGCAGGGCCACGTAGCCCCGGGTGGCCACGTAGCGCTCCAGGGTGTGTGAGTCGCGGTTGGCCCGAAGGCGAGCGGTGACGATGGGGGCGGCGTCGGTGATCACTTCGCCTCACCCTCGGCCTTGGGCGCGTGGGTCTGGTGTGCCTTGTCCAGCTCTGCCCTGGCCGCCTCCACCGCCTCCGCCGACTGCTTGCGCGCAGCTCGGGAGCGGTCCTGTCGGGCACGCTCGGCTGCCACCTTCTCCCTCGATACGGTCAGCCCTACCTCCCGGCGCACCCGGTTCAGGGTGCCGTGCTGCGGCACCTGCTCGTCGAGGTGCCCGGAGGCAAGCTCGTCCATGAGCGTGTCGAAGCCCTCGTTGGTGAGCGGGCCGAAGAACCGCCAGTTCACGGTGGCACACGGGGCCCGGTCGCAGGCCGCCACGCACTCCAGCTCCTCCAGCGTGAAGGTCCCGTCGATCGTGGTGCCGCCCGCGCCCACACCGAGCCGCTCCTCGGCGTGGCCAAGGAGCTCCTCGCCGCCGCTCAGCAGGCAGGCGACGTTCGTGCAGATACCCACCAGGTAGCGGCCGACAGGCTGGGTGTGCAACATGTCGTAGAAGCTGGCGGTTCCCAGCACTTCCGCAGGGGTGACCCCGACCAGCTCGGCGATGTCGGCCATCGCTCCTCGGCTCAGGTACCCGTCGGAAGCCTGGGCCAGGTGACAGATCGGGACCAGCGCCGAGCGCGCCTGAGGGTACAGAGCCACAAGCTCCGCAGCTCGGGCCGCGGTCTCGGCGGAGAGCCCCCCCGGGCTGGTCATCACCGGTGCCCCTCCCGCATCAGCGGTCCACGTCCCCCATCACCGGATCGACCGAGGAGATCACCGCTATCGCGTCGGCGATCAGTCCCCCGCGGAGCATCACCGGCAGGCTCTGCAAGTTCACGAAGCTGGGCCCCCGGATGTGCATGCGGTAGGGCCTGGCAGAGCCATCGGAGACCATGTAGCAGCCCAGCTCGCCCCTGGGGGACTCGACGGCCACGTAGGTCTCGCCCTCGGGGACCTTGAAGCCCTCCGTGAACAGCTTGAAGTGATGGATGAGCGCCTCCATCGAGGAGTCGATGCGCCCGCGGGGAGGAGGGGTGACCTTCTTGTCCTGGACCCGGTAGTCGCCCTTCGGCATCTTCTCCAGGATCTGGCGAAGGATCTTGACCGTCTCGCGCATCTCGTTGAGGCGCACTGCGTAGCGGTCGAAGGTGTCGCCGTGGGTACCGACTATCACGTCGAAGTCCACCTGGTCGTAGGCGAGGTAGGGCATCGTGCGGCGCAAGTCCCACCCGATGCCGGTGGAGCGCAGGATGGGCCCGGTGGCCGATAGGGCCAGGGCGGTCTGGGCGCTGATCACGCCGACACCTTCCGTGCGCTGGCGGAACACGGGCTGGCCGGTGAAGATGTCGTCGTACTCCGCGAGGCGGGGGCCTACCATGTCACAGATCGCCGCCACGTCGTCCTCCCAACCGTCCGGCAGGTCTGCGGCTACCCCGCCAGGGCGGATGTAGTTGTGGTTCATCCGCAGGCCAGTGACCTTCTCGAAGAATGCCAGGATGACCTCGCGCTCGCGCCAGCCGTAGATCATCATCGAGGTGGCGCCGAGGTCCATGCCGTTGGTCGCCATCCACAGCATGTGGGAGGAGAGCCGGTTGAGCTCGCACATGAGCATCCGGATCCAGGTCGCCCGAGGCGGCATCTCGACCCCCAGCAGGGCTTCGGCGGCCAGCGAGAACACAGTCTCGTTGAACAGGGGTGCCAGGTAGTCCATGCGGGTGACGTTGGTGCACCCCTGCATGTAGGTGAGCTCCTCGCCAGTGCGCTCCATACCAGTGTGCAGGTAGCCGATGACCGGCTTGGTGCGCAGGATGGTCTCCCCGTCCAGCTCCAGCATCAGCCTCAGCACCCCGTGGGTGGAGGGGTGCTGTGGGCCCATGTTGATGATCATCGTCTCGTTGTCGGTGACCTCGAGGTCCACGTCGCTCGGGTCCAGGGCGACCCCCTCGGGTAGGCGCAGGACCGCTCCCTGCTCACGGCGGAGCTGGTCGGCTCGCGTCGCGAGACGGCCTCCCATCTCCTGGGGCCCTTCGGAGGTCTCGGCGACGGTTCCTGCGCCGGTAGCCCGGATGCTCATCGTGGTGCCTCCTTGAACCGCACCGGCACCTTTCCCACCGCATAGTCCTTGCGAAGGGGGTGGCCCTCCCAGTCCTCGGGCATGAGGATCCTGGTGAGGTCGGGGTGTCCCGCAAAGCGGATTCCCATGAGGTCGAACACCTCGCGCTCCATCGCCTCGGTGCCGGGGTACAGGTCGAACAGTGAGTCGAGGACCGGGTCGGAGTCGGGGACCTGGGCCCGCAGCCTCACCCGCCGGCGCTGCGATAGGGACAGGATGCTGACCACCACCTCGAAACGCTCGGGCGTCACCCCTTCGGGGAGGGACCGGCCCGGGTGAGCGAGGTAGTCGACCGCGCACAGGTCCGACACCATCTCGAAGCCCTCGGCGAGCAGAGTTGCCACGGCGTCGTGGTAGGCAGCACGGGAGGGATGGCGCACCTCTGCGGGGGTCATCGGGGCCGGAGCGCTCATCTGCGGGGTCATCTGCGGGCGATGGCCCCGGTGCGGATCTTCTCGTGCAGCTGCAGGATGGCGTGGATCAGGGTCTCAGGGCCTGGCGGGCACCCCGGCGCGTACACGTCAACCGGGACGACCTGGTCGACGCCCTGGACTATGGCGTAGTTGTTGAACATTCCGCCCGTCGAGGCACAGACGCCCATCGAGATGACCCACTTGGGCTCCATCATCTGGTCGTAGACCTGTCGCAGCACCGGGGCCATCTTCTGGCTGACCCTGCCAGCCACGATCATCAGGTCGGCCTGGCGGGGAGAGGAGCGGAACACCTCCATGCCGAAGCGAGCCATGTCGTAGTCAGCAGCCCCAGAAGCCATCATCTCGATGGCACAGCACGCCAGTCCGAAGCTCGCAGGCCACACGCTGTTGCGCCTGGCCCACTTGACCAGCTCCTCGATGGGCGCGGTGAGGAAGTTGTGGTTGAGCGCCTCCAGCCCCACCCGTCGCTCAGCTCCCCAGCCCGGAGTCGGGCCCGATCCGCCGGACCGTGGATTCGGTGCTCCTGGCCTCGGAGGCCGGCGGCCGGCGCTTGGCCGGGCCCCAGTCGAGGGCCCCGTTGGCGATCAGGTAGATGAACGACCCGAGCACGGCAGCCGAGAAGACCAGGATCTCGACCAGCCCAAACGTGCCGAGCTGGTGAAAGATGACCGCCCAGGGGTAAAGGAAGATGATCTCGATGTCGAAGATTATGAAGATCATCGCAATCAGGTAGAACCTGACCGGGAAACGCTGAGCCGGCATCCGGCTGGGGACGATCCCGCACTCGTAGGGCACCGACTTGGCCTTGGTGGTCTTGCGGGGCGCAAGCATCCGAGAGGCCAGGAGGTTCAGCGCGGCGAAACCAGCGGCGAGCACTATGAGGAAGATGATCCCCAGATATGTGCTGAACCCAGTTGCCGGCATGGCGTCCTCCCCTCGTCACGATCTAGCCCCGACCATGACCCTACAACAAGGCGGGCCAGGAGACTAGGGTTTGGCGGGTGCCCGATCCGGTTGTCGAGAACCCGGCCGAGGATCGGGCCGGGGCACCGGCTGAGGGCCCGGCTGAGGGCCCGGCTGAGGGCGCGGCTGAGGGCGCGGCTGAGGGCCCGGCCGGGGGCGCGGCTGAGGGCCCGGCTGAGGGCCCGGCTGAGGGCCCGGCTGAGGGCCCGGCTGAGGGCGCGGCTGAGGGCGCGGCTGAGGGCCCGGCTGAGGGCGCGGCCGAGCGCCATACATACGACGCCTTGGTGATCGGGGGCGGCCCTTCCGGCGCTGCTTGCGCCTACTGGCTGGCGGATGCGGGCTGGGATGTGTGCGTGGCCGAGCGCAAGCACTTCCCCCGGGAGAAGACCTGCGGCGACGGGTTGACCCCTCGGGCGGTGCGCCAGCTGGAGGACATCGGCCTGGGCCCGTCCCTGGCTGCAAGCCACCACCGTTACGAGGGGCTGCGGGCCATGGCGGGCGGCATGACCCTGGAGATGTGCTGGCCGGAGCACACCGACTACCCGGGCTACGGCTACGTGATCACCAGGGCGGATCTGGATGCGATGGTGGCCGAGCGTGCCGCTGGCGTCGGCGCCACAGTCCTTCAAGGCACCGAGGCGGTCGAGCCGATCCTCGGCGACGGGGGCGCGGTTCAGGGGGCGATGGTGAAGCGCAAAGCGGGAGCGGGCGCGGGCCTGGAGGCGCTCCGAGCCCATTACGTGGTAGTGGCCGACGGGGCCAACTCCCGATTCGGCCGGGCCCTTGGCGCATCGCGGGAGAGGGAGTGGCCGATGGGCCTGGCGATCCGGGGCTACTACCGCTCGGAGCGGGCCTCCGAGCCTTGGATCGAGTCCCACCTGGACCTGCGCGACGCCGATGGCGCCGCCCTTCCGGGCTACGGGTGGATCTTCCCCCTGGGCGACGGCAGGGTGAACGTGGGGGTGGGCCTGCTGTCCACCTCCAAGCGTGGCGAGGCCAGCAAGTCGGTGAACACTACCCGGCTCATGGAGGCTTTCGTGGCCGGCGCGCCGTCGTCGTGGGGCCTCTCCGAGGACAGCAGCTGCGGCCCCCCCACCGGGGGCAAACTGCCGATGGGCCTGGCGGTCGGGCCACGCGTCGGACCTCGGCACGTGATGGTCGGCGATGCCGCCGGGTCAATAAACCCGTTCAACGGGGAGGGGATCGCGTATGCTTACGAGACGGGGCGCATGGCTGCTTTCGCCGTCGGGGAGGCGCTCGCCACCGGCCAACCCGGCGCGCTCGACGGCTACGAGCGCCGCCTGGCCGACAACTACGGCCTCTACTACAAGGTGGCGCGGACCTTCGTCCGCCTGATCGGCTACCCCGAGCTCATGGCGACACTGGTCGGCACCAGCATGCACAGCCGGACGCTCATGGAGTGGGTGCTGCGGATAATGGCCAACCTGCTGCGAGCCGACGAGCTGGGCCCAGCCGAGGCGGCCTACCGCGCAGTCGTCTCGATTGCCCGCCTGGCGCCGCCACGCCTGGGCCTCGGGGCCGGCGCCTGGGCGTGAGGCCTGGACCTGGGCGTGAGGCCTGGGCCTGGGCGTGAGGCCTGGACCTGGGCGTGAGGCCTGGGCCTGGGCGTGAGGCCTGGGCGTGAGGCCTGGGCGTGAGGCCTGGGCGTGAGGCCTGGGCCTGGGCGTGAGGCCTGGGCCTGGGCCTGGGCCTGGGCGTGAGGCCTGGGCGTGAGGCCTGGGCGTGAGGCCTGGGCCTGGGCCTGGGCCTGGGCGTGAGGCCTGGGCCTGGGCCTGGGCCTGGGCGTGAGGCCTGGGCCTGGGCCTGGGCGTGAGGCCTGAGGCCCCGCCTGGGCCTGGGCCTGGGCCTGGGCCTGGGCCTGGGACCTGGGCCTGGGACCTGGGCCTGAGGCCCCGCCTGGGCCTGGGCCTGCGCCTGGGACCTGGGCCTGAGGCCCCGCCTGGGCCTGGGCCTGAGGCCCCGCCTGGGCCTGGGCCTGAGGCCCCGCCTGGGCGAACTGTGTCAAGTTTGTATCCCTATGGCATACAAACTTGACACAGTTTGCCGCCGGGGCGGCTTTGGAGCCTGCGAGTCCGGGCTCAGCGCAGCCTGACGTAGGTGAAGTGGTCCGAGCTGACCGGGATGCTCCTCACGCCGTGGACGACGATGCTGACGTCCACCTGGCCAGCCATGTCGGTCGGGGCGCTGGGGTCGGGCGGGCTCACTGCGGTGCAGGTGGTGTCGCTGGTGCAGGAGAAGCTGGCTGCTTGGAGCTTGCCGAAGCTCACCGCGCTGGCCCCGCTGAAGCCAAACCCAGTGATGACCACCTTGGTCCCCCCGGTTGTCGGGCCCTGGTCGGGGGCCACGTTGGTCACCGCGGGAGGCAGGAAGCTGAACTGGCTGGCAGCAGAGCCAGGGCCCGGCCCGGCACCGTGGGAGGGACCCCCGGGCGTCGTTACCACCACCCCGACCGTGCCGGGGGCCTCCGGGGCGGTGACCGCCTTGCAGATGGTGGAGCTCAGGCAGGAGGCCTTGGCCGCGGCCACGCCGCCGAAGGCCACCTTGCTCGAAGGACTGAAGCCGAACCCGGTAATGGTCACGAGCGTGCCGCCAGCCTCAGGCCCTCGATCCGGCGAGATGGCCGTGATCCCGGGCCCTCCGGTGTAGGTGAACCGGTCGTAGCCCCCGGCGGTCGAGCTGGTGAGCGCCGAGGCGCCTGCTCCGGTGGTAAGCGTCACCGCCACCCGGCCGGGCTGGTGGGGAGGCACTGTGGCCTGGCACACCGTGTCGAGGGAGCAGGCCACATCGGTGGCCCTCACCCCGCCGAAGTCGATGCTCGAGACCGCGGAGGATGAGCCCCCAGCGAAGAATCCCGACCCGCTGATGGTCACCCGGCTGCCCCCTTTGCTCGATCCCACGTCGGAGGCCACGTCGAGGACCGTCGGCACGGCTGGCGAGGTGGCCACGTAGGTGAACTGGTTCGGCCCTATCAGCGAGTCGGAGCGAGATGTGCTCCCCCAGGGGGTGGTTACGTCGACAGGGGCAAGACCGGGCGAGCCGCCAGGCGAGAGCACGGTGGCCGAGGTGCCAGCCCCGTTCACGCTGAGGATGTCGTTCGAGGGAGTCCCGCCGAAGGTGACCGTCATGCCCGGCTCGAAGTTGGCGCCGGTGATGTTCACCGGGGTCTCGCCGTTGGCGGTCCCGACGCTGGGCGTCATCGATGCGAGCGTCGGCGCTGGGCGCGTCGAGGACGAGTAGTCGAAGCGGCCGGACGCAGCCCCAGCCAGGGTCTTGACCACCACAGTCGCCGCCCCCGGGGGCCCGGGGTCGGGGGGCATGGTGAAGCTCAGCTTCGAGTACGACTGCACGTCCACCTGGTCAGCCGCGACCTGGGTCGAGTGGCCCCCTGCCAGCACCTCGATGCCGCTCACCAAGTCCGTGCCGTACGGGCTGTCGACGCAGAGGGCCAGGCCGGGCTCGGGGTTGGCGTACCCGCAGAAGGCCGCGAAGGCCGCTCCGCTTACCGTGACCTTGTAGCCCCCCGCCGGCGGGCCGCTGGGCGCGAGGCTCGCCACCCGTGGAGCTGGCGCATAGAAGAACTCCTGGTTGGGGGTGATCGCCACACCTGACTCAGTGTTGCCGCTGGGAGTGGCGACCACCACCCCGACCCCACCGGCGCCTACGCCAGCCCGGCTGGCAGGGGGCGAGACCAGGCTGATCGTATTGTCGTTCACCACGCAGAACCCCGACTCGCTCGCCTGGCACCGGCCGGGCTGAGACTGCGGAGCGAGCTGGGCTTTCCCGAAACCCACCCGAGTGGCGCCAGTGAACCCCGACCCGCTGATGCTCACCCTGGTCCCCCCGGAGGTCGGGCCTCCCACGGTCATGTAACGCAGCACCGGGACCCTTCCCTTGTAGGTGAAGGTGCTGGCGCCGGACGGCGGGCTGGTCCCGGCGGGAGTGGTCACCGAGACCTGGGCAGCTCCGTCCTCGGGCTGGGCGGTGTCCGGGCCGACGAATGCTGGCGGGGCGGTGACGGTGACAGAGGTGGCCGAGTCCGAGACGATCGCCTTGCCCGACACGGCAACATCGCCAAAGCTCACCGCGCTCGCCCCAGCCAGGCTGGCGCCATTGATGGTGACGACAGTGCCACCCTTGTCGGTCCCAGATGAGGGGCTGAGGCTGCTCACCACCGGGGCCGTCGCTCCGGGAGGGCGCCCAGAGACGACAGATGCGCAGAGCCCGGCGGCCAGTCCCCCGCCAGGGCCGAGGCCGTTGGTGGCGACGGGGGAGCCCAGCCCCGTGGCGGGGTCCCAGCCACGTGCCGCTGGATAGAGGCCGCCAGCCAGGCCCGTGTAGTCGTTGCTGCCCGAGGTGATGTCGTTGAAGTACCTGGTGCCCCCGTGAAGGTATTGGGCCTGGCCCAACTGGTAGAGCCGGGGGTCGAGGTAGCCGACGGGGGCTCCGTCGCAAGCCCGAGTGGCGTTGGTGAGCGCCACCAGGGCCGCCCAGACCGGGGTCGCGGCGCTGGTGCCCCCGATCGCCCTCCAGGCGCCTTTGGTGTAGACGGTGAAGCCGCGGTTGGGGTCGGCCGAGGCCGACACGTCGGGGACGCCCCTGCACGCTTCGTCGGCCTTGGAGCCGCAGAGAGAGACCGCCGAGCCCTCGCTCACCAGTGCCCGCTGCCACGCAGGCTCGATCCACACGTCGGAGAAGCCGCCGCCGCTGGCGCCGATCTGGGCACCCGCCTCGTTCCAGGCGACCTCGGAGGGCGGCGAGCCCAGCGCCGTCAAGTCGGTGCCACCGACGCCGGTGACGAACGGCTGGCTCGCCGGGTCGTTCACGGAGGTGAACGACCCGAGCGAGGACGAGGCCTGGCTGCAGTCCTCCGAGCCGTTGTCCCCCGAGGCGGCCAGCACGGTCTGGCCCTGCGCGGCTGCCTGCTCGAAGATGGCGTCCTCTGCCTCGAGCAGGCCGGGCTCGCCAGCGGTCGCCTGGCCCTCGCACAGGCCGAGGCTGATGCTCACCACCGCAGCGCGGTCGTCCGAGACGATCCGGTTGAGCACGTCCAGCCCGGAAACCGAGTTGTTGGCCCCCTCGTAGACCACGACGTGGGCTGCGGGAGCGAGCGACAGCACAACCTCCACGTCTAGGGCGGCCTCCATCACTCCCGGGCCCGCCCCTGCCCCGCCGTCGACGTTGACAACCGACACCTGGCGGTTGACCGCTGCGGGGTTGAGGCCAAAGCACGATGCGTAGGCGTCGAGGTCGCTCATCGAGAACGGGTCGTTCTCGTAGAGGGCTACCGTCTGGCCCGTACCCAGGTCATGCGACCGGTACAGCCCGGTGAAGCCGTATGCGTTCGCCACCTGGTTGACGGTGTAGCTCCCGTACTCCGTGGCTGCGGAGCGTGCGGCTGCACACGGCTGCGGGCCTGCGGGGGTCGAGAACGAGCCGGAGCGCGGCGGGGGGGTGCGCGGCTTGGGGGTGACGATCGGGTCGGCCACGCCCTGGCTCAGGTCGTCCAGGCCCAGCACGGCACTGACCTCGGTGGCGATGCCGGCAGGGACGCTGGGGGCAGCAGCATTGGCGAACGCCACGCTGCCGTCAGCGAGCCGGTAGTCACGGATGGGGGTCCTGAAGGTCGTAGACGCCTGCGCCAGGCTGGTGGTGACCGGGATCGTCGTCCCGTTGCCCGACACTGGCCCGACAACCAAGCCCTCGCCCCTCAGGGCGGAGGTCACGGCCCCGATGCTTGCGGGGGTCGGCCCATACCGGGCGGCGACGGCAGTGGCGCTCAGGTAGTGGTGGTAGGTGGGTGACCCCGGCGCCGAGACGGCTGAGTCGAAGGCAGCCAGCCCAGCCGGGTCTCGGGAGCGCAGCACCACGTCGAGGTGAACCGTCGCCGTGGGCAGTGGCGCCCCGGCAACCGGCACTGCGCCGCTGGGCAGGGCTGGCGGCTCACCCACGCGAACCATGGTGGGGTCGGCGGCTGCCGGCCTCGCGTGGGACAGAGTCAAGCCCGGGCCGCCCACCAGTGCGAGCCCCACCAGGCCCAGCGCTGCCCACCCAGTCCCCTTGAGCACGGTCCCCTCCATCGTGGTCCCTCCTGCCATCAGCAGGGACCGACGGCCGGCACCCTAGCCGATGCGGACGAGCCCCGGTGGAGGCCGCTGACCCAGACCCCTCTCTTCACCGGCTCGCCGCCGGTTGATCTGGTCGTGTTTGTGTACCTATAACGGCAACAAACACGACCAGTTCGCGCCGGATCGCTGGATCTAGGCGCCGGCCGTCATCGCCACCTCCGCCAGCGCCTGCCTGGCCGCCTCCAGGGTGAGCGCGACCTCACGAGGCCCGTGCGCCAGGCTCGGAAAGGCCGCCTCGTACGCGCCGGGAGCAAAGGCCACGCCCCGTGCCAGCATGGCGCCGAAGAAGGTGGCGTACCGGCCGTTGCGCCCCGACTCCCTCGCGCCGTCGTAGTTGGTGACAGCCTCCTCGGCAAAGGCGATGCCCAAAAGGGAGGTGACTCTGGGGACTTGGAGCGCGACGCCGACCTCCACAGCTGCCGCCGAGAGGCCCCCAGCCAGCTCGGCTGCGGTGGCCGACAGCGTGTCGTAGGCCCGAGCGTCCAGCTGGCCCAGCACTGCCAGGCCAGCCGCGGTCGCGAGCGGGTTCCCAGAGAGCGTCCCCGCCTGGTACACCGGGCCGAGGGGTGCAAGGACCTGCATGACGTCGCGCCGACCGCCAAAGGCGCCGATCGGGAGCCCCCCGCCGATCACCTTTCCCCAGCACCACAAGTCGGGCGTCACACCGAGCAGCTCGCTCGCTCCGCCCCTGCCCACCCGGAACCCGGTTATCACCTCGTCGAACACCAGCAGCGCACCCACCTGGTCGCAGGCGGCGCGCAGCCCCTCCAAGAAGCCCGGTGCCGGGGGGACAAGGCCCATGTTGGCGGCTACCGGCTCGACGATCACACAAGCCACGTCGGGGCCGACCTCGGGGACAAGGTTGTAGGGCACGACCACGGTCTCTGCCACCGCGGAAGCAGGCACACCCGCCGAGTCGGGCAGGCCTAGGGTCGCCACCCCGCTGCCGCCCCCGGCAAGGAGGGCGTCGGAGTGGCCGTGATAGCAGCCGGCGAACTTGACCACCCGGCTCCGGCCGGTGAAGCCCCGTGCGACGCGCACCGCGCTCATCGCCGCCTCGGTGCCGCTCGACACCAGCCGGACCATCTCCACCCCCGCGACCCTCTCGCAGATCGCCTCGGCGAGGGCGACCTCTCCCTCCGTCGGCGCTCCGTAGGTGGTCCCCCGGGCTGCCACCACGCCCACCGCCTCGGTCACCGCGGGGTGGGCGTGGCCGAGGATCGTGGCCCCGTAGGAGGAGACGTAGTCCACGTATCGCCGGCCTCCGACGTCGACCACCCACGCCCCGCCGGCGCTGGCGACGAAGTACGGAGTCCCCCCGACCGCCTTGAACGCCCTCACCGGCGAGTTGACCCCCCCGGGGATCACCCGGCAAGCCCGCTCGTACAGCTCCGCGTTGGTCACTCTGCCGCCGGAAAGCCCTCGGGCGGTGCCCATCGGAGCGGAGTGTAGGGCCGCCAGCTCACCAGGCCCCGCGACGGGCCCGCTCCAGGTGGATCGCGGTGGCGATCGGCGCCAGCAGCACGATCACCAGCACCACTATCCCCAGCGGCAGAGGGAGACTGAACCCACTGGTCACGCAGTGCATCGTGGTGGGGCCCACCACGGGAGGGCTCCCAGTCCCACTGGGCGCGACAACGGAGCTGACCCCTGCGCAAGTGGTAGTGGAGGCCGGTAAGGCGCCCAGCAGGAACGAGCCGGCCAAGCCGCCAGGCAGCAAGAACGTGCCGATCAGCTTGTCCCGCAGCCGCCAAGTGCTCGACGACCACAGCATCACGAAGCCTACGAGCCAGCCGACGACGAAGACGAAGCCCCCCACCAACAGGAGCCAAGGCACCCACGCATCGCTCCGGGGAGCTCCGCCGCCTCCGTACGGCCCCGGGAACCCTGCCTCGGCGCCAATGGACCGAGGGTCCCCCACCCGGCCGAGAAGCGCCCGGATCGCGGGCTCACTCTCCTCGTCGAGTGCGGCGCGCCCCTCGTTGATGTGCTCGGCGACCTCGGCGAGGATCTGGCGGCGCCGGGACGACGGGAGCTGGCGCAGCTCGTGGCTGAGCCGCTCCAGGTACTCATCGACCAGCTTGTCGGCTGCACTGCGAGTCCTCACGCCGCTCGGCCTCGCAGGATCTCCTCCACCGCCGCACTGAACTGCTTCCAGTGGGCCACAAAGCTCGCCAGTGCCACCTCGCCCGCGTCGGTGAGGCGGTAGTACCGTCGGGGAGGGCCCTCCGGGGACTCCCGCCACGTCGTGTCGACCAACCCGTTGCGCCGCAGCCGAGCCAGGAGCGGGTAGATGGTCCCCTCGCTGGCGATCAGCCTCCCGGCGTTGGCCAGCTCCCGGGCCAGGTCGAAGCCGTAGCGCTCACCGCGGCTGAGCGCGGCCAACACGCAGTGCTCCACCGCACCTCGCCTGAGTTGGGCGAGCCAGACAGGATCGTCACCCACTACCATGCAGCACACGATAGCAGCCCCGAGGGCGAGGGTTGTCGTTACCCGAGCTGGCTCGCAATCTCGGCGGCGGCGTAGGTCAGGATCAGGTCTGCGCCGGCCCGCTTGATCGCCCCGAGGTGCTCCAGCATCGCCGCGGGCCCGTCGATCCAGCCCCACTCGGCGGCAGCCTTCACCATGGCGTACTCGCCGCTCACGTGGTATGCAGCCACGGGCACGTCGGAAGCCGCTGCCACGGCGGCAATCACGTCGAGGTAGGCGAGTGCAGGCTTCACCATCACCATGTCCGCGCCCTCGGCGAGGTCCAGGGCCACCTCCGCCAGGGCCTCCCGGACATTGCGGGGATCCAGCTGGTATCCGAGCCTGTCTCCCCCACCGGCGATGCTTACGTCGACCGCTTCGCGAAATGGGCCGTAGAGCGCCGAGGCGAACTTGGCCGCGTACGCGAGGATGGCGGTCCCGGCGTGGCCGGTTGCGTCCAGCGCAGCTCGGATCGCTTGCACCTGCCCATCCATCATCCCGCTGGGAGCGACGATGTCAGCCCCTGCCACCGCCTGGGCCACGGCCACCTGCGCGTAGAGCTCCAGCGTGGCGTCATTGTCCACCTCGCCCCCAGGGCCCAATACGCCGCAGTGGCCGTGGTCGGTGTACTCGTCCAGGCAGAGGTCCGCTATGAGTACGACCCCGTCTCCCAGGGCGGCGCGCAGGTCGCTCAAGGCCACCTGGACCACCCCGCCCGGGTCCCATGCGCCCGAGCCCAGCTCATCTTTGGTGGCCGGGACGCCGAACAGCACCAGGGCGGGGATGCCCAGTCCAGCCAGCCTGCGCCCTTCGCCCACCAGGGACCGCAGGCTGTGCTGCACCACACCAGGCATGGAGGCCACAGGGCGGGGCTCGACGATTCCCTCTCGGACGAACAACGGCGCGACCAGGTCATCCACAGACAACCGGGTCTCGGCCACCAACCTGCGCAACGCAGGGGTGCGGCGCAGCCGGCGCATCCTCCTGGCCGGATAGCTCACGGTGACAAGACTACGAGGGGCCGGTCCGGCCCGAAACTTTGCGCCGGACCGGAGTCGATGCAGCCGCGAGGAGCGGGGGCGCTAGCGCTAGCCCACGTCGGGGTGGAGCACCGAGGTGGCGTCGCGGATCTCGTAGGCGTACCCCTGCTCGGCCAGGAACCTTTGACGGCGCGCCGCGAACTCCTGGTCGTTGGTGTCCCTGGAGACCACGGTGAAGAAGTGCGCTTGGCGACCGTCGGCCTTCGGGCGAAGGATCCGGCCCAGGCGTTGGGCCTCCTCCTGACGGCTCCCAAAGGCACCGGACACCTGTATGGCAACTGAGGCCTCCGGCAGGTCGATGGAGAAGTTGGCCACCTTGGACACTACCAACAGGGGCTCGGCGCCTTGGCGGAATGCCTCGTAGAGGCGCTCCCGCTCGCGCACCGGGGTCTTGCCGGTGATCAGAGGCGCTCCGAGGCGCCTGCCGATGGCCTCCAGCTGGTCTAGATACTGGCCGATCACCAGAGTCGGCTCGCCCTTGGCCAGCGCGTCGCGGCTCAGGGCCTCGACCACTGCCAGCTTGGACCAGGCGGTGGCGCCCACTCTGTAGCGCTCCTCGGCTTCGGACAGGGCGTAGGACATGCGCTCCTCGTCGGTCAGGGTCACCCTCACCTCGGTACACACCGCAGGGGCTATCCAGCCCTGGGCCTCGATGTCGCGCCAGGGTGCGTCGTAGCGCTTGGGGCCGATGAGGCTGAACACGTCGCCTTCGCGCCCGTCCTCGCGCACCAGGGTGGCGGTGAGGCCCAACCTCCGCCGGCTCTGGATCTCGGCGGTCATCCGGAACACGGGCGCCGGCAGCAGGTGCACCTCGTCGTAGATGATGAGCCCCCAGTCCTCGGCCGAGAACAGCTCGAGGTGGGCGTACAGCCCGTGGCGCTTGGAGGTGAGGATCTGGTAGGTGGCCAGGGTCACCGGCTTCACCTCCTTGCGCTGGCCAGAATACTCACCCACCTCTGCCTCGGTGAGGCTGGTGCGGGCCAGCAGCTCGGCCCTCCACTGGCGCGCCGAGACGATATTGGTGACCAGGACCAGGGTGCGCGCGCCGGCCTTGGCCATTGCAGCGGCCCCCACCAGCGTCTTTCCCGCACCACAAGGCAGCACCACCACCCCGCTGCCCCCGGCGAAGAAGGTCTCCACAGCCTCTGTCTGGTAGGGCCGGAGGGTGAACCCTGGTCCCTCGGCCAGCGCGATGGCGTGGGCCGCGCCATCCACGTAGCCCGCCTTGTCGTCGGCTGGCCAGCCAGCCTTGAGAAGGGCCTGCTTGAGGCGGCCCCGATCGGAACGCGACACCCCCACGGTGTCACCGTCGATCCGGGGCCCCACCAGGGGCACCACTGACTTTGCCCGCAGGATCTCCTCCAGCACCGCCCGATCTGTGGCACGCAGCACCAGGCCGTGGACCGGATGCACCTCCAGGATCAGCCGCCCGTAGCGGTCCATCACCTCGGCCACGTCGACGAGGAGCGCCTGGGGTACCGAGTAGCGAGACCAGCGCAGCAGCGCGTCCACCACCTGCTCGGCGTCGTGACCAGCCGCCCTGGCATTCCAGAGCCCGAGGGAGCTCAGACGATAGGTGTGAACGTGCTCTGGGGAACGCTCCAGCTCGGCGAAGGGAGCTATCGCCGTCCTGCAGGCGACGGCGTCTGGGTGGTCCACCTCCAGCAGCAGCGTCCTGTCGGACTGCACTATCAGGGGGCCCTCGCTCGCATCTCCGGTCACGGCAGCACCTCCTCCTCGGCCTCGGTCATCACCCTTGCCCACTCGATCCGATCCAGCGGCAGCGACCGCTCGTCCCACCGGGGCAAAACCTCCACCACCACCTCGTCATCCTCCACGGCTGTCACCACGCAGCTGAGCTGGGTGGTCCTGCCGTTGCGGCTGGTGTATCCAAGGCGCACCATCCACTCCTCGTCGTAGGCCGCCTCCAGGACTCCCAGCACCGCCTGGGGGTCCTTGACTATGGCGACGGGCCGCACAGGCAACCCCCCGGCGGGCGCGCTACCCGGACCCTCCGCTGCCCCTTCGAGGAAGTCATCCAGCAATCCCATCAGCGCCTCGGCCATGGTGTCGCTCAGGCCGGGCGGCAGCCCAGCGGGTGACGGCGGCACCTGCCCCGGCCGACCCGAGCCGGCGGGGAACCCCGGCAGGCCCGATGCCGGCGACTGCGCCCCGGCGGCCCTCGCTGACCCCGCCGCCCCGACCGAGCCAAAGGCCCCCGCTGAGCCGGCGGCCCTGGCAGGCGCGGCGGTCCGAGCAGGCCCCGCTGACCCGGCTGCCACTGCCGGGCCAGCAGCCTTGCGCAGGTCCGACGCCAGGGCTGCAACGTCGACCTCACCCGGCGCCCAGGATGGCTTCGCGAAAGGCTGCGCCCGCTGGGGAGCGATGTCGAGGATCACAAGCTCGGCCCGGTCGTCCTCCAGAGCCGGGAGGTACCCGCTGGCGCGAAGAGTTGCGAGGGTGGTGGCCGCATCGGTGGCACTGACCAGGACCGTGGGGGCCAGCTGGCGCAACTTCAGCTTGGAGTTGCGCCTGGAGGCCAGGATCTCGCAGATCATCGCCGGGTCCTCGCAACGCAGGTAGCACGACGCCGAGCCGACCCGAAGCGCTCCGAAGCGGCGTCCCAGGTCGCCAACCAGGTAGGAGAGTGCCTGGGGGACACCCCGTGTGGCGTGCTCCTCGAGGAAGGAGATAATCTGGGGGGAGCTCCTCCCGGCGTCGAAGCCCCTGCGTAGGGATGCCTCGCTGAATCGGTAGACAGTGGCAGCGCCCTTGGACTCGACGTCAGCCAGCAGCTCCAGCTCCGAGCGCACAGCGCTGGTGAGCTCGCCAGGGGCCACCGCAGTCAGGTCCGCCTGGACGACAAAGCTGGTGCTCACCGGCGGCGCCCAGGGAGCGAGGGCAGCCACCGCCTCCCGGAAAGCCGAGGGGGCCGGGCCAGCCGTGGCCGGGCCAGCCGTCGCCGGGCCAGCCGTCGCCGGGCCAGCCGTCGCCGGGCCAGCCGTCGCCGGGCCTGCCGTGGCCGGGCC
>JBOGGU010000005.1:0-9094 GCA_050744085.1 Acidimicrobiales bacterium
GCTGCTTGCCGCCCTCTCGAGCGCTTCCTCGGTCAGGCTGCCCTCAGCTTCACCGGGCTGCTGCGACAGCCCGGAGAGGTGGGTCTTTCACCCCCCTCCGGATACATGGCGCCACGTGGCGCACGGCTACGACGTGGTAGCGGTCGAAGATGACCACTGGGCGCTTGGGGGCCGGCGGTGTTGGGGTGGCCGGTTGGGGGCCAGGGGCCTCACCTCCCCCAGACGAGTCGGGCTGGGGGGCTTGGGCGGCGCTGGCCAAGACCTTGGGCTCAGGGCCCGGAGCGGGTAGCTCTTGTGCCGGCTCGCTCAGATGCTCGGCGATGCCTTTGATATACGCGCCGCTCATGTCGCAGCACACCGCATCTAGCTGGGTCTTTGGCTGGCCATGATGGGCGGTGAGGTCGTCTGCGAAGGCCTTGACGGTCTCAGAGTCCCGCCCTGGGGTGGCGAACAGGACCCGGTGCTCGTCCAGGTCCATGAAGATCGACACATAGTCCTGGCCACGGCGAGCAGAGGTCTCGTCCATGCCCACCTTGGTGACGGCCGAGTAGTCCAGCCCGGCTCGGGCGCTGCCCACGTAGTGCTCGATTACCCGCCAGATCCGAGTGTCATGCTCACGGGCCATCTTGGCCAACGGTGCCACGGGCATCTGGCGGGCAAAGCTCAGCAACGCTATCTCCATGAGCAAAGTGAAACCTGACCCCGGGCGAGCCCAGGCCACCTCGACCAGGTGGACCCCACAAGATGCGAGCCGACAGGTCGTCGACGCGCTGGTAGCAGAGCCGATCACGCATACCGACCGGGCCGGGGAACGGCGAGGAGCCCTGAGCGATGCCTCTGAGGCGGCAGAACTGCTTAAGGGCGCTGCCCACGTTCACCCACAAGAAGGCGAGGGCCAAGCGCCGGTCGCCCGAGGCGTCGAAGGCCGCTCGGCCCTCCTCGGTTAGGGCCTTGATCTGGCCCAGGGCTTCGCGGGCCTGGTCGAGTTCGACAATCCCGGGGCCCTGATCACTCACGCCGCAGTGCTTGTCCGTAGTGGCGCACCGGCCATCTCAGCTGCTGAGGGGGCATCAGAGGAGACGAGCGCCAGCCTGGCGCCAATGAGGGCGGCAGCCTCGGCCTCGAAGCGGGCCAAGTCCATCAGCGTCTGCCGGGCGCGACATCGGCGACCAGGGTGCCCGGACGCCCGTGGCGCAACGCCGAGATGCCCCAGCTGGCGCCCAGGTCGGCCAGCACCGGGCCGTAGCGGTCCAACAGCTCGTCGCTGGCCGGTGCCAAGTGCGCGTTCATCGAGCGGCCAAGGTTAGCCGGGGCTTGCGCACATGCAGGAGGGTGGGTAGGATCGTTCGTACGGTCGAACGTAGCCCGCGCACCCAGTTTCATTCACATCACCAGCATGTTTCTCGCATCAGCGTGACGCAGCACCGCCCAGCGCCGGGGTCGAGTTTGGCCGCACCGGGCGAGAGTCCAGCCGCCTCCGCGAGACCGCAGATGAGCTGGTAGTTCAGGTGGCAGACGAGGTCGCGGTGCTCCTCGGTCAAGACGTGAAACGGGCAGTTGACCAAGCTGATCAGGTTGGCCGATACCCGGGGCTCGTAGCCGTGCCCAGCAAGGAGAGCGACCAGTGACTCAAAGACCGGGGATGACTCACCGTCAGCTAGGCGCAGACCCGCACCAATGCGCTGCCCGTGCTCGCGGGCGATCTCGGCGAGCACATCGCCCGCGCCCGCCGCGCGCTCGACGGCACGGGCGAGAAGCGTTGCAGCGAGGTCGTAGCGGCGCTCGGGAACGCTGGCGGTGATCTCACCGGGAGCCCGGCGGTACCACTTGGCGGGGCGACCCGCGCCGGGTCCGCCGCGGCCTGCGGGCCGGCGGTAGTCGACTTCTACTAGGCCCGCGTCCACCAGCTTTTCGAGGTGGAAGGTGGCGACCGAGCGTGCCACACCGAGCGCAGCGGCGGTGCCCTCGCGACTCACCCCTTGCTCGGCTTCGGCGATGTGGTCGTAGATCCGTCGGCGCAGCGGCTCGTTCAGCAGCGCCAGCGCTGCGATGTGGTCGGCCTCTCGATCCAACTCTCTCCCTTCTAAACTAGATCCTAGTTGACAGAATCAAATCAAAGCCTCTATGATAGATGATAGTAGCTGTTAGAGAGGAGAGGACCATGGTCATCGCAGTAGCACTGCCTTGCGAGGAGGGCTCGCAGCGCTTCGGGCCCTTGTCACGCGTCGCCCGGGACGAGCCCGCCCACCTGGGGTATTTGGTGCTTCGGGCCACCCTCGCAGGGGTGCCAATTCTGCTCGGTGTGGACAAGTTCGTCAACTGGATGACCTATTGGCCCAAGTACCTACTGATCGGGTTCCCCCACCTGTTGAGGGTGAGCCCACAGCGCTTCGTATACGGCGTTGGCGTCATCGAGATCGCCGCCGGCCTCGGGGTGCTCGTGGTGCCGCGCCCCCGGGGGTCATCGCACGCCCGAGGTCGTCAACCAAGCCCGGATATCAACGCAGGTGCGCAGGGAAAGTGACACAACTGGTGCAAGCTTCATCGAATGGCTTCAGGCCCGGCCTTGACGGCGCTGCGCACGCTGGCGCTAGCGTGCGCGGGCCGACCAGCGTGACACCCCAAGCGCTACCACAGCGGCGGCCGATCGACTTCGCCAAGGCGACCAGTGCGGTGTCAGACCTGCTCGATGCCCTCGGCGTGAACTCAAATCGGGACGGCCTCATCCAAACCCCGGCACGCGTCGCCCGAGCCTATGCCGAGCTGCTCACCCCCGATCCGTTCGAGGCCACCACCTTTGCCAACGAGGAGGGCTACGACGAACTGGTGGTAGTCCGCGACATCGCGTTCTCCTCGCTGTGCGAGCACCACCTGCTGCCATTCAGTGGTGTCGCCCACGTCGGGTACTTGCCAGGCGAGCGACTCCTCGGCCTGTCCAAGCTCGCCCGGGTGGTCACCCACTTCTCGCGGCGCCTACAGGTCCAAGAGCGCCTGACCACCCAGGTGGCCGACTGGCTTTGCGATACCCTTCATCCCAAGGGAGTCGGCGTGGTCTTGGAGGCGACCCACGCATGCATGTCTTTGCGCGGGGCCCGCGCCGCCGGCTCGGTGACCCTCACCTCCGCACTGGGCGGCTCAGTGCGCGACGACGAGCGGACCCGCGCCGAGTTCTTCTCTCTCGTCGGCTGCCGCCCGTGAGCACCCTGGACCCGCGACGAATGCCCCAAGCCAACTCGGTCCATTCGCGGGCGAGAACGGCCTCGCTTCGCCAAGCGCCCGGCTGAGGCCTGAGCCGGGGGAGAATGTGCCGCGATCCAGGCAGGTTGAACGAGCCAGGTTCAGCCCGCAGCAATGAATGCGAGGACGGCTAGGTAGCGATCGGCGAAGCGGTTCGCCCCATGTCGGTCGAGCTCGGCGTAGCGGCAGCGGAAGGACAGGTGGAGCTGCCCTCCCGCAGTGGCGGCGCCGACGGACAGCCCGCACGGCATCCGTGCAGGAGCGGAGAACCACAAGCCAGCCGAACCGATCCCGAAGTCCGGTGGGTCGTCCAGGCGGCCCAGATTGGAGACCAGCGCGGTGTCCACCAGCCGGTTCCCGGTGAGCCAGAGGAGCTGGGAGAGCGACTCTTTCAGTAGGGAAGGCAGCTTGGTAGAGCGCACCAGCAGCTCTATCAGCGCCGCCCCCCGGCCGCAGTCCTTGATCGCCTCGGTCTGGTTGATCACGGACTCCAGCACCGCACCGGCGCGGTGGTCCGACTGGGTGGTCAAGGTCCGCGATAGGAGCACGAAGTTGGTGACCACGTCGTCATACCACTCGGTCGGGCGCAAGTTGAGCGGCATCAACACGCTGATGCGCGGAGTGCGAGCGTGGTGGGAGAAGTTCCACTTCCAGATGGCGATGTGCAGCGCGGCCACCAGCTTGTCGTTCACCGTTCCCGGCGCCCCCGAGTGGACCAGCGCCGCGGTATCTGCCTCCGACAGGGATCGATGTACAATGAGATAGCCCGGCTGGCTCACCCCACCATCGGCCGCCAACCGTGCCGGTGGCCGGACCAGGTCGGTCACCTTGCCAATCAGCACCTGGTTGCGCTGTGTGCGGACCTCAGGGTCCTCGGTCGCCAACAGCCCGCGGAGGTCCCGGGCGTCACTCAACGAGACCGCGGGCAGTGGATCGGGCTGATCGGTATAGGCCCGGGACACCGAGGAGAGCAGTCGCAGGCAGCCGAACCCGTCGAAGGCGCAGTGGTTGACATTTAGCAGAAGCCGGTCCCCGTCGGGGTGGTGCACCAGGCGTAGGCGCAGAGGTGGGGACTCGGTCAGTGGGACGTCGATGCTCGCCAGGCGGTCACGGATCTCGCTCAGCTCGTCGTCGTCAGCGCACTCCATGACTCCTAGTGGGTCGAGCTCGGCCGTCGGGGTCACCTGCCAGTATAGGGTCCGGTCGAGTGGCCGGGAAGGGACCAGGCGCACACGGGCCATCGGGTGGCGCTCCAACGCCATTGCAAGGGCTTTGGTCAGGCGCTCGGAATCGAGGCGACCAGACAAGGCCAGCTCGACCTCGATGCTCCAGGGAGACACGGGGTGATTCAGGGCATAGATCACCTCGTCCACCACGGTGAAGGGGATCCGGTCCTGGCTCATGTTCGGACCTGCACCCGCTCGCCCTCCACGCGCACCTGCCAGGCTGGCTGGTCGATGGCCGCCGGGCCGCGCGTCACCATGCCGTCGCTCAGCCGGAAGGCGCTGGCATGCCAAGGACAGCGTAAGCAACCGTCCACGACCTCACCTTCGTCCAGCGGCCCCCCGGCGTGCACGCAGGTGGCGGACAGAGCGTAAACCTCCTCGCCCTGGCGGATAACCACCACCGGAACGCCGCTGGCCTCCACCCGCACCGGCTTGTCAGAGACCAGTTCGGCTAGGGCGGCCACGTCGGTCCATTCGGTGACAGCCTCCTCAAAGGCGGTGTGATTGACCCCCACCCCTCGGTTGAAGGACAGGTGCCCGCCCAGATAGCCGGCCGCGCCCATGACCCCGAGGCCAGCGGCACTGAGTGCAACTCCAGTACCATGCCGGCCCCGCCGGCGAGCCAGGTAGGACGCTGCCTGCAAGACGATGGCGCCGCTGTTGGCGAGTGCATGGACCAAGCCCACCCGCTGCTCGGCCCCGTAGGTGTCGGACCAGTCCGATGCGCCGGAGGCCGCTGCGGGCAGGGCGGCGAGCACCCCCAGGCCCACGAGGCGCCGGGCCGCCCGGGCGCCCCAAGCTCTCGCTGTGAGGTCCAGCGCCCCAGCCGCCACCCAGGTTCCTATGGGGACATCGGTCAGCAAGGGGTGCAACTGGTGGCCGAGCCAGGTCCCGGACAGGACGTTCTTGACCTGGCGCGGTCTCGTGACCCGTCCCGCGGCTGTGGCGAGCGGACCACCGAGGCGGTCCAGCACTTCGAGTCCTTCGAGTCCTTTGACGATCCGCTGCAAGGTGGCCATGGCCTTCTCCTCTCTCGATGGTTCTCTCTAAAAACTATGATTGCCTATCCTAGACGGTCTCGGCAGCTTCTGTCAACTGAAGTGGATTTTAGAGGAAGAGGGTGTATGTGGGCGACACGGCCGATCGATGTCGCCCATGCGGCAGGTGCCCGACACAGCGACGTGCTCAACCCCGCTGCTGACGGTGGCCCCTGGCAGTCGCGTCCCGATGGTCTTCATCCTGGAGCGCCTCCCAGGGTTTGGTCCGCCCGTCCCTGGACCTGATCGAGGGGCGTCGAGAAAGCGGTGTCGATGGCACATGACACCGACGTGTCGCGCTCGGTGCCCTGGGTCCGCCGACCCGAGGCACAACGCCTCATCGCAGCCCGGACTACTGGTCGCGCGAACCCGAGCTGCTCAGGCTGAGCTGGCATCGGCCAAGGCAGTCATCGACGCCTACGAGCCCCCTCGGCCAAGCCAACTGGGCAGGGTGCATGTCTACGGGCTGCTGGCAATTGTGGGGGGCCTGACTGGCCTGCTGGCGGAAGCCAACACCCAAGAGAGCCAGCGCGTCTACCGCTCCGCTGGCGTGCACCTGCGCTACGAACGCACTGGTGTGGGCAAGAAGGTCACGGCCTGCCTGCGCGTGGGGTTGTCTCGTGTCGGAGGGGGGACTTGAACCCCCACGCCCTTGCGGGCACCAGCCCCTCAAGCTGGCGCGTCTGCCTATTCCGCCACTCCGACGGGAGTGCTGGCCCAAGCCTACTGCCCGGTCGATCTGGTCGTGTTTGTGTACCTCACGGGGCTACAAACACGACCAGATCACGACGGCTCGCCGGACCTTGTCCAACTGCGCAGGCTCAGTGGAGGCGCAGGGCCAGGATGAGTGTGGTGAAGGCGAAGATGACCGCCAGCGCGACGGTCATGCGGTCCAGGTTGCGCTCGGCGACCGTGGAACCGGCGGCGGCCGAGCCCACGCTGCCCCCGAACATGTCGGACAGACCGCCCCCCTTGCCGCTGTGCAGCAGGATCAGCAGGATCAGCGACAGCGAGACGATCACGTGGATGACCACGACTGCGATGGTGAGCATCGGCCCGACAACCTAGCCGCTCAGGACCCGAGGGCGGCCCTCACCACCGCGGCAAACACGTCGGGGTCGAGGCTCGCCCCCCCCACCAGCAGCCCGTCCACGTCTGGCTGGGCGCACAGTTCGGTGGCGTTCGCTACGGCAACCGATCCGCCGTACTGGATGCGCACCGTGGAAGCCGCCTCGGCCCCGGCCAACTCCCCCACCGCCGAGCGGATGGTGGCGCAGGTCTCCTGGGCGTCGGCGGCAGTCGCGGTGCGGCCGGTGCCGATGGCCCAGATCGGCTCGTAGGCGATGACCAGCCCGCCAACCGTCCCCGGCGACAGGCCGATCAGGTCCGAGGCCACCTGGCCCCTCACCTTCTCCGCGGTCATCCCCTCCTCCCGCTCCGACAGGGTCTCACCCACGCACACGATCGGGCACATGCCATTCTGCAGTATCGCGTGCACCCGGCGGCTAACCATCTCGTCGGTCTCGCCAAACAGTTGGCGGCGCTCGGAGTGCCCCGCTATCACATACGCCACGTCCAGCTTGGCGAGCATCACCGGGCTCACCTCGCCTGTGTATGCACCCTTGTCCTCCCAGTGGCAGTGCTGGGCGCCCAGAGCGATGGGCACGTCGTCGGAGCGCAGCACCATCTGGACCGAGCGCAGGTCGGTGAAAGGGGGGTGAACCGAGACCTCGGCCAGCTCCAGGTCGGCGGGAGACAGCCGGTAGGCCAGCTTCTGGACCGCCTGGATGGCCTCCAGGTGGGTGAGGTTCATCTTCCAGTTCCCGCTGACCAGCGGCCTTGCCCGCCCGACCGGGGGCTGAGCCGACCCGGGCCCCTTCCGCCGGCGCTCAGACACCGACGCCCACCCGCAGCGCAGCAAGGCCGGGCAGGTCCCCCTTCTCCAACAGCTCCAGCGAGGCCCCCCCACCCGTAGAAAGGTGGTCAACCTCCCCGTCGAGCCCCAGCTCCCCCAAGGCCGCCGCGCTGTCACCGCCGCCGACCACGGTGAACCCAGCACACGACGCCACAGCCCGGGCGACCGTCGCGGTCCCCGCAGCGAAACGGGGATCCTCACAGACCCCCATCGGCCCGTTCCAGCACACTGTGCCGGCTCCGGACAGCTCGTCGGCGAACTCCGCCGCGGTGTCAGGCCCGATGTCCAGGCCCTTCCAGCCGTCAGGCACGTCCCGGCCCACCACGCGCACCTCGCCGCCGGTTCCACCGACCTCCCCCCCAGGGCCGAGGGCCACGATGTCCGTGGGGAGCATCACCCGCCTGCCGGAGTCGACGAGCGCCCGGCAGGCGTCCAGGTAGTCCGGCTCGAAGAGCGAGTCGCCTATGTCGTGGCCCAGCGCAGCCAGGAACGTGAAGCACATCCCGCCGCCCACCATCAGTACCTCGGCCCGTTCCACCAGGGCGGTCATCACCCCCAGCTTGCCCGAGGCCTTGGCCCCCCCGATGATCACGTCGAGCGGTCGCACCGGGTCGTCCCGCACGCCAACCAGGACCGAGACCTCCCGGGCCAGCACCCGCCCGGCCGCGCTCGGGAGCCTGGACGGCGGCCCCACCACCGAGGCGTGCGCCCGGTGCGCGGCGCCGAACGCGTCGTTCACGTAGAGGTCCTGGCCAGCCACCAGCCGGTCCACAGTGGAGGAGTCGTTGGCCGTCTCACCGGGGTCGAAGCGCAGGTTCTCCATGACGCTCACGCCAGAGGCCAGATCGTCTCCCACCTCCGCGGCGATCAGCTCACCCAGGCGCGCAGCCACCGGAGCCATGGCGTAGCGGGGATCGGGACGGCCCTTGGGCCGGCCCAGGTGGCTGCAGACGGTGACCTTCGCCCCGGCGCGGGCGAGCCACGCGATGGTGGGCACGGCGGCCCGGATTCGAAAATCGTCTATTACTTCAGAAGATCCGTCGGGCAAAGGTCGAAGGGGCACGTTGAGGTCGGCCCGGACCAGGACCGCCTTCCCCGGCACCGGGGGCAGATCCTCCAGGACCGCCAGGTGCATCAGGCGCCTCCCACGAGGCAGACCAGGTCCACCAGGCGGGAGGAGTAGCCCCACTCGTTGTCGTACCAGCCGAACACCTTCGCCGAGCTGCCGCTCGTCATCGTCAGCTCGCTGTCGAACGTGCACGACGCGGGTGAGTGGACGATCGCCGTCGAGACGAGCTGCTCCGTCGAGTACACGAGGTAGGGCTCGAGCGGCCCGCTGTCGGCCGCGCGCTTGAAAGCCGCATTGACGTCGTCGGTCGTGACGTCCTCACGCAGCTGGGCGACGAAGTCGGTGATCGAGCCCGTGGCGACCGGAGCGCGTACCGAGATGCCGTCGATCTTGCCCTTCAGGTGTGGCAGCACGAGTCCGATCGCGCGCGCAGCGCCGGTCGACGTCGGGATCAGGTTGATCGCGGCTGCATGCGCGCGGCGCAGGTCCTTGTGCGGCAGGTCGAGCACGTGCTGGTCGTTGGTGTAGGCATGGATCGTGGTCATGAAGCCGTGATCGATGCCGAACGTGTCATTGAGCACCTTGGCAATCGGCGCGAGGCAGTTGGTGG
>JBOGGU010000006.1:0-4352 GCA_050744085.1 Acidimicrobiales bacterium
CAGCAAGTATCTGGCGAAGACTGCCATGAGACCCTTCATGATGGTCTGTATCCCTCCTATGGGGCTTCGGTCTTGACTGGCGGCGCCCCGGAGACATCGTGGCGCATGGTGATTGCCTCCCAGACCCGGTCCGGCAGCATCGGCATGTCGATGTTGCGCACGCCGTAGTCCTTGAGGGCGTCCATCACGGCGTTTACGAAGGCAGCCGGGCCACCGACCGCAGCGCACTCGCCGACGCCCTTGGCGCCGATGGGGTGGTGAGGACAAGGGGTGACCACCTCGTGCAGCTCCCAACCGGGGGTTTCCCAGGCGGTCGGCAGCAGGTAGTCCAGGTAGTTCGAGCCCACGCAGTTGCCCTCGGCGTCGAAGGTGATGAACTGCATGTTGGCCATGGCGTACGCCTCGGTGAGGCCTCCCATGATCTGGGCCTCGACGATCATCGGGTTGATGCGAACCCCGCAATCGTCAACCGCCACGAAGTTGAGCACGTCCCACACCCCCGTCTCGGGGTCGATCTCCACCTTGGCTATGTAGCAGGCGAACGGCCACGTCAGGTTCGGCGGGTCGTAGTATGCGTTGTTCTCCAGGCCTGGCTCCATGCCATCGGGCATGTTGGTGTAGGCGGCGATGGCGCACTCCTGGATGGTCACCCCCCTGTCCGGCGCCGAGCGCACGTAGAAGCGGCCCAGCTCCCACTCGACGTCCTCCTCGGACACCTCGAGCAGGTGAGCTGCGAGCTTGCGAGCCTTGGCCCGGACCTTGCGGGAGACCATGGCCACCGCGCCGCCGGCCACCGGTGTGGAGCGGCTGGCGTAGGTGCCCATGCCATAGGGGGCGGTGTCGGTGTCGCCCTCCTCGACAAGCACGTCCGTGGAGGGGATGCCGAGCTCGTGTGCCACGATCTGGGCCCAGGTGGTCTCGTGTCCCTGACCCTGGGTCCTCGCCCCGGTGCGCAGCAGCGCCTTTCCGGTCATGTGAACCCTCAGCTCTGCGGAGTCGAACATCTTGATCCCGATGATGTCGTACTCACGGCTGTTGCCCGCGCCGAGCGGCTCGCTCATGGTGGAGATGCCGACTCCGAGGAGCCGGCCCCTGGCGGCCGCCTCCACCTTCTCGCGCTGGAAGTCCTTGTACCCGATGGCTTCGAGGCCCACGTCCAGGCACTTGGAGTACTGGCCGGAGTCCAGCAGGAAGCCAAATGGCGTGCGGTGGGGGAAGTCGTCGTCCCGCACGAAGTTCATCCGGCGGAACTCCGCCTGGTCCACGCCCACGTCGTCTGCAGCGGCCCGGATCATGCGCTCCTGGAAGAACATCGCCTCCGTCACCCGGAACGAGCAGCGGTAGGCGACGCCACCAGGGGCCTTGTTGGTGTAGGTCCCCTGGGCCGTGAGGTGCGCGTAGGGGATGTCGTAGCAGGAAAAGGCCGAGTGCATCAGGCCGATCTTGAACTTGGAGGGCTGCGCGTCGGAGAAGAATGCCCCGTGGTCGGAGTCGGTGTGCATCCGTACTCCCAGGATCCTGCCGTCCTTGCGCATGGCGATCTCGCCGTGCAGGTAGATGTCACGGGCGAAGCCGGTGGAGATCAGGTTGCCGGTCTTGTCCTCGATCCACTTGACCGGGCGCTCCAGCAGGATGGATCCCGCGATGGCGCACACGTAGCCGGGGTACACCGGCACCTTGTTGCCGAAGCCCCCGCCGATGTCCGGGCTGATGACCCGGATCAGGTGCTCGGGCAGCTCGGCCACCAGGGCCACCGCGGTGCGGATGATGTGCGGCGCCTGCGTGGTCATGTACACGGTCAGCTTGGAGGTCGCGCGGTTGAAGTCGGCCACCTCGCCGCAGCACTCGATGGGTGAGGGGTGGCTGCGGGGGTAGTGAAGGTCGAGCTTGGAGACCACGTCTGCCTGGGCGAAGGCGCGGTCGGTGCCCTCCTTGTCGCCCACCTCCCAGTTCATGCAGATGTTGTCGTCCTGGCCCACCTTGTCGTCACGGATGATCGGGGCGCCCTCGGCCTTGGCCTGGGTGGGGTTCACGATGGGCGGCAGCGGCTCGTAGTCCACGATGATGGCGTCGCAGCCATCCCGGGCGATGTACGGGTCGTCCGCGATCACGCAGGCCACCTCCTGGCCCTGGAAGCGAACCTTGTCGGTGGCCAGCACCGCCTGGGTGTCGTAGCTCAGCGTCGGCATCCAGGCCAGGTTGCGCATTGCCAGCACCTCGCCGGTGATGACCTGGCGAACTCCGGGGATCTCGTAGGCCTTGGTGGTGTCGATGGAGCGGATCCGGGCGTGCGCCAAGGGGCTGCGAAGTATCTCCATGTGGAGCATGCCGGGCAGGCTCACGTCGTCGATGTAGTTGCCCTTGCCCCGGATGAACCGGCTGTCCTCGACGCGCTGGCGCCGTGAGCCCAGCCCACCGATCTTGATCTCGTCCAGTGCCTGTGCGGTCATGTTCTCCTACCCTCCGTATCGGTTGGCTCTAAACGGACTGGGAGCGCAGCTTGTCAGCCGCCCACAGTACCGACTTCACGATGTTCTGGTATCCGGTGCAACGGCAGAGGTTGCCCGACAGGCCCCAGCGGATGTCCTCTTCGGTGGGGTTGGGGTTCTCCTCCAAGAGCGCCTTTGCTGTGAGCATCATCCCCGGGGTGCAGAACCCACACTGCAACCCGTGCTCGAGGGTGAAGCCCTCCTGGATCGGGTGCAGCTCGGAGGCCAGGGCCAGGCCCTCGACCGTCGTCACCTCGCACCCGTCGGCCTGGACTGCCAGCATGGTGCAGGACTTGACCGGCTTGCCGTTGACCAAGACGGTGCAACACCCGCAGTTGGTCGTGTCGCACCCGGTGTGGGTACCGGTCAGCTTCAGGCCCTGGCGAATGAAGTGCGCCAGCAGCAGGCGGGGCTCGACGTCGGCGGTCCTGGGCTCCCCGTTGACCGTCACGGTGATCCGCCGGACCGGCGTGTCTACCGCTCCTGCCTGCTTCTGCTCCGTGTACAGGGTGGTTACGTCAGGTCGCTTTTCCATGTCTAGTTGCAGCTTTCTAGGATGCGGGTCACGAAAGTCTCCACGATGTGGCGCTTGAAGGTTGCGCTGCCTCGATGGTCCGAGCGGGGATTGCAGGCCCCCGCAGCGAGCGAAGCGGCCCGGGAGATGCTGGACGAGCTCAACGAGCTCCCCACCAGCGCCCCTGCAGCGGAGGTGGCGTCGATGGTGGTCCCTCCCACCCCCGTGAGGCCGATGCCCGCGCGGTTGACCGAGGAGCCGGAGGTGTCCAGCGACACGGCGACGCCGACGGTGGCAAAGTCGCCCACCCGGCGCTCCATCTTGAGGTAGCCGCCCTTAGGGGTACCCTGGGGCGGCGGCACCACGGCCTCGACGACGATCTCGTCGAGGGCCAGGGCGTTCTGGAACGGGCCGGTGACGAACTCGGACACCTTGATGCTGCGACGGCCGTTCGGACCCTGCGCCACCACGTAGGCACCGAGCGCCGTCATGGCCGAGGCCCAGTCTCCCTGGGGGTCGGCGTGGCAGATCGAGCCGCACAGCGTCCCCCGGTTGCGCACTATCGGGTCGGCGACCAGAGGAGCGATGGCAGCCATGGTCGGCTGGATCTGCTCGATGAGTGCGGAGCGCTCCAGGTCACCGTGGCGGCAGAGCGCCCCGACGTGGATCGAGCCGTCAACGTCGACACGGTGGTAGTCGAGGCCCGGGATCCTGTTGATGTCGACCAGGCACGCCGGTGCGGCGAAGCGCAGCTTCAGCAGCGGTACCAGGCTCTGGCCTCCAGCCAGCACCTTGGCCTCGCCCCCGTAGCTGCGCAGGATGTCGATCGCCTCTTCGATCGTTTGCGGTGCCTCATAGGCAAAACGCGCGGGAAACATCTATGACCCCCCAGCCCCTTCTATGGACTCAATGGACGATGCTGCTCGGACGACGGGACCTTGACTAGCCACGGTCACGAAGGCTGACTCGACGACCGGACGAGGGACCAGCGGGTTTGGCTGGCGTGCGCGGGGTGGGAGATGAGCTGCGCCCTGCGGGACGCCCACGGCCCTGAGGGTCGCGCACCGCGACGGGGGACATGTCCTCCTCGGGCTCTGGGCGCGGCTGCTGGTGCGGGGGCCAGGGACCTTGAACGGGCTGGCCTGCGACACGAAGGTGGTCCAACAGCTCGGGCCAGGCCCAGACAGTGTTGTTGCCCATCTTGCTGTTGGTCTCTTTGGTAGCGCCCTCTATTACCTCGAACAGGCGGGGGTTTCCCCTGCTGTGCCCGTCGGACTCAATGCGCATCGGGTAGCCTCCAGTTGGTCTCGCTGCCAGCGGCAGCCGCCACGGAGGACCGGGCACCCAGA
>JBOGGU010000007.1:0-13128 GCA_050744085.1 Acidimicrobiales bacterium
GGCCCGGTGCCCCCAGGCCTTGTCCTCGTCGTAGAGGCTGCGGGAGCGCAGGCAGCCGTCCAAGATGCCGACAAGGCGGTTGGACAGCACGCGGAGAGCCTGGTCGTGGGTCTCGCCCTTGGCCCGGTGCTCGTCGTAGAAGGCCCGAGCGCCGGCCGACGCGTTTGTGGCACAAAACGCCCACTGATAGCAGGCGTCGGCCAGGTGCCGGTTGCGGACGAAACGGGCCAGCACCGCCCGCTTGTTGCCCGATGCCTTGGTGACCGGCGAGGTGCCGGCGTAGTTGCGTCGTGCTCTACCATCGGCGTAGCGGTTCGGATCATCACCGAACTCGCCCAGCACCCGGGCGCCGAGGACAACACCGAGCCCTGGCTGGCTTCTCACGATCTCGGCGTCCGGGTGCGACTCAAAACTGGCGGCCAGCTCCGCCTCGAGGGCGGCGATCTGGCGTGTCATCTCGGCGATGATCCCAACGGCCGAGCGCACCTGGACCCCGTAGGCGGCGGCCACCGCCGGCGGGGCATCCAAGCGGGGAGTCCCCAGGATGGCATGCAGCTCGGCGGCGCGGGCGGCCACCCCCCGCTGGCGGCCACCCTTGCGCAAGGCGGCGCCGATGGCCGAGGTCGACAGCTTGGCTGCGGCGGCCGGTGTCGGCGACCGGGCCAACAGGCCCAGCGCGTCGGGGTGGGCCAGGTCGGTGCCCAAGGCCTCGAGAGCGACGGGGAAGAATTCCCGCAAGATCGAGCGCAGCCGGTTCACCTGGCGGCAGCGGTCCCAGATCACGCGCTGGTGTGCTCGGGCGAGCACCTTGACGGCCTGGGCGTCGGGGCTGTCCCCGGCGACCTGGCGGTGGTGGTGGCGGTCGGTGCGTACCAGGTCGGCCAAGGTAGCCGCGTCGCCAGGGTCGGACTTGGCCCCCGAGACGACGTGGCGCTCCCTATAGCGGGCCACAGCCAGGGGGTTCACGGCGTACACGCCATAGCCCGCTGCCACCAGCGAGGCTACCCACAGGCCCCGGTCGGTCTCGATGCCAATCGCCACCTGGGTGGGCTCGTCAGCGAACCCGGCGATCAGCTCGTGGCACTCCGCGATCCCAGCCACCCCCTCGGGCAGGCGGCGGTGTCTCACCAGCGCCTTGCCCTCCTCGTCGAGGATCACCACGTCGTGGTGGTCCTCGGCCCAGTCGTCGCCTACGAAGATCATGTGTCCCTCCTTGGTTCGGTCCTGTTGGTCTTACGAGCCGGAGAAGGACACAGCCTGCGACCTAATGGATCAGTGCTCGATGGCAACGTCATCCCACCAGTGGTCAGGCCCTCCTCACCACCGGCGGGGCCACGGTCTAACCCCAGGGCTCGGCGGCCCTGGCTTTCGAAGTGGTCACCCGTCGGCGGCTCGGCTCCCAGCCTGACCCCGAGGGAGCCGGCTGGGAAAAGGCTGGGGCGAGATCCACAACTCATCCACACAAATCCAGAGAACGCACGAGTTGTCCACCCCTCCCCCCGCGCCCCCCTCCCAGCTACCACGACCACCACCAGACGAGCTGCGCTCTGCCTCACCCCCCCATTAGGCTGGCGTTGTGCCTGGCGACGTGCCCCCGGTCGCCGACGAGCGCGAAGGCCTCCTCCGCTATCTCGAACAGCAGCGCTACGTGATGCGCCTGACCGCCTAGGGCCTGACCGAGGAGCAGGCCCGGTTTGTCCCCACAACCAGCGCTCTGAGCGTTGGTGGGCTGGTCAAGCATGTTGCCGCGGTCGAGCGTCACTGGATCAATGAGGTTGCCCACCGTAACGACCCTCCGCGGCCGGCGGGCCTACCCGAAGATTACAGCGCCGGCTTCCGCCTTCTTGACGGCGAGAGCTTGACCGGTGTGCTCGACAGCTATGCAGACGCTGCCGCCGAGACCCAGGTGGTGCTGGCGGGCGTCGACGACTTGGGCGAACCCGTACCCGTCCCCAAGGGCGTCCCCTGGTTTCCCCAGGACCTGGACGCTTGGTCGGTGCGCTGGGTCCTTCTGCACCTGATCGAGGAGACCGCCCGGCACGCCGGCCACGCCGATATCCTGCGCGAGGCCATTGACGGCGGCACTGCTTTCAGCCTGATGGCAGCGGCAGAGGGCTGGCCTCCCTCCCCGTGGGTCCAGCCATGGAGCCCTGAGGGCGCAAGCTCGGCCTGACGCCCGGTCGGGTCCCGCCACACCTGGGCGACGACGGCTTGGGCCATGACGCTGGTCTGTACGGGTTCGTCCCAGAGCGTCAGGAGCCGATCCGGGCGGCGACTGAAGGAGACACGAAGATGAGCGCCACCCACCAGCGCCTTCCGGTCGACGACCGCCGGGTGCACGAACCCAGGTCAGAGGGGTGGTCTTATCTTGTCACAGTACGAGACCACCTTCGACGGCGGGTTGTAGTGCGTTTGCCCAGGTAGATGGCCCTTTGCTTTGCTTGCCTGCCCTTGGGACGGTGCTTCGACAGAGTCCCGGCGAGCCGCCTGTTCATCCGACCGACCCGCTGGTTGGGTCTCTCCCGGTCCAGCGGCGCCTTGCACCCGGCGAGGTGGCGGAGTTAGTCGCCGCCTACCGCCGGGGTGTCCCGGTGGAAGAGGTGGCGGCATCATTCCGGGTGAATCGGACGACGGTCCTTGGCCACGTCAGGCGCCATGGCGTCCCGAAGCGGGATCGCCGGGTGCTCGGACCAGACGCTGTCCGGAAGGCCGTCCACCTCTATGGTGCTGGGCTCTCGGCCGAGTCGGTGGCCGAGGAACTCCAGGTGGCAGCGACCACGGTTCGGCGGGCATTGACCGACGCCGGTGTCACCCTGCGCCCGAAGGGACGGCCACCGCGGTCCCCCTGACTGCGTCCACATCGTCTGGAGGCCCGAGCCACGGTGTCGACGGCCAGCAGAACTACCCGTTGGCGGCCGGCCACCCGACCAAGAACAGCGACGGGCACGTTTCGTGCGGATTGGCTCGGTGGGATTCCTGCGAGATGATGCCTTGCTGACTATGTCGCAGCCTGAGACGTCGGCGCAACGCTGCGACACCGGATCGCAGCGCGGGCTTCGGTTCGGTGAGGACGTGCGGCAGACCGGGGTTACGACTGGCGATGCGCCTTCAGCCCGGCACCACGGTGACACCGTGGCGGGCCTGCACGGCGTGGAGGGCCGCGAAGTCGGGCGGGCCGTCGGTAGCGGCGTTGAGGATCTCGGCGATGCTGAGGAAGTAGTCCTCCTCGAACAGTCCCGGCGCCGACACGACGAGCATCCACGCATCGGCGTCGGTGAGGTTGTCGAACTTGTGGGTCCGACCCCGCACGACGCACAACGCCTGGCCTTGCTCAAGGTCAAGCTTCTCGCCGTCGACCGTGTAGGTCATCGTCCCCTGGGTGCAGTAGACGGTCTCGTCCCAGTCGGCGTGGTAGTGCGGCGGCGGCGTCTGCGCGCCCGGGGCGACTCGGGCGAGGAAGGCGGTCGTGCTCCCGCCTGAGTCCTCGGCGTCCACCAGGAACTGGACGTCGATACCCGGGGACTTGATCAGTGCCTTGGAGGCTTTGGCCATGGTGGCTCCTCTCGGTTCTTGAAAACAGTAAAGGGACTGTACCATTGTTCGGGTGTCTAGTAAAGTGGCTTTATTATGAGCCAGATGCCGGCCGAGGGATCCCCGCCACTGATCGGCGCACTCCTGCGGCGGCCGGTCGAGGCAGTGCACCTGCGTATCCTTCGCCAAGCACACGAAGCCGGCTTCACGGACTTGGTGCTGGCACATCTGGCAGTGCTGCGCTATCCCGGCCCGAACGGTCGCCGACCGTTCGAGCTCGCGGCCGAGGTCGGCACCACCAAGCAGGCCATGAGCTACCTGCTCGGCCAGCTCGAAGAGCTCGGCTACGTCCAACGGAGCCGCGATCTCGAGGATCAGCGGGCAAAGCGAGTGCACCTCACCGAACGCGGCGAAGTGTTGCGCTCGGTCATCCGGCGCGCGGTGAGCGAGATCGAGGACCAACTCGAAGCCGAGCTTGGTGCAGCCCCCTACGCCCAGCTCCGCAAGCTCCTCGTGCGCCTCAACGACACCAAGACGGTCAGGGCCGAGGGCGAGGCGTCCTGATCGACGTGACCTCACTCTGTCTCCAATGTTGGAAGGACCGTTCAGAGCGCGCAGACTGCCCCGTGACCTTCAGCGCCGATTGCCGCTGAAACTGCCCCGGGGGGATCGCGCCCGGTGATCGAGGATGACCTGCCCTCCGACACGAACTGGCAGGGTATCTATTCAGGCCCGCGCCGCACTCAGGGGCCGGTCGCCGGTGGCATCCATGGCGTGCCGTTGAACAGATCGACGAGCACGTCGAGGCGGGCTCGGCCGTGCTTGGCGGCGGTCTGGATGTAGGAGCGGATGGCACAGAAGTCCTTCGCGCCTTTGAGGGTCCTGAAGCAGCCGCTGATCTTGCGCTGGAGCTTCACCATGCGCAGGTCTCTCTCGGCCTGGTTATTGGTGGCGTCCACGGCCGGGTTCGACCAGTAGCGGGTGACCTCGTGGCGCTGGGCGTCGAGGCGCACCAGCAGGTTGTGAGCCTCGCGGTTGGCGCTGCCGGGCTGGTGGCGGGCGGGGACTTTGGCCCGGCCTTGGTTGAGGATCTTGGTGTAGCGGGTCCGCAACGCCTTGAGCTGGCGGCCCGAGAGCCCTTCGGCACCGTCGGCGATGGCGGCGGCGAGGGTGTTCTTGGCCTCGACGAGCAGGTCGGCCATCGCGTCGGCCCATGGGCGGTGGCGGCCCGACTCGGCCACCGAGGCGAGGTCTCGGAGGAGGTGACTGAGGCACAAGGCGTGCTCGAAGGCTCCGACCGACCAGTAGGGGCCCCAGCCATCGGAGACCAGCACTCCGGAGAAGAACGGCAGCACGCCGATCGCCTCGGTGGCGGCCACCCCCCGCTTCTCGTGACAGTCGAGCAGGGTCAACAAGTCGGTGCAGGCGACGTGGAACCAGTAGCAGGCACCCGAGACGCGCGCCGAGGTCTCATCAGCATGCAGCACGTCTTCGGCTATGAGCTGCGCCTTCAGCCCAGCGAGGAATCCTTCGAGGCCGTCGGCGGCCTCCGAAGCCAGGCAAGCCAGCCAGCCGGTCGAGACCGGCGCGTCGCAGACCTGGGACAACAGCTCCGCCGTCCTGGCCACCGGCAGGTGCTGGCCGATCATGAGATACACCCCGACTGCCCGTAACGTCGGGCCGTAACACGCAGATGCCCTTGCTGGCGCTGGGAACGCTGCCTTGGTCGTGCGGCCACATGAGCAGCGGCGGGTCTCCGCCCGATGCTCGGTCACCTCCAGGCGTCGCTTCGGTAGGTCGAAGACCTGGCGCACCTCGGTCCCGGTGACCTCCGCGTCGCCCAGGTCGCCGCCGCATCCGCCGCAGGCACCCGGGGCGTAGGAGACCACCTCGTCGGGATCTTCCACCTGGGCCAGTGACGCACCGGGATCACCGGGCTGCTTGCCCGGGGAGCGCTTCGGGCGGTCCTCGGTCAGCTTCTTGGCCTGGGCCCGGGCCCGTCGGCGCCGCTCGGCGCGCGAGACACGCTCGCTCTTTTGCGCCTGGCGCACGGTGATCGTGTCCGACGACGGCGGCTTGCCGGAGTTACCCGAGTTGCGACCGAGCTCTCGGCGCAACCGCTCGACCTCTGCCTCGAGCGCTTCGAGGGCCCCGGCGAGACCGGCGCGCTCCGACTCCAGCGCCTCGATCGTCGCCCTGAGCGCGCCGTTCTCCTCTCGCAACTGGCGGAGCAGATCCCTGGCCACACAAACGGTCTACATCGCCGCGCGCGCTCAGTGGTGGATCACTCGCGCGCTCCGCGCGATCAGCCCTGAACAGATACCGGTAGTGCGTTTGCCCAGGTAGATGGCCCTTTGCTCTGTCTGCCTGCCCTTGGGACGGTGCTACGGCAGAACCCCGGCGAGCTGCCTGTTCACCCGACCGATCCGCTGGTTGGGTCTCTGCCGGTTCAGCGACGCCTTCCGTCCGACGAAGTAGCCGAGCTGGTCGCTGCCTACCGTCGGAGTGTCCCGGTGGACGAGCTGGCGACGTCGTTCCGGGTGAACCGGACGACGGTCCTCGGCCACGTCCGGCGCCATGGCGTCCCCAAGCGTGATCGCCGTGCGCTCCAGGGCGACGAGGTGGATCGGGCCGCCCAGCTCTACGCCGGAGGTCAGCCGGCCGACTGGGTGGCTGCGCAGTTGGGAGTGGCGGCGAGCACCGTTCGGCGTGCCTTGAAAGACGCCGGTGTGACCCTGCGACCAGGGGGGCGACGGCGGCGCTCTGCTTGACTCACTGGCTCCTGTCCAGGCGCTGGATCTCGGGCTCGATGGGGCACTGACCTTGGGCCTCTGCGAAGCTGTCACACCAGATCGCCACGATGGAGGACTGTGACTGGTAGGGATCGATGAGAAGGCACGAGAGGCACGCAGATGGGTGACCGAAGCGGGATCGAGTGGACCGAGGCCACTTGGAACCCGACGACGGGCTGTGACCGCACCAGTGCTGGCTGCGATCACTGTTACGCGTTGACGTTGGCGAAGCGGCTCAAGGCGATGGGGCAGGCGAAGTACCAGCAGGACGGCGACCCTCGAACTTCGGGACCGGGCTTCGGTTTGACCCTGCACCCGTCCGCCCTGACGGTGCCGATGAGTTGGGACTCCCCGCGGACGATCTTCGTGAATAGTATGAGCGACCTCTTCCACCCGAAAGTGCCGCTCGATTACGTCCGTCGGGTGTTCGAGGTGATCGCGGCGACGCCGCAGCACACCTACCAAGTGCTCACGAAGCGCTCGAAGCGCCTCGCGCAGACAGCAGACCGCCTCGACTGGCCGGTGAACCTCTGGATGGGAGTGAGCGTCGAGGACGCCCGCTACTCGTTCCGGATCGGCCATCTCCAGGTGGTGCCGGCGGCCGTGCGGTTTCTCTCCTGCGAGCCGCTCCTCGGCCCGCTCGACCATCTAGACCTCGATGGGATCGATTGGGTCATCGCTGGCGGGGAGAGCGGACACTGCGCCCGACCTGTGGATCCCGATTGGGTGCGGTCGATCCGCGACCAGTGCCTCGATGCCCACGTGCCGTTCTTCTTCAAGCAGTGGGGTGGACGGACTCCCAAGGCTCACGGTCGGGTCCTCGACGGCATGTTGTACGACGAGATGCCGCAAGTAGCACTGGCCTAAGACTGCTTCAGTGGCACGCTCGTGGGGGTTCTGGACTCGCTACAAGTTGGAGCTGCTCCAGCGCTACCTTGACGCGTTCACGACCACGACGAAGAACCGGTGCGTCAAACGGGTGTACCTCGATCTCTTCGGAGGCGAACCGGAGAACGTTGATCGCGACACCCAGAACCCGATCGACGGGTCTGCTCGAATCGCGCTCAGCATCGAAAACCCGCTGTTCACGCACCTGCGGTTCTTCGAACTGGAGGCCAACGCGACCAAACTTCGCCAAGCACTCACCAACGAGTTTCCGGCCCGGGATTGGATCGTCTACCCGGGAGACAGTAACGACACCATCCACCAAGCGCTCACGGATCTTCGGGAAGCGGACGCGGCCTGGGCACCCACCTTCGCGTTCATCGACCCCAACGGGCCTCACTACACCTGGCGCACGTTACAAGCGCTCGCCGCGCACAAAGGACCGCGGGCAAAGACCAAGGTGGAGCTCTGGATGCTCTTCCCCGATCCCCTCTTTGCGCGACTCCTTCCCCGTACCGGCGACCTACGGCCGATCGACAACGCTGCGATCACCGACATGTTCGGGGATCCCCAATGGCACGCCGTTTGGAAGGCAAAACTCGACGACGAGATCGATCCCGCCGCCGCCCGAGAGGAGTACGTGAATCTCATGCGGTGGCGACTAGAGCATGATCTCGGCTATCGCTGGACCCATCAGCTGGAGATCCGAAATACGCGTGACCTACCAATCTACCACATGATCTTCGCCACCGACTCAAAACCCGGCCACGACATCATGACGCACCTCTACGACCAAGCGGCGACCGAGTTCCCCGCGATGGCCCAAGAAGCCAGATCACTACGTGAGCGATTGGTACGGGAAGCGCAGGGACAGTTCGACCTGTTCTCCACTCTCGATGCGGCCGACCGCCCGTCGTCGGCACCCGTTCCCACGACCGGCGACCAGCAACGGCTCTACGTCCATGTGCCACCGGACGAACCTCGACCGCATGATCTTGCGACCTGTCCCTACTGCAGCTGAGTCCCATATGAAGCGCTCCTGCCGGGACGCCGCCGGACGTTTACGAGAAGCGGGGTCGTCACGAGGCGTTGCGTTCCTGCGTCACGAGGCCAAGAGCAGTTTCACGGGCTTGGACAGCTGCCCAAATTGAGGGCGACGGTCGAGTTGACCTGCAGCGAGCATCTGGCGGATCACCTGGGTGGCATGCGGGGGGCGGAACGCGGTCTCCAAGAGGGTGAACTTCTGCAGCTCCCCAAGGGTGACGGAGGCGTGGTTCGCTGCTTCGAGCCTCCGTCGAAGGTGGCGGACTAAGGGCGTGAGGTCCGGGTTGGAAGTACCCAATTCGAGGCGGCGTGCTCCCGTGCCGCGGCTTCGAGGCCGGGGTGGGGCAGGCCCGGCGCCGCCTGCAGCACGGCGTCGATCATGGGGGTGAGATTGACCGGCTCGGCTCGGACCAGGATCTGGGCCGGCTCGGTCAGGGAGTTGCACCAGCGGGCGAAGCCGGCCACCAGGGCCTCCTGCTCGGCGGGGGTGCGCAGGGCGAAGGTGACCGAGCTGGCCCGGCAGATCACCGCCAGGCCGTCGCCGCCAAGGTCGACCACCCCCTCGGCGTCGATGGAGGCGAGCGGGAGGCGCAGCGGGGCCGGCAACGACACACCGGGCACCGCCACCCACGCCGGGGACGCGGGGACCCCGCCCGGGGCCGGCACCAGGCGGCGCGGGGAGCGATGGTGCCGCCAGGCGGCCAGCACCAGCCGATCGGCCGGCTGGCCCTCCACCCGGCCGACTGCCAGCAGGGTCGCCGCCCCGCCGACGGGAACGGCCACCGCGGCGAACCCGACGACGGGGACCACGTGGCGAGTGGCGGTGTAGGCGACCCACAGAACGACGCCGGCCACGGCCAGGATGGCCAGCTGGCGGGCGTTGAGCCCGGCCAGGAGCTTGTCCGACCGGCCCACGTCGGCGGGGATGCGCACCCGGCCGGCGTCGCGGTCCTCGGCCGGGGTCACAGCCCGATCCCCGCGGCCAGGGCCTTGATGCCCTTGTAGACGACCAGGTCGCGCACCACGCTGCGGGCGCCGCCCCGGCGGCGGGACCCGGAGAACACCATCCGGCCCACCCAGGTCGGGATCTTGACCAGCACCCAACACAGACAGGCCGAGACCAACAGGTCAACCAACCCGCCCGACGAGGCGATCCCGAGATTGGCCGGACCGCCCGAGGCCAAGAAGATGCGCAGGGCGCAGATGAGCACCAGCGACTGTGCCACCTGGACCAGCAGGGCCCCGGCGAAGCCCCGCCACCACAGTCGGGCCAGGCCCTCGGTCTGGGGTAGGGCGTGGCACACCAGCGCCAGGGGGGCGGCCACCACCAGCAGGATGACCAGGGCCAGGCGGATCACGTAGGTGGCCAAAAGCACGACGGCGAGCACGGCGACCACGGCCCCCAATAGGACCAAGAAGATGCCGCCCGAGGCGAGCGATCCGAGGACCAGTTGGCGCAACACCGTGGACGCCTGGGCGGGGCCGACACCAGCGCCGAGCAGCGCCTGGGAGAACGAGTCCGCGGTCGAGATGGCCAGCCCGGCCAGCGAGAGGCTGGCGTTGACGGCCACCGCGGCGACCACGATGCGGGGCAGCACGTCCTTGACGGCGGTACGGGTCTGGACCGTCTCGTGGCCCATGACGATCGCCCCGCCAACCAACACGAACAGCACCAGGCAGGCATCGGCGATCCCGACCAACATCTCCCACAGCTGGCCCACCCGGGACTGGTCGGTGACGTCGGGGGTGGCGAGCAGGGTGTGGCCCATCACATCCAGCACCGGGTTCAAGGCGCTCGTGACCACGTCCCGGAACCACCCGTCGAGGGCGGCTTCGATCTGGCCCGGGATGTCGAAGAACCCCGGGGACGGCTGGCTGCCGCCCGAAACGCTGCCCCCGCTCCCCGACGCCGGCACGCCCGGCGCGCCGGTCGGGGTTGGGCCGACCTGGATCGGTGCCGGCCCGTTGTTCCCTGAGCTCCCGCTCGTCGACGAGGTCAGGACCGCGGTCGCCGGCCGGGGGTGGGTGGTGGCCGAAGCGGGATGGGCAAACAGGCCGAGCACGGCGAAGGTGACCGGGACGACCAAAGCCGCCACGGCCAAGCGGTGCCGGCGGGCCACGACGAGGAGGGCCGGCGGGCGCATCAGAACAGCGAGGCCAGGATCGACACCAGCAGCGGGGCCAGCGCGGCCAGGGCGTAGCCGATGGCCGCCGACTTGAGGGCGGTCTTGGCCTTCTCGACCTGGCTCGGGTCGCCGCCGGCGGTCAGGTAGCGCAGGCCGCCCACCGTCAGGAACAGCGTGGCGACCGCAGCCAGGATGCCGACCAGCCAGTTGCGCAGGTTGTCGATGACCGAGTTGAGGCTCGTCGCCGCCCCGCCAGTGGCGGCGAAGGCGGGCGGGGCGATTGCGACCAGCAGGACGGCGGCCACCACGGCGGCGGGGACCGCCACCTGGGCCGACCGGCATGCCAGTCGACGGAGCCGGGGCCGCCGGGACCGGGGCTGTTCGAGGGACTGCTGGGAGGTTCGGGGGTGTATGGACGTGGGGACCTCCTCCACAAGACGGACGGGTCGGGGGCAGGGTCGGCCCCGGCGAGGCGGGGGAACCGGAAAGGGCACTGCTCACCTCCTGGTGTCGGTTGGCGGTTGGCACGCCGCCGGCCGCCGGTCGTTGGCCGCCTCGTCGTGGGGCCGACCCTCACCGCCCAAATAAGGGGTCGAGGCCCGAAACCGGACACCAGAACTTGAAGAACTTCCCGCCGGCCGCGTCAGGCGGCGCTTCGGGTCGGCCGCGCCGGGAAGGGGCGGCCCCCCGAGCCAGGCCACCAACCGGGCCTCCGCCCGCCGGCGGCGGTGGCGGAGCGAGTCGACCGCCATCCCCCAACTGGCCGCCGCCTCCACCAGGGTCATCTCGCCCAGGCGGGTGTCGCCGATCAGGGCCGCATCACGAGCCTCGATAACCCCCTCGGCTACCGCCTCGACCAGCACTAGGTCGGGGTGGCCGTAGGGGCGGGCCGGGACCTCCGAGCACAGATGCCGCCCGGGCCGGCCCACCTCGGCCAACTCCCGGGCCACCAGCCCCTTGGCCCGGTTCCGGGCCAGCCAGATCAGCCGGGCCGCCAACCGGTCCCGGCCCGGGTCGGTCCGGGCGATCCCCGCCACCAGGCCGGCCGACGCCTCGGCCTCGATGTCGGCCGCCTTGTGCGGACACACGTCGCACAGGCCCGAGGTGGCCCGGCGCAACCCGAAGACCAGCACCCCGGCCAACCCCACCGTCCACCGCCCGCCCTCGACCCGTGCACGGCCCAACAGGACCGAGATCGCCGCGTTGCGGGCCCGGTAGCCCGTCGAAGGGTGCAACAGCACCGCCCGCAGCTGGGTCAGCGGCAACGCCCGGGCCGGCAGCCCGGCCACCACACCCCTCTCCAAGACCAGCGGGCGGGGCTCGGCACACAGCACCTCGAAGGCGTCCTCCAAGGTGTCGAACGGGCTCTTTGACAGGCGGGACATAAGGGTGCTCCCTTGCTCGACGGAGCCGCCATCGCGCCCGACGCCCTACTGCACGATTGCTACAAATCCACCTCTCCGAGCCGACCGCGCCGCCACTCCACGCGTGCAGTAGCGACCGCCGCCATCCACTGGGACGCTCGCGTCAGGCCGGGTCACCGCTACTTCACACCCACCCCCTGGGCCCTGAAGCGCTGTCTGTCGTGCGGTCCGCGCAGATTTTTCCATGAGGCCCTCGCGCCGGCCCTCGCGGGCCGGCCCCGGCGCCAACTACTGCACTCGTGCAGTAGGGCTACTTCATGCGTGCAGTAGGGCTACTTCATGCGTGCAGTAGCGGCCCGGGGCACCCCGGTCGGCCGGGGACTCATCCGATGGCGCGGTAGCGGCGGGGGGACTCGGTGACGAGCCGGACCCGGCCATCGGCTTCGAGGCGCCGGAGGGCGTTGCCGACGGCCCCCGACGACCGGCCGCCCAGCGCCTTGGCGACCGCCGTCGGCCCGAGCCCGACTATCTGGCCGGCATGGGCGGCCAGATAGTCGAAGACGAGGGTGCGCAGCGCGCCCTTCCCCAACCGGTCGACTCCCGCATCGACCGGCTTGGTTCCGGGCGTGTCGTCTTGTCCCGACGTAGCCGCCTCGCCGCTCTCGGCGGTGTCGGGCTCGGGGCCGGCGCTGTCCTCGGCCGGGTACCAGCGGTCGGGGATCCGCCGGGCGCAGTCCCGGCCACCGGCGCTCCGCCGGGCGCCGCCGTGGCGCTCCAGGGCGGCCAAGGCCTTGGCCGCGGTTGACCGGCCGATCCCGGCCGCCTCGGCCAGGTCTGCCGCCGTGGCGCCCGGGTGGGCGGCGAGCGCGGCGGCGACAGCGTCGGCGGGGGCCTGCTTGGTGGGGGTGGCGGTGGTCATGACCTGCTCCTTTCGCTCGGTGCTGCTTCGGTCTGGAGGAGCTACCTCCACCTCGGAAGCGACCTCAAGGCCACCCCGAGAAAAAAGTGGTGTCCGGAATCGACCCTTCGGCCCTTATTTGGCCGGTGGCACGCCTTCCCCGGCCGTGGGCTGCCCATGGCCACGAACCCATCCCCCCGCACCACTCCACGCCCCGACCGCCAGCACCAGACCATCCAGCACCGAGCCCCGGAGCACCACTCCCGGCCGGTACCGCTCGCCGTGTGGCCGGTCGGACAGCGAGCGCCCAAGTACCAGCGCGTCGGCCGCTACCACCCCGACTGCACCGCCCATCCCGGCAAGCAGGCTGTAGCGGAACCTCTGTGGACCTGTATGGGTATGCAGGAGGCTGGAATTGGAAGCCGTTGGGTTGCTGCAGGGTGGTAACTTGAGCAAAGGGTGCCAGGGAAGTAATCGGCGGGGATGGG
>JBOGGU010000008.1:0-40112 GCA_050744085.1 Acidimicrobiales bacterium
CGAAGCCCCGGCCGAAGGCTCTGGTAACCCCGCTGGGGACGGGCCCTCGTCGAGCGAGCCGGTCATGGTGTGGGGCGTTCGCTGCAAGAACGGCCACTTCAACCACCCCAACGCCCGGTACTGTGCCAGCTGCGGGACCCACATGGTCCACGGGCGCAAAGACCTGGTGCTCGGACCGAGGCCGGTCATCGGCTTCTTGGTGGTCGACGACGGCTCGACCTACAAGCTCGACTCGGACTACCTGGTGGGCTCGACCCCGGAACTGCACCAAGCCGTGCGCTCCGGCATGGCCCGGGGCATAGCCCTGCCCGACGACGAAGGCACCGTCTCGCCGGTCCACGCCATGATCCGGCTGGAGGAGTGGGAGGCCTACGTCTCGGACCAGGGATCGCGGTTCGGGACACATGTCTGGATGCCCGGGCGATCGGAATGGGTCCGTCTCGAGCCTTCCCAGCAGCTCAGGTTGGAGCCCCGCAGCCACGTGCTGCTTGGCCGGCGGAGCGTGGTCTTCGAGCCTCTCAGCTAGCCCGCGGCCCGGCAACCGAGGGGTCAGGGACGGGCAGGGGCGTCTTGCCGTTGGTCCCGGCGTCAGATCCGGGTGCTTCAGCCCCGTTGCCGGTGGGAGCGTCCTTGGTCGTGGCGACGGGCGCAGTCCCGTCCGGTTCGCCCTCAGGTTCGCGCACCGGGCGCAGCAGCTCTGACAGCGGCTCGCCCTCCAGGCTCTCGGACTCCATCAAGGCCTGAGCCAGGGCGTCCAGGCTGGCCCGGTGGGCTTGGAGGACCTCGGTTGCCTGGAGGTGGGCCTCGGCCAGGATCGCCTGGACCTCGGCGTCGATCTCGGAGGCGATCCGCTCGGAGTACGTGGTTCCCACGCCGTCGATGACCGAGCCGTTCGCCGCCACCGCGACCGAGAAGGGGCCGAGGTGCTCGCCCATGCCGAGCACCGCCACCATCCGGCGCGCCAGGCTTACCGCTCCCTCCAGGTCAGAGGTCGCCCCGCTGGAGGCCTCCCCCATGACCAGCAGCTCGGCGGATCGACCCGCGAGCAGGGCCACCACCCGGTTGCGAAACTGGGTGCGGGTGACCGTCACCTGGTCCCCGTCGGTCGCCCACCAGGTGAACCCCCCGCCGTGGCCGCGGGCGATTATGGAGACCTTGGTCACCGGGTTGGCCGCCGACAGAGCGGTCGAGGCCACCGCGTGGCCCGCCTCGTGGAACGCGATCCGGTAGCGGTCGTCGGGGGACAGGATCCGGGAGTGGCGCTCGGGGCCCGCTACCTGGCGCTCGATTGCCTCCGACAGCTCGGGGGCCCCGATCACTGTGCGGTTGCGCCGCGCCGCAAGTAGGGCGGCCTCGTTCACCACGTTGGCCAGGTCGGCCCCGGAGAAGCCGGCCGTCCGCCGCGCTACGAGGCTCAGGTCGACGCCATCCTCGAACGGCTTGCCCCGGGCGTGCACCGCAAGGATGCCCTCGCGCCCGCGGACATCGGGCCGGTCGATCGTCACCCGCCGGTCGAATCGGCCCGGGCGCAGCAGGGCATGGTCCAAGATGTCGGGGCGGTTGGTGGCCGCCAGCACGACGACCCCGCTGCCGGACTCGAACCCGTCCATCTCCACCAGGAGCTGGTTGAGGGTGGACTCGCGCTCGTCCTGAGCCCCGACGACTACGGCAGTCCTGGCCCGCCCAACCGCGTCGAGCTCGTCTATGAACACGATGCAGGGCGCCGCCAGCTTGGCGGTGGCGAAGAAGTCCCTGATCCTGGCGGCCCCGATCCCCACGAACATCTCCACGAAGTTCGAGCCCGAGATGGAGAAGAAGGGGACTCCCGACTCGCCCGCCAGGGCGCGGGCCAGCAGCGTCTTGCCGCAGCCGGGGGGGCCGGTGAGCAGTACGCCCTTGGGGACGGCTGCGCCCATGGCCATGTAGCGCTCGGGCGCTGACAGGTAGTCGCGCACCTCGGTGAGCTCCTCGACGGCCTCGTCGACGCCGGCGACCTCGGCGAAAGTGACCTTGGCGTCGTCTTCGTGCACCCGGCGGGAGCGTGCCCGCCCGAAGCCGGCCAGCCCGGTTGCGTCGCCGCCTCCCATGCCCGTGGCCAGGTAGACGATGGCGAAGCCGTCGACGAGGATCAGGGCGGGCAGTATCCCGAGCATCGGCACGATGAGGCCCTTGAGTGGCTGCTGCTCGACTGTCGTGGGGACGTTGGCCGACCTCAGGTCGTTGACCTCGGTCAGGTAGATCGAACCCACCCCGACCTCGTCGTAGGCCACCCAGTACTGCTGGTTGTTGCCGTAGGTCCCGGCTATGCGGCTGTTACCCAGCTGGACCGTGGCACCTTGCACCTGGCCCTGCTGGACCAGGGCGGTGAACTGGCCCACGGTGAGCTGTCGACCGGCGTTGTGGGGGAAGGAGTACCACAGCACCAACACGAAGACGCCGAGGAGCAGCGGGAGGGCCAGCGCGCACAGAACCAGCGCCTTGCGCCGACCGCGGCGGCGTTCAGGCTCCAGCTCCGCCAGCGGGCTCGACGGGTTGCGGTCACGGCGCCGGTTGCGCATGGTCAACATGTCTTCTGTCCTCCGAGGCCCATCTCTCCAAAGTCCTTCTCGGTCCGGCACATCCCCTCTTGCTTGTCTTGCTTGCACCGGTCGTCGCGATCCTAACGGTATCGCGCTCTTGCCCCTATATGCGATTCAGCAGGGATTGTCCCCGTGGCCGCGCCACGCGGGGCCACGGGCGCAGACCGGCCGGGCACCTGGTCTCCCAAGTGCCCGGCCGGCGAGCTGGCCGCTCGAAGGCGACCTGCACAACTAGGTGATCAGTCCTTGCGGACAGGGGCGGTGGCAGGGACCTCACGACGGCGACCCTGGCGCACCACAGCACCGAGGCCAGCGCCGAACAGGGCCAAGCCGCCGGCACCAAGGCCGATGGCCCACCCGAGGATGCCACCGGAGCCAGACGTTGGCGGTGTCGAGCTGGACAGCGACGCCGTTGCGGGCTGGGCGGAAGCACTGCCGGACGGTCCCGGGATCACGAGCGAAGCCCGAGCCGGGGTGCCGAACTCTGCGCTGCCACTCTTGGTGGTTTGCGTGGCCACGATGACATAGTCACCCGGCTGGGCCTGGGGAATGGTAAAGCTGGCGTTGATGTCACCCGCAGCATTGGGGTGGACAGTCGCCAGAGCCGGACCGGTCAGGCTGTTGAAGTGCAGCACCACCGGCGGGGCAATCTTGCCGGCCACCGAGGGGGTGAAGGACGAGCCTGTCAGGCTGATCTGGCTGCCCGGTGCACCTTGGGCGCTGCTCAGGTTCAGCGTTGCCAGGTTGGTGCACGCCCAAGCTGCAGCTGCGAACACCATGGTCCCGGCAGTGACGGCCGAGGCGCCCAAGACCCCCTTGAGGCCCCATCTCTTCTGTAATCTCATACGGTCCTCCTTCTGGGCGGATCCTTGACGTAGGCCTTCCACGCTCGGTCCGCGCTGGGTTTGCTTCCAAGGACAGTGTAGCACGCATTCTCCGACACTGTCAATAGATGTCATTTACATGTACTAGCAGCTGTAAATCACATCTACTAGTACATGCAACTAACCTATAGTCCACCCGACTCTCCGCAGTTGAGTGGCACCTCACGTCACCGAGTGGGAGGCGACGCCGGACGGTACAGGTCTACGCAGCTCTGGGCCATGGGGGCCTGTCCGGGAAAGGCGTCGTCCCCGGCGACAGCGATGACGCCGCCATCGGCGAGGTTGGCCAGCCCCAGGCCACTGCGCGGGCATGCCATCTTGCCGGCAGATCGCCACGACTTGCTCGAAGGCTGGAAGAGCTCAGCCGACTGCAGCGACGCCTCGGTACCCTGGGACACGTCCTCGCCGCCGACCACCAAGACGTCCCCGCCGGCGAGGGTGGTGGCCGCAGCGCCCTCGCGCGCTTGGGACATGCCCCCAGTCAGCGCCCAGGTCCCGTTCGAGGGGTCGAACAGCTCGGCGGTGGCCAGGGCGGTAGTCCCGTCCGCGTTGAACCCCCCCGCAACCAGCACGTCACCGTTGCCCAGCAGCGCCGCAACCTGCCCGGCACGGCCATCGGTCATCGGTCCGGTGGAGGTGAACACGCTGACGTTGGGGTCGTATAGCTCGGCGGAGCGCAGCGCACCGAACTGCAGTCCTCCGCCCTGGGCCGGTGTCCCCGGGCCGCCGAACCCCCCCGCAACCAGCACCCGTCCGTCGTTCAGGGCGGTGGCAGTGGCGTCGAAGCGAGAGGACATCATCGACCCAGTCGACGACCACTTGCCGGTGGAGGGGTTGTAGAGCTCGGCGCTGGCGGTCGGCGTGATGGCCTGGCCGCCCCCCGTGCCGTGGATGCCGACGTCCGTGGTACCTCCAGTAGTGAGCACGTTGCCATCGCGAAGCAGGGTCAGGGTGGCTCCGAGACGTGGGATCCCCATAGAGCCGGTGACCTTCCACTTGCCGGTGGAGGGGTTGTAGAGCTCGGCCGACGACAGCAGCTTGGAGCCGGCGATGCCCCCGGCTACCAGCACCTTGCCGTCCTTGAGCGCCACTGCGCCCGCTCCCCGGCGGGCCTGGTTGAGCGACCCGGTGGGAGCCCAAGTCGCAGTTCGCGGGTCGTAGATCGCTGCCGACGCGATCGGCAGGGCGTTGACGCCACCCCCCGCGGCGAGCACGTGTCCGTCGGCCAGCGTCACCACTGAGGTCGTCCCCCGTATGCCTGGCACGCTGGCGACCGAGCGCCAGGTTCCCAGGGCTGGCGACGACTTCAGCGGAACGCTCGGACTGCCGCCCATGAGGACCAGCAACAGGACCACGACCACCACGACCACCATCCCCCCGCCGCCGAGCAGCCACGGCAAGGGGGATCGCCGGCGGGACCGGATCACCTTCGGCACCTCGGCTGGCTTGGCGCACGAATCGCACTTGATCCCCACAGCGGTGCGGACCAGGCACTTCGGGCATACCGGCTTGGAGCAGTCGACGCACGTGATGCGTGTCGACTGGCCGTGCTCTTCGCAGGTGAGGGGGGCGAGGGGGGCGGTGTCCATGGTCGGCGTTCGGGGTGGTCCTCGGCTGGCTTCGGCGGGTTGGGCTTGCTCGGGTAGTACTGGCCTTTAGCGCACACGGGGCACGACCAGTCCTATCCGCGCCTGCAGGATACCGCCCGGGACCGCCCGGGACCGCCCGGGACCGCCTGGAGGCGCTCCGCCGAACTACTATCCGGCCGTGATCCGACGGGCTGTTGCCGTGCTGGCCCTCCTTGGCGCAATAGCGCTCGGGGCACTCGCCTGGACAGACTCGCCGAGCGCGCAGGTGGGGCACAACGTGGAGGTGGACCCCCCGCGCCTCATCGCCGCCGACAGCACCCCGACCATCCTCGTCGACCCGCGCGCCAAGACCCACCTGGTGGCGGTCTACCGCCAGGACCGACCCCAGCTTTCCGGGGCCTTGAGCGCCAGCACCGACGGAGGCGCCCGCTGGCAAACCATGAGCCTCCCCTTGCCGCCAGGCCTGACCGAGCCCTTCGACCCCGATGCCGCCTTCGGACCAGACGGCACGCTGTACGTGGTGTACGTCAACCTGAGGGGCGCCAGGAACGTGCCCGTCAACCTCTGGCTGGTCCGTTCGTCCGACGGTGGGCAGAGCCTGTCGGCGCCCCAGCGGCTGGCGAGCGGCCTGACCTTCCAGCCCCGGATCGCCATAGGGGCGAGTGGGGCCTTACACCTCACCTGGGTCCAGGCAGCCCCGCAGGCGCCGCGCGGCGGCACTGCCCGGCCAGTGGTGCCCGCCGGGGTGATGTCTGCTACCTCGACCGACGGTGGAAGGACGTTCTCGGCCCCGGTGGCGGTGACTGGCCCCGGCGACAGCTACGTGACTGGCGCTGTCCCGGTGGCTTACGGGCACGGCGCTGTGTCCGTGGCCTTCGAGCAGTTCAAGGCTGCGCCCTTAGGCCTGGGCAATGGCGGGAGCGCCCTGACGGCGGAGCCGTACTCCCTGGAGGTGGCCACCTCGACAAACGGTGGGTCCAGCTTCGGCCCTCCCGTGGTGGTGAGGCCCGGCGTGTCCTCCCGAGCACGGTTCTCCTTGCTCCTTTCCCTGGATCCGTCGATCGCCGCAGGGCCTGGTGGGGAGCTGTACCTGGCGTGGGCCGAGCGTGTGGGCATCGAGGACGACGTGCTCCTGGCCCGATCTTCCGACCTTGGCGCCCGCTGGTCGAGCCCGGTTCGGGTGAACGACAACCCCCCCAGGGACGGGAGCTCGCGCTCGCTGCCGGCGGTGGCCGTTGCTCCGAACGGGAGGGTGGACGTCGCATTCCTCGACCGTCGCAACGACCCGCTCAACGTCGACGCCCAGGCCTTCCTGGCCTACTCCTACGACCAGGGGAGGACGTTTGCCAACCTGGTGCTGTCGTCGGAGCCCTTCGATACCCGCATCGGGCCCAACTTTGGGGGGAACCTCCCCCCCGACCTGGGTGAGCACCTGGGCCTGGTCAGCAGCGACAGTGGGGCACACCTCGCCTGGGCAGATTCCCGGTTGGGGACCGCGGCCACGGGGCGCCAGGACATCTTCGCGGTATCCTTGGCCATCCCCCCGTCCGTGGATTCGGGGCGCTTGGCCCTGGAGATCGGTGCAGCGGTCGCCCTGGCTGTCTCGCTTGCGCTCTGGTTGGGACCGCTGGCAAGGCGCGCCCGGCCCGGGAGAGGGCGGCCCGGGAGAGCCCGGTCCGGCTGAACAAGCCCTATTTCTAAGATTTCTTAGCCGTAGTCGAGGTCGACTTGGCCTTGGTGGTCGGCTTGGGGGTGATCGCCGCAGCAGCCGGGACCGGGCCGAGGATCGCCGGGTTGCTCTTGTAGGAGTCCACGATCTGGGCGAAGGTCGGGCTGAGCTTGGTGAAGTCGGTCACCGGCAGGGACTGGAAGGTCAGGATGCTCATCTTTCGCCCCTGGAAGAAGAAGTACAGCGAGTTCGAACCCTCTTGCCCCCCGGAGGTGTAGAGGTTCTGGTAGTAGTAGCCCACCATCTTGTTCACGGTGATCGGGCTCTCGAAGGCGATCCTGCCCGAGGCCGCCACCACGGTGTCGGTGTAGGCTTTGATCTGGCTCTGGTTGGAGGTGTCGACGGAGCTCCCGAGCCGGAAGACCTGGACCCGCATGGCGTCCTGGGTTCCGGGAACGTCGGCTTGGAAGGGGGCGAGCTGGGTGGCTACCTTGTTCCAAGCCTTGGGGTAGGTGATGCTGAAGCCGTCGGCGGGATCATTGAACGTGGTCGTCTGGCCCGCCGTGGAGCCGGGCGTGGTGGTCGTGGTAGGTGTGGGGTTCTTGGGCTTCGCAGAGCTGGAGGCCCCGAAGGCGAAGTACGCCGCAACCCCGAGCGCGACAACCACGACCCCCCCGACGGGGAGGGTGGCGGCCCTTCTCAGCCGGGCCTTCCGGCCGTCGCCCGACGACACCTCGGATGGCAGGCCCGCCTGCACGCCCGATGGCACGCCCGCCTGCACGCCCGCCTTCACGCCCGCCTGCGCAGAGGACTCGTCGTAGGCCGCTCGAAGCTCGGGGTCCACCAGGGTGTCCCGGGCCCGGGTTATCAACCGGTACAACGCGGCGTTGCCCCCCAGGTCAGGGTGGGTCGTCTTGCCCAGCTCCCTGTGTGCCTCCCTGATCGTGGCCTCGTCGGCGTCCTTGGTAACCCCGAGGAGCTCGTAGTAGTCGGGGCTGTCGTCCGATGAGCTCACGCCGTCCCCCCGATCCTTGCTCGTGATGCCCAACGTCTGGTTCGCATGCCCGACCTGCCCCTCCTGGCGTCCCTTGACAGCTATATGACTTTTGCACTATCCTAGGGCCAGGTAGACACGATAGGGGGTCACACATGCCCATAGCTGGAGCCGAGCCGCTTACTGGCTGGTACGTCGGGTTCATCATCGCTGCTGTGCTCATAACGGCGGTTGTCGCCTTGGTGGCGACGATCTTGTTCCTGGCCCGCCTGATCGGGGAGGAGGCGCGCACGGTCACCCTCGACCTCGAGGAGTGCCGGCGCAACACCATGGCGCTATGGGACGTACCGGTCGTGAACAGCGCCATCGAGGATATCAACAACAGTGCCGCAGCCGCCCGAGGGGTGCTGGAGGGGTTGGGTTGACGGGCGCGGGCACAGCTATCTTTTCGATCCTGACCTACTAGATGGGAGCAATGGAGATGTTGGCATCGTTGGGAATTGGGGGGGCTACCTGGCTGGCGTTCGTCGTGATCGCCGTCGTGGTCTTGGCCCTCGTCGGCTACCTGGGCGCGGTGATCTGGATCCTCAAGAAGGTGAGCTTCACCCTGGGAACCGTGGTGGTCGGGGTCAAGGCGATCGCGTACGCCACTTCGCCGGTCGCCGAGGTGGTGAGCGGCATCGCCAGCAACGTGGGCGCGATCCAGAATGCCCTTCGAGGCCTCCTTGGGCTCACTCCGGCCAGCATGGGCAGGGGGGTCGTGCCAGCCGGCGCTCGCCGCCCCATGTCGCCGGCAGACCCTGCCCGTCGCTCGCCAGACGCTCCAGCCCCGTTGCCTGCTGGCTCTGGATCCAGGACCAGGGGCACGGGCAGGGTGTCCATGAGGCGGTAGCCAGCGGGGGCGTCGTTCCCATTCCTTGCTCGGCGGCCGGAACGCCTCTCGACGACGGCCTTCCGTGCTCAGCGCGGACCGGTGGCGCAGGCGATCCCGAATACCGCGAACCAGGTGATCGCCGCGAGGTAGAAGCCCCTCTCGATGGCCCCGAAGCGCTCTCTTACCGCGGGATTTGCGCCGGCCAGCAGCATCCCGAGCAGGCAGGCGAGCATCGCGACGCCGAGCGCGGTGGAGGCTGGCGCAAGCCCCTGCCAGCTCGGACGGCTGGAGATGACGCCCCCGAGCCTGAAGGCGTCGAAGGTCACCGCGGCGAATGCCACGGTTGCCAGCAAGCCGTGGAGCTGGCCGGTGGTGGTACGAGTCGAGCCCGGGGCGTCCATCGGGAACCAGCTGATCGCTCCCCGGGCGAGGGCGAAGACCACTAGGCCGGCGACGACGGCGCTGCGACCGTGGGAGCTGAGCGCTCGATCGAGGCCCACCGCAAGGGCCACCCCGGCCACGCCCAAGGCGATCGTGGCCACCCTGTAGCCAGCCCGAAACGAGGTGATCCCGTACTGGCTGACCGCGTTGCGCACCGGCGAGAGGCCGGTGGGCGCCAGATGGAGGTAGCCCAGGCTCCCCACCACCACCATCAGCCCGAGCAGGCTCAGCACACCGGCGATGACCATCGCACCTCCCAAGATAGGCAACAAGGTTGCATATCGTCATTATGCTGGAGTGGTGCCCGCAGAGTCAAGTGCTCAGTATCGCTTCGGTGATCTCCTGGCGCTTGCCCGCCAGAGCTGGGTGCACCAGATGGCGGACCGGCTGGCCGCCGTCGGCTACGGGGACTACCGCCCCAGCGACGCAGCCCTGGTGCGCATCCTGCGGTCCGGTCCGGTCCCGGTGGGCCGCCTCGGGGCAGGGCTGGAGGTAACCCGCCAGGCCGCCCGCAAGTTGGTGGAGGGCCTCGAGCGGCGAGGTTTCGCGAACGCCGAGAGGGACCGCAGCGACTCCCGCCAGCTCAACGTGGTGCTGACCCCCAAAGGCCAGGAATATGCCGATGCGGTGGTCGAGGTCATCGCCCTGCTCAACCGGGAGCTTTGGCAGCGTGTCGACCCGGCGCAGCTCGTTGCGGCCGATACCGTGCTGCGGGCTTCCATGGGTGATGATGGCGTCCGGGAACGGGCTGCTCGACTGGTGCGGCCGCCGGGGTCCCACATCGACTAGTCAGCCCCGCCTCTCGGTCAGTATGCCCGGTTTGCATTGGTATGTGTGTGTTACACTCAGCCTTAGGGCCGTCGCCAGGTCGGCCGGATGGGAGTGAGGGTGACAATGGGGAAACATCGAAGGGCGCAGCATGCCTTGCGCCGAGCAGACCAGTCCGGTCAGGCTACGTTCTCGTTGCTGCTGGTGCTGGTCGTGGTGGTGGTCGCGATCTACCTGCTGGTGCGGACCGAGACCAATGCGACGGATGTCAATGCCGAGGCGGCGACCATCGCCACCACGGGCCAGGGGATCAACCAGTCCACTGACTCGATCATCCAGCTGAACCACACGGTCCAGCTGGCGGGCCAGATCCTCGCCGAGGCCCGTCCCCTGAGCGGCCAGCTCAACCAGGTAGTGGACCTGGCTACAGCGGTCAACGGCACAGCCGGCAAGATCAACTCCAGCGCCGGCACCATCAACCACACCGCCAAGTCGATCAACTCCAGCGCCGGGTCGATCAACTCCAGCGCGGGCACGATCAACGGCACCGCCAAGGGCATCGGTTCAACCGCGTCTCAGATCCTCACGGTGGCCAGCTCGATCCAGGGCGGCGTGGGCATGATCAACACCAACCTGAATGTCACCATCGGCCTGGCCAAGGCGATCCTGGGCAACGCTGGCAACATCGTCAGCGAAGCCAGCAAGGCCAACACTGAGGCCGCCGCCATCCGTCACGCGACGACCGCACTCGGCTAGGAGGAGAACGACATGGCAACAGTCAACCCACGCCCGGGTGCCGACTTCAGCCCGCAGGCATCACGCACCAGCGATCGCTCGGATCGGGTCGCGTTCTACGAACGCTGGCTCAGGGTCTGGGTAGCCCTCGGAGCGGTGGTCACAGTAGTGGTGGTCGTCTTCTTGATCTTCATCAGCAACGCCCTGTCGGGCATCAACAACAACCTGGGGGTCACCACCAGCGCGGTCACGAACGTCGGTGGCAACACCAAGACCCTTCCGGGTCAGATCGCCAGCGTCAACCACAGCTTGGCCAGCATCGATGGGGCCCTCGCGCCGATCACCGGCGATGCCAGCAAGATCATCACCAACCTGACCAGCATCGAGGGCAACCTGACCACCACCAGCGCCTCGCTGGTCAGCACCTCGAGCGTGCTCAGTGGCACCGCGGGCACTCTCACCGGTATCTCCGGATCGTTGGTGGACACCTCAGGGGTGCTCAGCTCGGTGCTCGGCGTCGCCGGCCAGATCCATTCGACGCTGGTCGCCGCCAACGCCGCCAACGGCAACTGCAATGCGCCGGAGACCTTCAGCGACTACCACCCTCCGACCGGGGCCACTGCTGTCGGGAGCTACTCTTGCGCAGCCAGCCAACTCGGGGTGCAGAACATCCACCAGCGGGTCTCCATCGCGGACAACGTCCTGAACGTCGCCCAGACCGACCTGACCAACATCTCGGGCAACCTCACCCAGGTCGACAGCAGCCTGGTTGGCGCCTGCCAGTCCCTCGTGGTCAGCGTCCTCAAGCTGGTTGGTGGTGGCCAATGCTGACCACACCCGCACGGAGAGGCCGGGAGGAGGCCGGGATCGTCGGCCTCAACCTGGTCGTGGTCATAGCCTTCGCCCTGACTGCGGTCATCCTCCTTACGGTGACCACTGTCGCCGCCATGGGGATCAACACGAAGGTCCGCACCGCGATCGAACCCCCAGTCAAGGGCATCCAAGCCAGTGCGGCGCTCCTCCCGGTGCTCAACCAGGTGGACTCCGACGCGGCCGCAATCAACACGGCTGCCCAGCCGCTCGCCGGCGAGGCAAACCAGATAGTCGGGGCTACCAACTCGATCAACTCGAAGGTGGTCAGCATCCTGGCCAACGCCAAGTCCATCGGGGGCACAGTCGGCTCCATCGGGGGCACAGTCGGCTCCATCGGGGGCAACGTCAACCAGATCAACACCAGCGTGCATGGGATCTACGGCAGCTTGAGCGGGGTCCTGAACCAGGCCCAGCTCATCCAGGCCGGGGTCGTGGCCATCAACGGCCGGGCCAGCACCATCATCGGCCTCGCCGCCGAGATCCAGGGCGACACCAACAACATCAACAACACCGTGGTGTCGATAGATGCCAACGCCAAGGCCATCTGTGGCTCGACCATAATCATGGGCTCCAGCTGCGGGAGCAGCTCGGGCAGCTCGAGCTCTGGAGGTCCTGCGGGCAGCGGAGGAGGCATCCTCGGGGGCCTCGGCCTCTAGCCTGGGTTGCCCTGTTCAACTGGAGCACATTGGCCCTCCCGCCTCGAGCACCTGAGGGGCGGGAGGGCCACCGTCTCCGATATCAGTCGGTCTTGCCGACCCGCGGGGCGCTGTCGGTCACCCTGGCCAGGATGGCCCGATCGCACTCAGAGCAGAAGAAGGCGTTGTTGTCCAGTATCTCGCGCCAGTCCGGCGGGAGCCACTGGACGCTGTCGCATCCGGGGCACACCAGGTTGCCGGTGAACCGGGCCATGCCGAGGCCATAGAGGATCGAGCCCCGGTAGTCGAGGTCCCTCCTTGGCCGCGCCACCGCCTTGCCGTTGGTGGCCTTTCGCTCCCGAGCCATCCTGGCCTCGTTCATCTGGGCTGCATGAGCAGCTCGCCTCCTCTGGGCGTCACCCCAGGCGGGGTCCGAGGTTCGCCCGGCGAAACCTCCCCGTGAGGGCTCCTCGGCCGGGCGGACCCTGCCGGGGCTCAGCGGCCAAAGCACCAGTGAGCCCTTCCTGGCCGCGGCGTAGGCGTCGTTGAGCTCCTTCATCTTGTCCTCGGCGGTAAGGCGCACGGCCTCGGGGGCCTCCTGGAAACGATCTGGGTGGAAGATCTGAGCGAGGACCTTGTAGGCCGCGGTGACCTCGGCGACCGTGGCGTTGGACGGGACTCCGAGGACCTCGTAGGGGGCGAGGGAGGAGTCCACTCAACCCCCGCCCTCTTGCTCGCCTGCCGGAGTTTGCTCGCCGGCGGGACTGGCCACCGCGGACCAGTGGCGGCCCACCCAGGTCACGCCCAGGACGAGGGTCAAGAAGGCCGTGGAGCAGTGATAGGCCACAGACGGGCCAGGAGCTTGTCCCCGGATCCCCTGGAGGAGGAGGCCGACATGAGTGGCGGCCATCCATAGCCCAGCCAGCCCGATGACCAGGCTGGCGCCGAACAGGACCGTCGATGCCCCACGTCTGGCAGGGCCCCAGCTGACCGCGACGAGGATAGAGGCCAGCACGACCAGCCCGGGGATGACGTGGTCTACTATCTCGGCGTTGCGCTTCACGTGGAGCCCACCCAGCCAGATGCCCGGGGCCATGGCATACAGTCCGATCAACAAGGATGGCACAACGAAGCTCGGGCGCAGCGGTGGGACACGCTTAGCGGCGGGGGCCACAGCCTCATCGCCCTCGTTGGCCACTGTGCGCTCCTCGCGATTGACGTCCGATACCCCATCTTGCCACGGCTGAGCACGGTCGGTCAGTGGTGGCGGCCCAGAGACTGCCAACATATAGTGTCTAGGCGATGCGACTGGCGTTTGTGGGCAAGGGCGGGGCCGGCAAGTCGGCCATAGCCGGGACCTTCGCTCGGATGGTTGCTCGTCGGGGTACCCCGGTGCTTGCTATCGACTCTGATCCCATGCCCGGCCTGGCCTTCTCCCTCGGCGTGGAGGTGACCGACGCCCCCATCCCCGACGAGGCGGTCGAGGAGCGAGCCGATGGCGAGGAGGGTCCGCGCTACCGGCTGCGTGCTGGGCTCAGCGCGGCAGGTGCCGTCGAGCGCTACGCAGCGCTGGGACCCGACGGCGTCCGCTTCCTGCAGTTCGGCAAGTTCCGCACCGGAGGGCAGTTCATGCGGTCCCAGCTGGCCTTCCGCCAGATCTTGGACGAGCTGCCCGAAGATCCCTGGGCGATGGTGGGTGACCTGCCGGGCGGTACCCGCCAACCGTTCTTCGGATGGGGCAGCTACGCCCGTACGGTGCTGATAGTTGCCGAGCCCACCACCAAGTCCCTGATGTCGGCCAGGCGCCTGGCCAGGCTGGCGCTGGTGAAGGGCGGTCCCGAGACGGTGCGGGCGGTAGCCAGCAAGACCCGCTCGCCAGACGACGCCGAGTTGGTGCACAGGGCAACCGGCCTGGAGGTGGTGGCCTCCATCCCCTGGGACGAGGCGCTCGCCGACGCAGAGCGGCGCGGCAGAGCGCCGATCGACGAGGCACCAGAGTGTCCGGCGGTAAGGGCTGTAGAGTCATTGGTAGAGCGGCTGGGCGATGGACGCGCTGGCCAGAGCCGAGGGAGGTCCGAGCGATGAAGCTGGCAGTAGTTGGCAAGGGTGGGTCGGGCAAGACCACGACCTCCGCGATCTTGGCCCGCACCCTGGCGCGACAGGGCTACGAGGTGGTGGCGTTGGACTGCGACTCCAATCCCAACCTCGGGATCTCGCTCGGGATCGGCGAGGAGGAGACCGAGCGCCTGATCGCCATGCGCCAGGCCCTCGACGAGGGCGACGAGGAGCACGCCCCCGGGTGGGAGGACCTGCTGGACCGCTTCGGTGCCCCCGGGCCCGACGGTGTGCGCCTCGCAGTGGTGACCAAGATCGACAACCCCGAGCCCGGGTGCCCGTGTTGCGGGCTGTCCACCGAGCAGCTGCTGGCCAACGTCGATGCCCCCGACGTGGTGGTGATCGCCGACATGGAGGCCGGCATCGGGACGCTCACCCGGCTGGAATCCGAGGTGGTCAGCGCGGTGGTCGTGGTGGTCGAGGCCACGCCGAAGTCCCTCGAGGTCGGGACCCGGGCCGTCGGGTTGGCGACCGAGCGCCAGCTCGGCAGGCTGGTCGTGGTCGCCAACCGGGTGCGTGGCGACGCCGACCTGGAGGTGATCCGAGCTGCGTTCCCCGACGTCGAGGTGGCTGTGGTGCCCGACGACGCGGCGATCGCCGAGGCGGACCGGCTGGGCCTCGCCCCGCTGGACCGTTCGCCCGATGCTCCAGCAGTGCGGGCGCTGGTTGCCCTGGCCACAGGGTTGGCGCCAGTCGCAGTCTAACTAACCGATCGTGGTCAAGGGTCGAGAGCGGCTGGCGGGGACGCAGCACTCGTGTCCGATCCCGACTGGCCTGGTGCCCGACGAAGCTGGGTGAGAAGAAGCTGGCAGAATCGGAATCAGCCGTGGGAGATGTCAACGTATGCTGGCGGGCGTGGACACCTCCGAGCTGCTCGCCGCTCTCGAGGCTGACGCTGGCGCGTTGCAGGCCGCCCGACGGCTGATCCTCAGCGACGAGCTGCTGTCCCTCCCGCAACTGGTAAGGGAGAACAGCCTCCAGATTGCCGAGAACACCAGAGCTATCTCAGAGCTGCGCGAGTCGGTCTCAGAGCTGACAGAGTCGGTCTCCGAAGTCTCGCTTCAGATTGCCAGGCTGACGAACTGGGTCGAGAGGCTAGACGGTGCGACGTCTGGCCTGCAGCTCGAGCTGGCGTATCGGAACCACCCGTATGGCTACTTCGGCACACTGGTTCGGCGTGCCCGGACCCTTACCTCTGACGAGCTGTCTGAGCTGCTCGGAGATGCGGTAGAGGCCGGCAGCCTGAGCGACGACGAGGCACGCGACATCGCGCTGGCGGACCTAATCGTGGCCGGCACGCAGGCCGGGCAGCCCACCCATCTGGTGGTGGAGGTTTCGAGGACGATCGGGCCCTCCGATATCGAAAGGGCCTCCCGGCGAGCACAGCTGCTCGCCAGGGCAGGTCACCGGGCCCTCGGGGTGGTGGCAGGGACGAACCTGAGCGGGCCGACGAGCGACGAGGCTGAGCGCGCAGGTGTGAACGTCATTCTCGACGGACGCAGGGTGGCCTAAGAGCAGGCCATTCCAGCTTGGCTCAGATGGGGGGTGTTCCGGCGCCGGAGGAGGGCTGCTCAGCGATGTCACCCGCAACGTGTTCCCCGCCGGCGAGCCCCTCCGCCGGGTCGTTCTCCTCGGGCGCGCGGTTCCCCCGGTCGTCGACCTCGGCAGCGGCCATGGCCCCGGCTGGCACGCGTATCACCTGCCGCCTCCGCATCCGTCGCAACCGAGCCCCGTCCCAGTTGCCGAACTCGTTCTCCGGCAGCCACTCGTTGGCCCAGCAATCCCACCTGCTCTTGATGTCTCCCAGTGCTTGGGACTCCAGCAGTCGCTGGGACCCGTCTCGGGCGTGCCACACGGCCAGCATGTAGATCTCGCCAAGCTTGCCGATCCCCAGCGCCGCTCGTACGAAGCCCTCAGAGCTCTGAGCCTCGGCTCGGAGGCGGCGCATGGAGCGCCAGGCCGGGACGAGATGACGGATGGGCGCCCTCAGGTAGACGATGGCCCCACTTGCCTCGCCCACCTCGGCGCGTCGCCGGCGGGCGAACTCCGTGGCCTCGTAGCAGGCTGCGCCGTTGGCACCGGTCGCGGCCCGCAAGCGAGGCAGGTGCTCCAACGCCTGCCGGAGGCGCTCGTCGGGCACGGGCCGTACCGGCGCGGCCACCTCGGTCGGGGCGAAGGTAACGCCTTTCCAAGACCCGGTCTCGATAGCTCCGGGGCGCCAGCGCATGAGCCAGAAGGAGCGCAGCAGGCGCGCGAACAGCCACATGATCTCCTCGTGCGCACCCGAGCGCATGAACTCGGACATGTCATGGCGGGAGCGCCACACCGTGATGGTCCAGAACTCGCTGGGCCCGGCTATGACGCTCGCCCAGCGCACGACGGACGGATCTGCCTCCAGCTGGCGGCGGACCCGCATCGTCGCCACCAGCATCGGAGGGAAGAGCCAGGGTCCGTGAAGCCTAGACCTGGTGGTCACGACGAACAGCTTGCCCTCCCCGGGGCTGGGCCCTTGGGGTGCATTGACGCCGGCATTGACGCCAGCGCTGACGCCAGCGGACACCGGCCGCCTGGAGGTCAACTCAGACGCCGGCCGTCACCCCATCGAGGAATTCGAGGACTCCCTCGACGGCATCGCGGACTGCCTTGGCGCTGCCCAGGGGAACCCGGCAGCCGGCGCGGTCGGCCTCGATCACGTCCGGCTCGTAGGGGATCACCCCGGCCAGGGGGACCCCGTACTCGGCGCACAGCTCAGTGAAGAACTCCCCGTCCTGGGGAAGGCGGGCCTTGTTACCGAGCCCGTAGGTCCGGGTGAGCCCCAACTCCTCCGCCAGGGACTGGGTGCGAGCTGCGGTGAGCACAGACTTGCGGCTGGGCTCCATCACGACCAGGAGCACGTCGGCGTGGGCCAGGGTGCCCCCGGATCGGCTGAGGTGCTCCAAGCCGGCCTCCATGTCGATGAGGGTGATGTCGGCGGCGTCGTCGAGCGCAGCCCCCAAGAAGCTGCGGACGGTAGCGTGGCCTGCACAAGTGCATCCGGCCCCCGCCTCGCTCACCTTGATGGCGGACATGAGGGTGGCGCCGGCAGGCGTTGCTCGCCCGTAGTCGGCCATCAGGGCCAAGGGGGTCGACTCTCCCCGCCCGACGATCAACGAGCGCGGCAGCACCGGGACCGCCTCCATCTCCTCCAGGCTGAGCCCCAGGGAAACCCCGAGGTTGGGGTTGGAGTCGGTGTCGATCGCCACCACCCTCTTCCCCTGCCTGGCGTAGGCTTCTGAGATCAGGGCAGACAGGGTTGTCTTGCCCACCCCGCCCTTGCCGACGATTCCAAGCTTCATGGCATACACCTCCGTAGTGGATCGGCTCACGTGACCTGTCTGTGACTGTAACGCTTGGGCTCCCAGTATCGCGCTCACACACTCACCGGGTAAACTCGCCCGGACGGCCGCTTGACGGCGACTGCCTGTTAGTGTAAGATACATATACCGGCCCAGGATCGGTCGGGAGGAGGCAGTTCGAGGCTCGATAGGAGCGGAGGTATCGTTATGCCAGTTGTCGAAGGCCCGCGCAAGGAGGCCAGCGAAGCGATGGGAGGGGCGCCAGCCGCTCCGGCCGCGCCCGGCGAGGCCCACGGATCCGGTGAGAGCGACACGGCCCCCCAGCCAGAGTCAGCACTGGCCCGCACGTTGGCCAGGAAGGCGGGGCAGGAGCTCAGCCCGCTTGCATCGGCTGGCGCCGGCGCCGGTTCCGTGGGCTACCAGCGGACTACCAGCTCGGTCTACGGAGGTCCCTCCACGGCAGCGCACACCAGGCCAGTTGCCCCCGTGCCGCCCCGCGCACCAGCCGAGCCGGCGCTTCCCCGGCCCGCTTCCCGCAACGGCATCGAGGAGTGGACCGCCACCCCGCCCGAATGGACTAAGGATCCGTACCAACCCTTGGCGCCGATCGGGGTGCGCAGCCCGTCCGACCCGGTGACCGCGGACGCCACCACCTTCGGCCCGCTCCAGAAGGCCTACCTGATCTGGATGGTGGGCGGCTCCTGCGACGGGTGCACCGTGGCCGTCTCCGGGGGCACGCATCCCAGGGTGGAGCACTTGTTGAGGGGGATCCTCCCGGGCCTGCCCCGCATCGAGCTCATCCACACGGTCATCTCCATGGAGTCCGGCCCGGAGTGGGTGCACAACCTGTTCATGGCCGAGCGCGGCGAGCTCGATGCCCCCTACGTCATCACCTGGGAGGGCTCGATCATGGACGAGTCCATCTCCGGCACTGGGCACTGGATGGGCCTGGGGGAGGACCCGGAGAGCGGGCGCCAGATCACCAGCCTCGAATGGCTGGACCGCCTGGCCCCCGGCGCAGCAGCGGTCATCGCCATCGGCACCTGCGCCACCTGGGGCGGGATCCCTGCCGCCAAGGGCAACGTCACCAACTCCATGGGGATGATGGACTACCTGGGCAAGGACTACCGATCAGCTTTCGGGGTCCCGGTGGTGAACGTCCCAGGTTGCTCCCCGATCGGGGACAACTACCTCGAGACTGCCGCCGCGGTCCTGCTGTTCCTCAACGGACTGGCGCCGTTGCCCGAGTTCGACGAGCTGGGTCGACCAGCCTGGTTGTTCGGCGAGACGGTCCACCGCCACTGCCCCAGGGCGGGTTACTACGAGGAGGGCGTCTTCGCCGAGAGCTACGGCGACAAGGAGTGCCTGGTGGAGCTGGGCTGCTGGGGCCCAGTTGTGCAGTGCAACATCGCCGAGCGAGGGATAGTGGACGGCCACGGTGGCTGCATGAACGTGGGGGGCGTGTGCATCGGGTGCACCATGCCCGGTTTCCCCGACAAGTTCTCCCCGTTCTACGAGGTGGCCCCGGGCTCTTTGATCTCCAGCAACACCAGCCGAGTTGCCGGGGGGGCGATCCGGCGCATGCGGGCGATCAGCCGGGCGGACAAGAACATGTCGGTTCGCTGGGAGGAGGGGCGCCCGAGCGGCTGGTCCCGGGCCCGAACCGGGGTCCCTCCGGGCTCGGTGAAGGTGATCGACCGGTTCTACTCCGCCTACCAGCACTCCAAGGAGTCCTACAACTAGCCATCCCGGCGCACACGACAGACCGACAGACCGCGAGGCCTTGACTGGCCTCGAACCACGAAGAGACGAGAGAGAGATCCATATGTGCTTCAAGAACCTGCCAATCGAGTTCGACAGCGGGGGGAAGGCCCGCCTGCGTGAGGGGATGGGCAATCCCTATTCGCTGGCGGTGGCCGAACGCAAGGAGTGGGTCCGGGCCAAGAGCGTCGGCGCCATGGTGGCCCCTCCCAGGCTGCGGGACTGGAACATCGACCCGGTGACCCGGGTCGCCGGAGCACTGTCGGTGCACACGGTCTTGGACCTTGTCAATCGCCAGGCCATCGAAGCCCACGCTCAGGCAATGCTGTTCCGGGGATACGAGATCATCCTGCAGGGCCGCGACCCGCGTGACGCCATCGACATCAGCTCCCGGGCTTGCGGAGTGTGTGGAGGGGTGCATGCGACTGTCTCGGCCCTCGCCATCGAGCAGGCCTTTGGCATCTGCCCACCGCCGCTCGGCGTCGAGGTGCGCAACCTGGGTGAGATCGGCGAGATGTTCTACGACCACCCCCTCCACCTCGGGCTCCTCGCCGGACCCGACTACTCCAGCTCGATCATGGCGGTCACCAACCCAGAGCTGTTGACCCGGGCCGAGAAGACGTTGGCGCCCCACGCCGACATCCACGGGTACCTGACCATCAAGGACATCATGGATGCCCTGAACCCGCTCACCGGGAGGATCTACCTCGAGGCACTGGAGTGGACCAGGGTGGGCCGCATCATGTGCATGCTCATGTACGGCAAGTACCCGCACCCCTCCACCATCGTGCCAGGGGGGGTCTCCACCACCGTGTCCACCTCCACGTTCAACGAGTTCTACACCCAGCTCGGCAAGATCTTCGACTTCTGCAAGCAGATCACGGGCATCTGGGACGACATCTGCGACTTCTTCCTGGAGGCCAACCCCGATTACGAGCAGGTCGGTGCTCGGTCGACCAGCTTGATGCAGACCGGCATCTGGGACGACTCCACCGTCTACGACGCCACTTACGCCAACTGTGACGCCTGGGGCAACCGCCGGTGGGCCCGCCCGGGCATCGTCGTGGACGGCCAGGTCGTGACCACCAACCTCACCGAGATCAACATGGGCTTCGAGGAGTTCGTGAACAGCTCGTTCTACGAGGACTGGACCACCACCGGTCCTCCCCGGTTCTCCACAGACCCTCTGGGCAACCCGATCTCGCCGTACCACCCCTGGAACAAGACCACGCTTCCCCGGCCCGAGGGCAAGAACTTCAAGGAGCGCTATACCTGGGACACCGCCCCGCGCTGGGACCGCCAGGTTTGCGAGACCGGCACCTACGGGCGCATGTGGACCACCGCCCTGATCGGGGAGACGCCAGCCGAGAACCAGTTCCTCGAGGCGACCGGCGACGGGCTGCGGATGGTGATGCCGCGTCACGAGCTTCCCGAGATGGAGCTGTTCTGGCCGGTGCCCCGGACCCTCAACGCCTTGGAGCGCAACCGAGGACGCGCCTACGCCATGGCGTTCACCGCGGCCATCGGGATGAACTGCATGTTGAAGGCGCTGGAGTACTGGCGCAACGGGGAGACGGCGGTGCACACCAGCTTCAAGGTCCCCAAGGACGAGAGGGTGTCGGTGGGAATGTGGGAGGCCGGGCGAGGCTGGTTGGTCCATCACCTCCACATGGATAAAGGGGCAATCGTGAACTACCAGATCACGACCCCGTCCACCATCAATGCCTCCCCCAGCGACCCCTTCGGGGGCCTGGGCCCCTACGAGGAGGCGATCGTCGGTACGCCTATCCTGGAGAGCATGAGCGACGACGAGATCAAGGGGATCGACATCCTGCGCACCATCCGCAGCTTCGACCCCTGCATGCCCTGCACCACCCACATGGACACCGGCAAGGGCACGATCGTCCGAGAGGTGAACTCCTGCGGTTGCACGCTGGAATGAGTGTTGCTCCCGCCGGGGCGGGGCCAGGAGCGGCAGCCTCCACCGGCCCCGTCCTGGTGGGAGGCATCGGTCATCCCTGGCTGCGTGACCTGGACTTCGGCACTCAGTTCCTGCGACGGGTCGAGGGCTGTGGCTGGCCGGACGGGGTCAGGCTGGAGGACCTGTCCTACTCTGCGCATCGGGTGCTGCACACCCTGCAGGACATAGCGCCCTCCAAGGTGGTCCTGGTGTGCTGCGTGCTCCGGGAGACCGACCCGCCGGGAACGGTCAGGCGGTACCGCCTGGACCTCACGCCCCCGCCGGACGACGAGGTGGCGGAGCGTCTGGGAGAGGCGGTGGGGGGGGTGATCGACCTCGACCACACCCTGGCCGTAGTCCGCTACTGGAAGGGCTTCCCGCCCGACACTAGCGTCATCGAGATCGAACCAGGTGACGTGTCCTTCGGTCTGGGCTTCTCCGAGCCCGTCGAGGCGGTGGTCGACCAGGTCTTGGCGGCAGTGCGCGACGAGCTGGGCATGGTCTCCCTGGGCCCCGAGCACAGTCCAGCGAAGCCGACGATGGGGCCGCTGTAGATGGGGCCGCTGTAGATGAGTTCGGACGAGCTGGCTTACGAGGAGGTGCTCTCCCGGGTGGCCGACCTGGCGGAGGAGCTCACGGCCTGGGCCGACCCCGAGGTCTCGGGGCGGGCTGGCGAGCTGCTCGACTGGGTGGACGCCTTCCACCGCGACGGCCTGGGGCGCCTGGTCGACATGATCCGCCAGTGGCGGGGCGAGATCTTCTTGGAGGCAGTAGCCGCCGACCCGATCGCGGGGGTCATGCTGGAGGCATACGGCCTCGGAGCGTCGGATGAGGTGCAGTCTGAGGCGGAGGGGGCCGTGGCCAGTGCCCTCGAGGACGTCAGGCCGATGATCGAGTCCCACGGAGGGGCGATCGAGGTTGACGAGGTGGTCGACGGCGTCGTACGGGTCCGCCTCTCCGGCACCTGCGACGGCTGCCCCAGCTCTCAGGCCACCCTCACCTACGGGGTCGAGTCGGCGCTGCGAGAGCACTGGCCAATGTTCAGACGCCTCGAGGTGCTGGACCCAGCCACCGAGGTGGACCCCTCGAAGTCCTCGCTCACCTGCGGGGTGCCGCTGCCTGCAGGCCAGCTCCGCCCCGCCGGCAGCTCAGCCGAGCTGCCGCCCGTGCCCGTCAAGCTGCGTCACCGTTGAGCGCCCTCGACCTGGATGCCACCGAGGTCGCGTATCGCGCCCGGGCGTTGGCCCAGGCGCACCCGCTCTCCCGGATGGCCAAGCGCTACCTCGATCGGGTGGTCGCCGACCAGCGGACCTCCCAGCCCCTGCCCGAGATCGGCATCTGGGCGGGAGCGGCGATCCTCAACGGCTACTGCGTGCGCCGGGTGGAGGAGGGTGCGGCGGGGCTCGCGCCCGAGGAGCCGGACCGCATCAGCGACGGCGAACCCCGAGAAGGGGAGGTACTCGACCAGCTCGAAGAGGCCGCCTCACACATCGCCGCCGCGCTCAGGACTGGCGAAGCCGACCGCAACCTGGTGGGCGACGACGCCCGGACAGTGGGTGCGCTCGACCAGATCGTCACGTCGGAGGTGGAAAGACGGCTCGACCACTGGCGAGACAGCGTGGACGACAAGGCGTGGGAGGAGCTGGCGGAGTACATCACCTGGTGGGTTGTCAAGGGCTACGCTCTGCGGGCTGCCGAGGTGAGCGGCTGGCAGGAGCGCCGGGAGCCTTCTCGGGCGCCGGAGCCTGCCCCGGGCCCCGCCTCGCCGGACCCGGGCGCCGCCTCGCCGGACCCGGGCGCCGCCTCGCCGGCGGATGGCGCATGAAGGTACTGGTCGCCGGCGTGGGCAACGTGCTCAGAGCCGACGACGGCTTCGGGGTGGAGGTGGCACGCGAGCTGGCCACCCTGGAGCTGCCCAGCTGCGTGAGGGTGGTGGAGACCGGGATCGGCGGGATCGCCTTGGTCCAAGAGCTTCAGGACGGCTACGACGCGGTGGTCGTGGTTGACGCGGTCGACCACGGTCGGGCTCCTGGGACCGTTATGCTGATCGAGCCCGAGGTGATCGATGTGCACCTCCTCGAGCCAACTGCCCGCCACGACCTGCTGGCCGACATGCACGTGGCCACCCCGGAGCGGGCGCTGATGCTCGCCAAGGCGCTCGGCGTCCTGCCTCCGAGGGTGCTCCTGGTCGGCTGCCAGCCGGTCGACGCCGAGGCCATTGGCCAGGCGTTGTCGGCCGCGGTACGAGCCGCGGTGAGCGTGGCGGTCAACGAGATAGTCCGTGAGGTGAACGAACTGGCGCTCCTGCCGGGCGGCATTGGCGCGTCCGGGCGAGCCCCCCTCTAGAGGGATGGCCACAGAAGCGGCCGCCGGTGAGCAGCTCCCACACGAGCCTGGCGCAGTAGTCCCCGCGCCGCCAGATCCGACCCCTGCACGGCGCAAGCCCGAGGGCCCGGCGATCGGCGCCTCGCCCGTGGAGGCGGCGCCTGGTGGCTCGCAATCATTGGTGCGGGCGGCCCCGCCCAGGACGCCAGCCGAGATCGCGGGCGCCATCCACGCCATGGAGGAGCGGCTGGCCGCTACCCCGCGGCGCAGCCATCCCCTCCAGCACGCCACGGCTGCGTACCGGCTCGGACTGGCCTATGCTGAGTCGCCCAACGGGGACCGTTCGCAGAACCTGCGCCGTGCCATTGCCTGCTACGAGTTGGCTACCGACGTCTTCGACCCACGCTTCGACCCCGTCGAGCACGCGCGAGCCCTCAACGCCGCCGGTGCTGCTCGTCGGGAGCTGGGCGACCTCCGGGGCGCTGCGGAGCTGTTCGAGCGGGCAGCCGAGCTGTTCGAGGGACGGGACCGTGACACCGAGCTGGCGGCGGGGCTCAACAACCTTGGCCTGGCCCGGGCCGAGCTCGGCGAGGTCGTGGACGCAATGGCCGCCTACGACCGCGCAGCTGGGACCTTCGACCCGGAGTCCGACGAGGGTCGACGTGGCCTGGCGCTCACGCTGTACAACCGCGGCCAGGCTTGCGCCTCGTCCGACACTGTCGACGGACTGGCGGATGCTCTCGACGACTATGCCCAGGCTCTAGGGCACATCGACCCGGCCCAGAACCCCTACCACTACGCGCTGATCCACCAGGGGATCGGGATCGCCGAGCTCGGTCTGGCCGGGCTCCAGCCGGAGCAGCGCAGCGAGCGACTCGCCAGGGCGGTGACAGCATTCGAGGAGGCGCTTGGCGTGTTCTCCCGCACCGCGTTTCCGTTCCAGCACGCGCTGACCAAGTACAACCTGGGATTGGCCTGGTCCGCCATGGGCGCCGAGCTGGAGCTGAGGCTGGCGATGGCCTGCTTCGAGGACGTGGTGTCGGTGCTCGACCCGCGGGTCCAGCCGGCCCCCTGGCGTCGCGCCTATGCCAGCCTGACCAGGGTCGAGGCCGAGCTGGGTGGGAGGCACCCCGGCTGGACCTTGGCAGACCACTACGTCGCCTTGCTCGCCGAGGCGACCCCGAGCAAGCGAACCGACCTGCTGCGAGAGCGCCTCGCCAGGCTCCTGGCACTTCCTGATGCATCGCGCGACGCGGCCCTCATAGAGATGGATGCCAGCGTGTTCAAGCTGCCCGCGAGCGATGCCAGGGCGGTCGTCGGCTCGGAGCTGAGCGCGGTGATGGAGCTGCCGAACGACGCCCAGGAGGCGGTGGTCCGCGGGCTCATGGACGTCCGCAACCGGCTGGGGCCCGAGGCAAGGGATGCTGCTGACCTGGTCCTCGATGGCGCAGTCGGGGATGCCCTCGACGGGCCGCAGCGGATCCTGGTACGGGACTTCATGTACTCGATGGGCTTTGTCCGGCCGTAGTGGAGCACTAGCTTGGTGGTTGCGATGGACAGCAGCGGCGACACGCTTCCTTTGGCGCTGCAGGAGGCGATCGAGGCCTCCAGCGCCTTTGTAAGGGCGGTGGCCTGGGGCGAGCACCTCAGGGTCTGGGAGCTGCTCGGCGACGAGGGTCGGCGGACCGTGCTGAGGCTGGCGGTGAAGCGCGGCATGGACGAGTCGCTGTCGCTGCGGATCCGAGACGGCCTGGCCACCACAGTGGAGACGGACCGTTTCCTGGCAGACCTGGTGAACGGTCTGCGCGCTGACCTGGCCGGCACGGATTTGGAGAACCTGTCGTACTGGGCTGACCCGGCAAGCGCAGGGCCATCCCGGGCCTGGGTGGTGATGATGTCTCCCATGCCCGCGGCCTTGGGGGGAGATGTCCCCGCCGGCTCCCTGGACCTTTCCCTCTCGGAGCGTGGTTGGCGGGTAGAGCGGATCATCCCTCGGCCCAGCCGCCAGGTGAGCAGCTGAGCTGCGTGGCGGGCACGGATCGCCAACCCAGCATGCCGCCGACCGGCGACGCCAGCCCTGGATCGCCGACCGGCGACGCGCACCCGGTCCTGGCGGTCACCGGTGAAGCGTTGGCGGGCCCCGAAGGCAGGCCACTGCGGCGCTATCCAGTGGCAGTGTCCGCCGGGGCGATGGCCCTTGCCTGGGCGCGCCAAGAGGCTGCACCGGAGGGTGCCGCGGTTGTGGCGTCGCACGAGCTCTACCCCCTGGACCGCTTCGGGCGCCCGTGGACGGTACCCTCCGAAAGCACGCTGGCCTGCGCCATAGTCCTCCGGCCGGCCCTCCCGGCCGTCCTGGCGGACGCGGTCTGGTTGGCAGGAGGCCTCGTCGCCCTGGAGGGAGCCGAGGCGGCGAGCGGCATGGCGCTGGCCACATGGTGGCCGGACTCCGTGGTGGACCCAGCGACCCGACAGGTGGTCTGCGCGGTAAAGGCCGATATCCAGCTCGGTCCAGGCAAGGTCCGCTCTGCGGTGCTGACCATCCGGGCGAACCTGGATCTGCTCGGCCTGGGCCTGGCGGGGGAGGAGGCGCTCCTCGAGGCGCTCCTCGTCGCTGCCCGGAGCCTGGGGTCCCAGCTGGCCAGCGCCGACCCGCAACCAGGTACCGAGCCCGCAGCCGAGCGGGCACCGTTCGACGCAGCCCCAACCCTGCCAGCGGCCGCCAGGTTGGCCGAGCTCTACACCGAGCGATGCGGGCTGATTGGCGAGCCAGTCAGGGCGACCCTGTTGCCCAAGGGCGAGACCAGGGGTTATGCCCACGTCGTGGACGAGGCCGCAGCTCTTCACATCAAGTCAGCGACTGGGATGATCGAGCGGATCTCGATCAACATGGTGCGAGCCCTGGAGGTGATCTGAGCCTGCGTGCCGCCCGACTGCATACCCACCTGACGGTGGCCAGTTGGATGCGAATAGCCTATACTGGGGCGGCCGGGCAAGTTGCCCGGTTGGCAGACGAGAGGGGTTCGGGCCCATGATCGGGTGGTACATCGGTGATATCGTGGTGCTGGTTGCGGTGGTGCCGGTGGTGGTCTTCTTCCTCAACAGGCTCATCCGCCCAGTTCGGGAGATCAAGACCTACGTCGACGACGTACTCGAGAACGGGGTCGCCCTGACCGCGACCATGGACGAGATCCCAAAGCTTGTCGAGACCCAGGCCCTGACTGCCGTGGCCCTGGAACAGGTCAGCCGCTACGGGGCCGAGATTGCCCGGATCCTTAACTCGTCCTCTTGACCCAGCCTGCATTCGTGAGCTGGCGAGCCGCGGTCGCGGGGGCCGCTCGCACCCGCCAGCCTTTGGTAGTGAGCCAGCATCGAGGTCAGTAGCTGGTGGCGGTGACGCACGCAGGCAAGCCCAGCCCGTAGGGCTTCGAGGCCGGCCGGGGTGACGTAGTAGCGGGCAGACGCCGGCTCGCCCCGAGCGCCAGGCGTACCGGTGGCGGAGGTGATCAGCCCCTCGGCTGTCATGCTCGACAGCGGGTCGTCGATGTCGGCTGTGCCCAGGTCCTCGCAACCAGCTTGGGCCAGGCTAGCCCTCAGCTGGCGCGGGCCGGCGGGCCCCTCGGCCAGGATCATCAGGATGGCCGTCCGGAGGCATCCCCAGGGCACGGCCGCCGCCAGGGTCCCGGCGTGCGAAGGATCACTGACTGGTCTATCGACGGTAGGGCTGACGACTGGCACTACATCCTCCTCGCTGGACCTGGCAGGGCTCTCAATCGCCTAAGTGTACATGGCATCTAGGCGATTGTCACCGAGGACCCGGGCACCGACTGGCGAGGGGCCGGAGGCGGCGACAACCGACCGCCACGTCCCGAAAGCCTCCGCGCAAGCACATCTCTCGTACCCCGGCCAGGTCCAGTTCCCGGTTTGGACCACTCCTGACTCCCTATTTGGACCAGTCGGGGCCCTGCCTGCTGTCTGGATAACCCGACACGCACTTTGGTACGGATATCCAGGAACTGCTACTATGTCGGGATATGTCGACAGATCACGTAGCGCCCGCTCCCTACCGCATCTACAGCGCGGCGTCCCTGGGTGACGCCATCCGCCACTACCGGACCGAAGCCGGACTGACCCAGGCACGACTGGCCGAGGCAATCGGCTTGCAGCGGAGCTATCTGTCCGAGTTGGAGCGCGGCAAGGAGACCGAGCAGCTCAGAAGGATCCTGCGTCTGCTCCGGCACCTGGGCGTCCGGATGACGTTGGACAAGGCTGACTGGTAGTGCAGCAATAGTGGTCGAGGTGCGATCAATCGTTCCTCGAGGGACTGCTCCCCCAAGGCAGAGGCGAGGAGGGCCATCGCCCGCGAGGTCGTCCCTCGTTGGCGCACCGACAGCCAGCAGGCTGGCGTCGGCGAGTCTCCTTGTGCTAGCCGAAGGTGAAGTCGTAGGCCGCTACCCCAGGGGACACGTCCAGCTGGAGCAGCCCTTGCTCGGGGGGGCCCGGGGGGGCGCTGAGCAGGGTGTAGAGCCCGGGGACGCCGGACACCTGGACCACCTTGAGCTGTTTGCCGCCGACCGAAACCGTCACCTTGCCCTGCCCACCGAGGACCAGGTAGACGTCCCTGGCGGTGAACGACAGCCGGATGGCGGCCCGGGCCCCGGCGGTCGCAGACTGGGGCCCCACCGTCCAGGTCCCCGAAAGAGACAGGTCGTTCGCTGGCAGGCTGGCGGGGAACTTGTACAGCTTCGCCCGGTTGTGGACCACCGGGACCCCCACGTAGTTGGCCAGCCGGTCATAGCCGAGGTAGCTTTCCGGGGTGGTCGAGTCGGTGGGGGTCCGGTCTGGGACTCCCGTCGGCGCCGGAAGGTGAGTGGCCCCGTTGGAGCTCAGCAGGGTGCGGATCGCCTGCTCGACCCCGGCGTAGCCGCCCTCGCCGAACGCGGTGTAGCGGATATGGCCGTTCGGCCCGATCAGGTAGTCGGCGGGCCAGTACTGGTTGCCGTATGCGTTCCAGGTGCCGTAGCTGTTGTCGATGGCCACCGGGTAGTGGACGCCGAGGCGGGCCGCGGCGGCAGCGACGTTGGAGACCACGTGCTCGAAGGCGAACTCCGGCGTGTGCACGCCCACCACCACCAGGCCGTCCGCCTTGTAGTCGCTGTACCAGGCCTCGACGTGGGGCAGGGCCCGCTGGCAGTTGATGCAGGAGTAGGTCCAGAAGTCGACCAGCACCACCTTGCCGCGGAGCTGGGCCAGGCTCAGGGGCTTACCCCCGGGCGTGTTTAGCCAGGTGGTGATCCCGGTGAAGGCGGGAGCCGGGCCCAGGTCGGGCAGGGATGGGTCCTTGCTGACCGACGTGTCGGAGAAGGACTTGGTCTTCGAACCAGTGATGCTGTGGAGCTGGCGGGTAACTGCTGAGCCGGTCTCCACGTGGTTCTCCAGGGCGCTGGTGTAGCCGGGCAGCGCGGTCTGCAGCCCCGCGGTGAGGTTCAGGGCGATTGCCAGCCCGGTCAGCGAGAGAATCGCCCCCCCCACCCTGCGCACCACCAGGGCATGCGCCCGGAATGCCTTGACGCCGACCGCCGCCTCTTGGCTGAGCACCGCCAGGACCAGCAGGGGGATGGCTGCGCCGATGGCGTAGGCCACGGTCAGAAGGACCGAGCCGATCCCCACGTGGTGGGTGGCCGCCACCACCGAGATTGCCGCCAGCACCGGCCCCGCGCAGGGCACGAACACCAGCCCCAGGCTCACCCCCAGCAGGAACCCGCTCTTGGTGTGCGACTGGCGCCGGGCTCCCAGGCGGGCGAAGGGGCGTTCCAGGAGTTCGCCCACCTTGGGCACCATCAGCCCGATGCCGAGGGCGATCAGCACCGCGATGCCGGCGTCGCGCAGCAGGTCCTGGGGCAGGTGCGCCAGGCTGAGCAGGCTCCCCCCCACCAGGGTGAACACGCTGAAGCTCACCACCAGCCCGGCGATCACCAGATACGGCCTCCACCGGCTGCGCCCGGTGGCCCCGCCAGCGACGATGACCGGCACGACCGGCAGTATGCAGGGCGAGATCCCGGTGATCAGCCCACCCACGAACCCCACCCCCAGCAGGAGGATCAAGCTGAGACCGCTTGCATCAACCGCTGGAGGTGAGTGGGCACGGGGTCGGAAGGCTAGGAATATGCAATTGTCTGCCTTCGACCCGCTCCCACTCACCCTGGTACGGCCCGCCAGCCTGGGCCAAGCTGGGTGCGATGCACATAGACAGAGGGTACATCTGCCAACTCGGCACCAGGGCAGCGGGCCGGTGAGTGCCAGTCTGGCGTCGGCGAGGTTCCAAGACATCGGACATGGTCAAACCGTGCGGATGGAAAGACCAGGAGCCAGTCGGCGAAGATCGTCGGGGTCGGAGGTGACCGCCGCCTGGTTGTGCTCCCGGGCGCAGATGACCACGCTGGCATCGACCACGTCCGTGGTCCCGCAACGACCCAGCAGCACCCCGACTGCTCGGGCCGTGGGTTCGTCCAAAACCACGACGTTGGTCTGCGGGTTCGACAACAAGCGGGCCAGCCGGGCTTGGCGGCGACCATCTCGCCATGCCTGGCCCACCACCCCAGCCGGCACGTTCAGGCGAGCCTCTGGGTCCTCGGCAATCCTGGCGAGCAGGGCGATCATCCGGTGTTCGCCTCGCTCTGCGGCGATCAGTGCCCCGGCATCGAGGGTCGCTCCTCTCACCGCGAATAGCCGAGCACCTCGTCAGCCCACGTGAAGTCCTCGGCGGCGGGGGCCCCGTGTGAGCCAATGAGCTCGGCGACCAGTTCGGTTAGCGACGTGTCGCGCTCGACCCGTGAGAGCGCCCCGGATACGTAGGCAGATACGCTGGTAGCACGGCCCTCGGCGACGGCTTGGCGCGCAGCGTCGATCTGGCTCTGCGGGAGTGATACTGCGATCTTTCCGATGGTGTTGGTCATACCCAAATCATACTTGCCTGGGTCTCGGCGGCGGCTGCACCGAGGCCTCTGGCCGGGCGCGTTGTCTCCGCGCTGCTCAAGGTGGGCAGGGTCTGCTGGGACCCGGTGTCGAGCAGCCGCGAGAGTTGCCCGTGCCTGGACCCGTGGAGGGCTTGGAGCAGCCGCCAGTGTCGGCTGGTCGGTAAGACCGCCTCGTTATCGGGAGAGCAGGAGGCCAGCCTCCTGCGGCGAGTCGCACCGCCAGGTACTCGTCAATGACGATCACTGGAAAGGTGCCGACAGGTCAGTCGCTGGGACCGGCGTCGGGGTTCGGGACGCCACCGAGAAGTGGGTCAGCAGCGCTCACCGCGTCGAGAGCGGCCTGGAACTCGCCCACCAAGTCGCCGGTGGTCAGCCGGCGTGCGTACTCCCGGTCGGCCTGGGTGAAGCGAGGGTCACCGGCCCGCCGGCGAGGCTAGAGCGCCGCCCCACCCGCGCCAACCGGCCCGTCTCGGCCGGTTGGGCACCCAAGGACCGCCCAGTGGCCGCGTCGAACAGGCGGACGCCTTCTGGCGCCACGGCAAGCTGGACCCTCGCACCCGGTGCCGGTGCCCCCCTGGCCGGCACCTTGGCCGCCATCCGGATGCTTTCGCAGGTCAGGTGTAGGATCCGCTCCGCGCCGATCAGCTCGGTCCGCTCCACCACGGCGCCAAAGCCAGGCCCGGAACCGGGTGAGGCGCCTACCAGGGAGAGGGACTCAGGCCGTACCCCCAAGACTACCTCGGCTGGCAGCGCGGACAGGCGCCCACCCAGGCTCGGGTCCAGCGAGCCCAGGGCGAAGGCGACCGAGAGCGCCGCTGCGCAGCTCCAGCACCCCGTCGCTGACCTGGCAGCGTGCCGGCAGGCAGTTCATCGGCGGCGAGCCCAGGAAGTCGGCCACCACCAGGTCCGTCGGGTGCTCATCGACCACCTCCGGGGGGGCGAACTGGTGGAGGTGCCCGTCGCGCATGACCGTCGGCACGTTCTGACACGTGGACTGTTCTCGGCGATAATGCGCCACTGTGAGCAGTGAGCCAGGCCAGCGAGCAAGTCGGGCGTTCTACGGTCTGTTCGCGGCCGACTACGAGGCCCACGCAGCCGTCAGTGCTTACAACGCCCTGTACGACCGGCCTGCTGTGCTCCGGTTGCTGGGTCCAGTGGATGGCCGGCGAGTGCTGGATGCCGGGTGCGGGCCGGGCCTCCCGTTGCCCCAGCCGGCGATGGCCGACCAATATCCGGAGGCCTTCGACAAGCTGGGCCGCGAGCCGGCCTTCATCCTATTCCGGCTGGTGAAGGCCTACTCTTGAGGTCGGCACCGTTGCTGTGCGTCTGCCCAGCCGGAGAAGGCAGACATTAGCGGGCCCGCCAGGACGGGATCCGCGGCCAGGGTGGCGCCTAGCTGGCTGGGGGCGCCGGGCTGGGCGCGTTGCGGGGGCGGTTCCGTTGACGACCGATGACGGTCCCTATCAAGAGCAGCAGAGCTGCCAGGAGCAGGCCTGATCCGCCTCCGATGATGCCCCACAAGGCGTTGTGCTCGGTGCTGGGAGCCGCTGTGGCCACTGGCGCAGAGAGGTTGACCGCGTTGAAGTACGAGTCCTCCGGGGAGCCTGCCGGTGTGCCGGCGGCGGGGCTGCCCCACGCCGCGTACATGGAGCTGTTGGTGGAGCTGATGCCAACTGGCCCGTCGGCGAAGTTCGGGAACTCCACGCCGAGGTTCGAGTTGATCGTCTGGCTGCTGACCCGGATGTTGGGCGACCAGCTGGTGGCCTGGTCGGTGGACGACGAGGCATAGATGTCGTAGTAGGTCTCGCTCATCGCGCTGCCTGCGACCGGCATGCCGCCCGCCCCGAGCTTGTAGTACGGGTCGCTGCGGAAGTCCTGCCAGGCGACGTCAACCCGGCCGTTGGGGGCGACGCTGATCCCTGGGTCGTACTGGTCGTAGGCCGAGCTTGCCGCTGCGTCCACCACGTCCACCGGGGTCGCCCAGCTCTGGCCGCCGTTGGTCGAGCTGGAGACGTAGATCGTGTCGACCCCGCTCTTGGCGCTGGGCGACCCGACGGTCACCTGGGCCGCCAGGTAGAGCTCCCCGCTGGCGGCGTCCAACGCCACCTGGGGAACTGATAGGGACTGGAAGGCGGTGGGCACCGAGAAGCCGACCACGCTGCCCGTCCAGCTGTTGCCGTGGTCAGTCGATTTGTACATGACCAGGTGGTTGGGGCCCTTGGCTTTCTTGGCCAGCGACTCCGAGGCAAAGGCGTAGGCGGTCCCGTTGGGGGCCACGACCATCGAGGAAACGCCGGTGCCCGAGCTGGTTGGGATGGCCGGGTGTGCGGTCTTGGTGAGGTCCACCGCGGTGCTCCAGGTATGGCCCCCGTCGTTGGACACCGACATCATGGTTTCCTCGGGGTGGACGACCGAGAAGACGCCGTTGACGAAGCCCTTGAAGCCAGCGGGCGGGGTGGTGGTAAGCAGCCACGACATGTACACCCGGTTGGGGTCCTTGGGGTCGACCGCCACGTCCACCGTGTGAACCTGGGTCATTGCAGTGGCTGGCGCCTTCGTGGACGGGTTGGTCCCTGTCACCTGGTGGCTGGCCTGGACCACGTAGGTGTGGTGCGTGGCCCCCAGGTCGGTGGTAACGGCCATGAGTGCGGCCGACGGGTTGTTGGGGAACCCGGCCGCGCCGGCCCCGCCGAAGCCGATGTACAGCGTGCCGTTGGAGGCGAAGACGGGACGGGCGTAGTGCCCGCTGATCGGGCGGTCGACGCAGAACTGGTAGCCCGAGGGAAGCAGGGAGTCCGTGGCCAGCTTCCAGGTCACCCCGGAGTCCCGGGAGATGTACAGGTAGCAGCCTCCGGGTGGATGGTAGTTGCCGGCGACCATTGCCAGTGTGCTGGGATCCTTGGGATCCACCGCCACCTGCGGCGCCTCGAACACCCGGGTGCCGTTGAACACGTTGGTGACCGGCCGAGCGGTCTCCACCTGCGGCGTTCCCGTGGCGCTGGCCGCAGCGGCGAACGGTGCGGCCGCCAGCGCGGTGGCCAGCGCAACAGTCGAGACCGCGGCTAGCCCTGCCCCGACAAACGCAAAGAACCTGACAGCCGACTTGCCCATAATCTTCCCCCTGGTCTTCGGTTCGGTCAGCTCAACACTCTAGCGCTATAGCGCCAGGGCCGCTAGTGGCGGGGCTCAGCCGGCCAGGGGCTCCTCGATCGTCTCCGGCTCGACTCGTCTGTGGTGGCGCCAGGTCAGGCCAGCCACCACGAGGGCCGCCAGCCCGAGCGCCTCCAGGACCCAGCCGAGCGCCTCCAGCGGGGTTCGCCAATGCGAACGGACGGTGATCGAGATGAGCTGGCTTCCCAGGTCCTGCTTGCCCGACAGGATGGTGCCCTCGCGGGTGTCGGTCCAAACTGAGACCGCGCCGGTGTTGGTGGACACCAGTCCCAGGGTCGAGCCGAGGTCGGGCAGGTTCGCCGAGCTGTTTGGCGCCACCTGGGAGCTGAAGGAGCCCTATGCTGAGGGACGGCGCCATGCGCGGGTGCTGCACGAGGCCGCTGCCTGGACTTCGTCGAGGTCTACATGGACACTCCCCTGGCCGAGTGCGAGCGGCGCGACCCCAAGGGCCTCTACGCCCGGGCCCGGGCCGGCACGCTTCGCAGGCTAACCGGGATCGATGCCCCCTACGAGGCCACCGGGCGGGCCGAGCTGGTGCTTGGGGGATCCGGCGCTGGGTGTCGCAGAGTCTGTCGAGCTGGACTGGGGTTTGCTGGTGAGTCGGGGGGGTGATCGCTCGGAGCGGGTGCGGTCGCACGGGCTCTACGTAGGGGTGGGCAAAAAACTCCGGCGCGCCCGCCGTCTTCCGGACTATGCTGGTGATCGTGAGTGTCTTTGAGGGCCTGGCGCGCGAGCTGGAGGGCGACCCCGCCAAACGCGAGGCCCTTCGTGCCCTGCTTCTCAGCGAGGAGCTGCTGGCGCTGCCGGCGACTTTCGCCGCCCTGGCGGCCTAGGTCGCAGAGCTGGCGAAGTCCATGCGCGAGGCGCTTGTGCGCTTGGACCGCTTGGAGGCCGGCGTGGGGATCTTGAAGAGCGACGTGGGGACTCTCAAGAGCGACGTGGGAGCTCTAAAGGGCTCGGACCTCGAGCGCCGCTGGGAACGGAACCTGTCCTCATACCTGGGAGGCCACTTCCGGCGACTTCGAGTACTCGGCTCCGGCGAGCTCAGTGACCTGCTCGAGGACGCCATCGATACCGGGCGGATCCTGCCTGGCGAGGCGGATGACGCCAGACTTGCCGACGTCGTCGGGCGGGGTCGGCGCGCAGACGGCGCCGAGGTCTACGTGGTGGTCGAGGTCTCGGTGGTGGTGGACCGCAATGACATCGCCCGAGCCCAGCGTCGTTCGGCGATACTGGCCCGAGCCACCGGGAGCATCTCTGTGGGGGTCGGCGCAGGTGATCGAGCCACCGAGGGTGCAACCGGGGCAGCGGACGAAGCCGGCGTGATGCTCGTGGCCGTGCATCGCCAGGCGGCGTAGTCGACGCCGATTGCTCGACCAGCCCGACGACCCTTATTTTCGGCAACCGAGGTCGTCAGGTCGCCGGGGTGACCGTCACGGTGGGCACCCGTGCGGGTAACCGGTTCGCTGGCCAGGAAAGCGCACTATGGTCTCTCGGTATGAGCGCCTACGAGGACTTGGCCCGAGAGCTGGAAGGGGATCCGGTCAAGGTCGCGGCGATGCGTGCTCTGCTCCTTTCCAGGGAGCTGTTGGCCCTTCCAGATACCGTTGCCGCGCTGGCCGCGCGGGTCGCTGAGCTGGTTCGGGCCATGCAGCTGGCGCTGGAGAGGTTGGATCGTGTGGACACGAGCGTCGGGAGCCTGCAGGACTGGGCGCTCGAGGCGAGGTGGCAGCGTCACCTGCCGGCCTATCTTGGGAGGCAGTTCCGGCGGCTCAGGGTTCTTGATCCATCTGAGGTGTCCAGCCTGTTGGATGATGGCATCGAGGCGGGGAGGATCACGGTCGACGAGGCCTATGACATTGGCCTTGCGAACGTGGTGGCCCGCGGAAAAAGGCTGGATGGTACGCCCGTCCAACTGGTGGTCGAGGTCTCGTTGGTGGTGGACCGCCACGACCTCGAGCGGGCACTTCGACGGGGTGGGCTGCTGGCACGCGCCACAGGCGAGGTGGTCCAGGCGGTGGCTGGAGGTGATCGGGCGACTCGGGGGGCAATGGATGAGGCTCCCGGTGGCGCCGTACTGCTGGTGGTCGGCGACCGCGAGGCAGCGTAGGCCGTAGTAGGAACACGCGCTGGTTGCCTCCCACCACAAGGACCGGCTACCCGTTGGGACCGAGCCTGGTCGCCTCCACCACCAACCCGGAGAGGTCGATCGAGGCCTCCGTGCGCACCCAGGCGTGGTCCCGCTCGTAGCCGAATCGAAGTGGGTAGGCCGGATCAAGCTGGGTATGGACACGGCTGGCCACAAGTCCCGAACCCTTCCTCGAAAAGGTGATCGGCGCTCCCCAATCGACGGCCTTGGTGGGGGGCGGGGCCTGTTTGGGTACCAATACGCCCTGGCGGGCGAGGGCGACCACGAGATCGGCTCGCTCGACGCCCAGGGTTGCCAGCACATCCGCTGACGCCCCGTAGGGGTCCCACGCCAGCGCCAGGCCGAGGTGGCCGCTCGAAGGCTCAACGGGTCCCAGCGCTGCCGCAAGTCCCTGGGCCCGGCCCTCCATGGCGTAGAGGGCGGGTGCATAGGTGACCCCACGGGTGGGCTCGGCCAGGTCGTCGCCGCCCACAAGGGGGCTGATACCGTTGGGAGCAACACCGAGCGAGGCGAGGGCGGATCCGACCTTTGTTGTCTCCGCCGTGGCGAGGGCGAGGAGGACCAGCTCGTCGCCGCAGGCCTCCCGACGACGGCGACTGGCCTCATCGATCGCCATACGGGTAACGGCATCGCCGGCCGTGGGGGCCCGACCCCAGGGCGAGCGGTGGGGCTTGTCGGGCGCCCCGGCCGGTGGAGCCAGCGGCGCCGCACCAAGTACATCGCGCACCACGCCGGTCAGGCACAAGGACGGGTGACCCATCACCCAACCGATCCTCCGATCTTCTACCGTCACCGTGTTGCAGCCGAAGGGAGTCTCGCCCGGAACCAACATCGGCCGCAGCCGGGCGAACACGTCGTTCATCCGCTCCGCCGGGAAATACACGGGGGCGTCCCAGTCGGCGTCGCTTTGTGTCGGCAGAGGCGACCTCGGGACGCTCACGCCCAGAGCGGCCAGCGCTTCGAGCACCCGCTCCCGAGGAATCCCGCGCTTCCAGAGCTGGGTCGAAAGGTCCCCTGTCGGCTCCCATAGTGCTCCCAGCACGACCTGCTCGCCCGTCGCCACCGTCCCGAACCCGGCGGCCAGCCCCTCGGCCCGCGCCATCAGGGCGAAGACAGCGGGGGGCCAGCTTCGTCCCACCGACGCCGGCTCCGGCGGCCAGCTGCGCCGGGGGCCTGGGCCAGGCTTTATCTCCTCCGCGGGGAGGCCCAGCTGCTCCAACGCCGTCCGCATGGACGAGCGGTCATCATCGAGGATCGGGGCCAGGAGGAGCCGTTCGTCGATGACCTGACGGCCTAGCTCGTCTGCCAGGAGGGCGGCCCGGACGGCGACCTCGGGCAAAAGGAGGGTCACGGGCGCAGGCGCCTCAGCATCTCGACCGTCCAGCTACCCGCGCTAGCGGGCGACCTGCTGGTCGCGGAAGCACAGGTCATCGGCGGTGGCGCGATGGACCTTGAGCATACGCTCCACGCGGCATCGTCGAGCACGTATGGCCAGGCCCGGATCACCGCCCAGGCGTTCAACTCGGTCGGAGGGCTTGTACGCCCGGGCAAAGGCGGGCACCGTCACCGGGTAGACCGGCATCGATGCTCCCGACGAGGCGCGCCAACGAGCCGAGCTGGTGCTCAGGGACCCCACCCTCGGAGTTGAGGCGTGCGTCAGCCTGGCTCTGGGCCTGCTGGCGGAGCGGGGGATCGTCGCCGGGGCCGGGAAGGCGGGCCCGGGACTGGTGTGGGCGGACCTGAGCAAACTCGTTGGAGTGCCGACGTGTGGGGACTGCCCTGGTCCTCGCTGGCGATGCCGCAGCGAGTGTTGTTTTGCTCAGCTCCACATCGAGCAGATTGGGAGTGCCAGGATCCGCTCGCCCAGGACAAAGGGCCTCGGCCCGGTGTGCAGGACGGCGCCGGCCACGAATCTCTGCCCAAGGCGCTCTCGCAGCCAGGCCAGGTGCCGCGCGTCGCCTTCGTTGGGGGCCGCGCTCGCCTTGACCTCGAGCGCGAGCACCTCGGCGCCGGCCAGCTCCGCCACCAGGTCGATCTCGTGGCGGCCGTCCTTCTCCCGTAGGTGGTGTAGGCGCGGGCGCGCCGCGCTCAGCTCGACCTCGGGGCGCAGCTGCGCGGCGACGAAGGTGTCGATGATCCGGCCCAGCAGGCCGCCGTCGCGCAGCGCAGCGCCCTCGTCGAGGCGAAGGGCCGCTCCAACCAGGGAGGGGTCGACCAGGTAACGCTTTGGACCTTTTACCAGGCGGGAGAGGCGGTTGTGACTCCATGCGGGCAGGGCGTCGAAGACGAACAGGTCCGACAGCAGGCGTTCGTACGCCTGGGCGGTCAGGCGGTTGACTCCCGCCCCCTCGTAGAGGGTCTTGTCCTGAACGAAGCCGGCGGTGTTGAGGCAAAGCGCTTCGAAGTATCGCCGGAGCAGGACCGGGTCACGGACCCCCGCCAGCGACTCAGCGTCGCGGGTGACGAGTTGGTCCACGTAGCTGTCGAGCCAGCTCTGCCTCGCTGCGTTCCGCAGCCGCAGCGCCGGCTCTGGGAAGCCGCCACGGAGAGCCAACTGGACATATCCCCGCAGGTCAGGGGGATCTTCCGGGGCAGGGAATGGTCCAAGTCCTCCGGCCGCCAGGCGGTCGAGGAACGCGGCGCCGTCGCAGCGTCCGAGTAGCTCACGCAAGGTGAGCCCGTACATGCGCACGTTGACCACCCTGCCGATGCCCGACCAGGCGTCCGCCTCCCGCCGCGCTCGCGCGCTTCCGGTGAGGAGGAATCGACCAGGCCGGGGGTCCCGGTCTACCGCCCGGCGCACCGCCCCCATGAGCTGGGGAACCTCCTGCCACTCATCCAGGAGCACTGGCTCGGGCATCGCGCCGAGCGCGGAGTCAGCATCGAAGCGGAATGCCGCGGCCTCAGCTGGAGCGTCCAACCGGACCACCGAGGAGGCCAGGCGGGACGCGCTGGTTGTCTTGCCGATCGCCCTGGGCCCAACCACCAGCAGGGCGGGGAGCTGGGAGAACAGCTCGTGGAGGGTCCTGTCTACCAGCCGGGGAATGTAGGGGTCCGTGGTCACAAAAGCCCACGTTATCGCTTTGGACCAGCCGCTAGTATCGCTTTGGACCACCCGCTAGTATCGCTTTGGACCACCAGCATGCTCACCTTCTCGCGCCACTACGACCGCTGACAGGTTCAACAGGGGGGTCCCGTGCCGGCCACGGTCGCCATGGCCGCTCGGTGCTCTTGACCACCGCAGCCTGCGGCCGACCTCGTTCCGCACCGAGCCTGACCTGTCTCCAGTCCTTTGGTTGCGACCGAGCGCTGCGGTATGGTCTCTTGGTTTGAGCGCCTACGAGGACTTGGCCCGAAAGCTGGAAGGCGATACGGTCAAGGTCGAGGCGATGCGTGCTCTGCTCCTTTCCAGGGAGCTGTTGGCCCTTCCAGATACCGTTGCCGCGCTGGCCGCGCGGATCGATGAGCTGGTTCGGACCATGCAGCTGGCGCTGGAGAGGTTGGATCGTGTGGAGGCGAGCGTCGGGAGCCTGCAGGCCTGGGCGTTCGAGGCGAGGTGGCAGCGTCACCTGCCGTCCTACCTTGGGAGACATTTCCGGCGGCTCAGGGTTCTCGATCCATCCGAGGTTTGGAGCCTGTTGGAAGAGGGCATCGAGGCGGGGAGGATCACGGTTGACCAGGCCTACGACACTGGCCTTTGCGGACGTGGTTGCCCGCGGCAAAAGGCTGGATGGTACGCCCGTCCAACGGTGGTCGAGGTCTCGATGGTGGTGGACCGCCACGACATCGCGCGGGCACATCGACGCGGTGGGCTGCTGGCACGCGCCACCGGCGAGTTGGTCCAAGCGGTGGCTGCAGGAGATCGGGCGCCTCGGGGGGCAATGGATGAGGCTCCTGGTGGCGCCCGTACTGCTGGTGGTCGGCGACCCCGACGCGGCGTAGGCCGGAGTAGGAATGTGCGCTGGCCCGGTCGGCCTTGTAGGCTTTGTACCAGGCATCCACGTGGAGCAGCGCGCGCTGGCAATTGATGCAGGAGTGGGTCCAAAAGTCGACCAGCACCAGCGTGCCGCGTAGCCCTGCCAGCATCCGGTGCCCAACTACCCGAGTGCTGCCCGCAGCTTGCGGTCACAACGGTTCGGCTATAGCATATCTGACCTATAGGGGCCTGACGAAGACTGGTCGGAGGTGCCGGGGGTCATGAAGCGGTCAGTTCGGCTTTGGAGCGTCGCCGCGGCAGCGTCAGTTGCCCTGGTCCTGGCTCCGCTCTCCTATGCCTGGGCC
>JBOGGU010000009.1:0-68523 GCA_050744085.1 Acidimicrobiales bacterium
GGGGAGGACTCCCCCGGGGAGGACCCGCCCCGGAGAACGACGCCGCGGGGACAGGCGCCCCACGAGAAGGCTGCCCCGGGCGCAGGCCCCTCAGGGACGCAGCCGCTTGGGGATGAACGAGGCTAGGAAGCCGCTCGAGCGGGGAGCGCTGCGCGGCCCCCGCGGGGCGAGGAGCACGCCCGATCCGCCGTGGGATCCGACGGGCACCTCGCCGTCCCCGGCCCCGTGACCATCACCGTCACCGTCACCGACCACGCTGCCGTGGGCGAAGGCGCCCCCCACGTGCACGCCGGTCTCCTCGGGGACCTCGATGGGCTCCAGCTCGGGGAGCTTGTCCCCGGGGCGCACGTTGGCCGGGACGCTCAGGTAGGCGCCCTCGGCGTTGCGCAGGATGATCATGGGGCGCTTCCGCTCTCCGACGCCGGTCCAGGTCTGGAGCTCGACACAGATGCGGTAGGCCACGAGGCCGGTGATGATGGGCACCACGATGACCGCAGCCCGGAAGCCCCACAGCACCGAGTTGAGGGAGAGCCCGAAGAAGTTGGCCAGGACGTCGGTGGCGCTGGCGCCGAAGAGCACGCCGTAGAACGCGAAGACCCCGGCGCCGATGGCGGTGCGGAGGGGCCGGTCGCGGGGTCGGTCGAGCAGGTGGTGCTCGACGGTGCCCTCCCTGGTGAAGCGGTTCTCGATGAAGGGCCACACCCAGAGGAGGGCGAAGGTCAGCCCGGGTAGCAGTACGGAGGGGAAGAAGGCGTTCGGGATCATGTGGCCCGGGAAGACGATCTCCCAGGCGGGCATGATGCGTAGCGCGCCGTCGAGCCAGCCCATGTACCAGTCGGGCTGCACCGCGTAGCTGACGTGGTATGGGATGTACACCCCGTACTGCCAGATCGGGTTGATCTGGACGATGGCAGCCATGACGGCCAGGGCGGACGTCGTGAAGAGGAAGTAGCCGATCGTCTTGGCCGTGTAGGTCGGCCAGAGGACCGATCCCACCACGTTGCTGTTGGTCTTGCCCTTGCCGGGGAACTGCGTGTGCTTCTGGTACGTCATGATCGCCAGGTGCGCGGTCAGCAGGCCGATGATCGCCAGCGGCAGCAGCAGGACGTGGATGATGTAGAAGCGAGGGATGATCGAGGCCCCCGGATAGTTTCCGCCGAAGAGCCAGAAGGCCAGGTAGGAGCCGACGATCGGGATGGACTCGAGGATCGAGAAGGCGATGCGGAGGCCGGTCCCCGACACCAGGTCGTCGGGCAGGGAGTAGCCGATGAAACCGTTGAAGATCGACAGCATCAGCAGGGTCACGCCGACGATCCAGTTGAGCTCACGGGGGCGGCGGAACGCCCCGGTGAAGAAGATGCGGCACATGTGCACCACGATGGCGCCGATGAAGACGTCGGCAGCCCAGTGGTGCATCTGCCGCATCACCAGGCCAAACCGGACGGTGAACGACAGGTCGATCGTGCTGGCGTAGGCCTGCGTCACCTTCGTCCCGTCGAGAGGCTTGTACGGACCGTGGTAGGTGACCGTCGTCACGGAGGGAACGAAGTACAGCGTGAGGAAGATGCCGGTGAGGACGAGGATGATGAAGGAGTAGAGGGCGATCTCCCCGAGCATGAAGGACCAGTGGTCGGGGAAGATCTTGTTGAGGCTCTTCTTGGTCCAGTGGGCCAGGCCCATCCGGTCGTCCATCCAACCGGCCACTGCTCCCAGCGGCGCCATGGGGGCGGCTTGGGTGCTCATGAGGAGTACGGGCTCCCGTTTGATGCGCCCCGCTCCCAGAAGCCGGGGCCTATCGCTTCGTAGAAGTCCCTCCGGGCTCGCAGGTAGCCGTCGGCGTCGGCGTAGATCGGGAGCTGGGGCAGGGGGCGGGGAGCGGGGCCGAAGATCGGGTAGGCGCCCTGCAGGATGTCGAAGAGCGACTGGTGGCAGGGGCACAGGAGCTGCTGGGTCTCGGCCTCGTACAGCGAGACCGGGCATCCCGCATGGGTGCAGACCTTGGAGAAGGCCAGGTAGCCGTCGGGGGACCAGCTGGTGGGGCCCTGCTTGGTGGAGTAGGGCGTCGTTGCTACGTGGATGAGCAGTGTCTGGGAGGTCTGCTGGATGTTGGGGTCGTTCTGGCCGCCCTCTGGGAACACCGTGAGGATCCCACCGACATCCAGGTCCTGGACCTGGACGGGCCTGCCGTCGGCAGTGACCATGCGGGTTCCCGGCTTCCAAGCAGTGTGGAAGAGGCTGAGCTTGGGCTGGGGGCCGAGGGAGCGCAGGGGGAAGATGAAGACTGCCACCACGGCAGCACCAGCGAGGCTGAGGAGGCCCAAGAGCTTGCGCCGGGCAAACACGGAGGCACCCCGGCCGAAGGCGCCCACGACTGCCTCGCGGTCCTCGGGCTTGCTCGGCAGGTCGTGGCGGTCCTCGTAGTCCCTGGCCTCGACGAATGGGCCTTTGGGTACCAGGTACTTGCCCCAAGCGACCATCCCCGCACCCAGCGTGCCCAGGGCGATCCCGAGGAGCCCACCTTCGATCTGGGGCTGGCCCCCCAGGGAGAACACAGTTGCGAGGGCGACGGTCGCTGCAAAGCTGAGGACGAAGCACACCGCCACGATCCCAGCGGCCCGTCGGGGATGCCTGGAGGCGGGCGCGAGGCGCGGGTCGTCGGGGGCCAGCAATTCGCTCGGAGAGGCGGGGGTGGTCTCGGGCGCCAGGTCGTCGCTCATCGGGACCCCCTCGCTGCGGACCTGCTTGCTGCGGGCCGGTTCGTCGTGCTCGGGTGACTCATGCCCGGTCCCCTATCCAGTACAAGATTACGAGCATCGAGCCGAGCCCGAGGAACAGGGCCGCTAGGCCCTCGGTTATGGGCCCGACATTGCCCAGCCCGTTGCCACCCCTGTTGTCAGGGTGCTGGATGTCCTTGGAAACGTAGGCGACTATGTCGTTGAGCTGGGACTGGTTGAACTGGAAGTCCGTGAAGCGCGGCATGTTGGAGGGGCCGGTCCGGATGGCCTCGGCGATCTGGGTGGGGGTGGCGTAGAAGAGCGAGGGGGCCGACAAGCCGTTGGAGAGGGCGTCGCCCACCCCGGTGACCGCGTGGCACCCGGCGCAGTTGGTGACGAAGAGCGAGAAGCCGTTGCCCACATTGGCCCCGTTGAGGTTGACGGCTGGGATCCCCGGGCCGCCAGGGCCCAGCGAGGAGACGTACTTCACGATTGCGCGTTGCTCGGGCGGGGTGAAGCGGGGCTGCTTGGGCAGGGCTTCCGAGCTGGGTGTCGCCAGGGGCATGCGCCCAGTCGAGACCCAGAAGTCGATGGTGGCAGGCCCCAGGCCGACCAGGTTTGGAGCCCGGTTGGAGCCGGCGGCATCGTTGCCATGACAGGAGGCGCAGTTGGCCTGGAACAGGGCGTGGCCGTTCTGGAGGCTGTAGGGCGCCAGCGAGATGGTCGGAGGCGGAGTGGACGGTGCCGCGGTCGTAGCCGCCTGCGCGCCTGGTGAGGAGGCGAAGAAGGTGAGGCCCACGGCCGAGCAGAAGGCCACGAGGGCGAGGGGAGGGAGGAGTCGGGCGCGGCTCACTGCAGGCTCAATGCACGAGGAAAAGGGACAGGTACAGCGCCACCCAGACGATGTCCACGAAGTGCCAGTAGTAGCTCACTGCCTGGAACACCGCCTGCTCCCCGGGGTCTCCGGCAGGCCCCACCATACGCCCGGCCAGAGCGATCATGGCCACCAGGCCCACGATCACGTGGAGGCCGTGGATACCGGTCATCATGTAGAACAGCGAGCCAAAGGCGTCGGTGGAGGTGGCGAAGGGGACCTTGGTCCACTCCACGGCCTGGCTGAGCACGAAGGTGGCACCCATGACGAAGGTGAGTCCCAGCCACCAGCGGGCCGAGCGGCGTAGGCCGTGCTCGATGTTCCACACCGCCTTTTGCATGGTGACACTGGACATGACCAGGATCCAGGTGAAGATCGCCGACTGGATGATGTCCAGCTTGTCTCCCGCCGGGGGCCAGGTGACAGCGTGGGCCCTGATGGTGTAGTACGCGGCGAAAAGGCCGCTGAAGAACATCAGCTCCGATCCCAGCCAGATCATCACTCCCACGCCGAGCATTGATGGCCTGGACCGATGGGAACCAGACAGCATGGGGCGCTCGATCGAGATGGCCTGGGTCATCGGGAGAAGTTTCTAGTCGAAGTGGCGCCGTCATGACACATCGGCGGCTGGCGGCGCGCGGCTCCCTGCCGGGTCGCCCGTTCAGGCTGCCTGTGACTAGGGCTCGATGGTGACGTTGCGCTGTCGGGCCGCCCTGGCCAGGGCATGATCGAACGTAGCCAGGACGCAAGCGTTGCTCAGTGCCGTGTCCAGGGCGCAGCAGTCGGGTAGCTTCAGCTCGCAGGCGGCTCGCAGGGTTGCCAGGCGGAGTGGCTCGTCGTCTGGCCGATCCGCCACCCGGACGCCTATCGATTCGATGTCGGCCAGCATCTCTTTGCCCCGCCCAACCCTCACCCCGCCAACCAGCACCTCGGCCAAGCTCAGCGAGTGGACGAGGAATCCCTCGCTTGCAGACCGTCGGAGGTACTCCGTTGCTCGCTGGTGGTGGCTGTCGTGCGGGTACAGGTGGGCGATCAGCACACTGGCATCGAGCGTGATCAACTCGGCCAGTCCTTTCGCAGCTCGTCGAGGTAGTCCTCGCTGAATACATCGGCGTACTTGCCGCTGGTGGCGTCGAGCGCGTCCAATCGACGGTCAACGGCCTCGCGCGCCTGGCGCTCCAGGGCGGCGCTACCTTCATGCACCAAACGAAGCAACAGCCTGGGGCGCGGCTCGCTCGGCCAGCGTTGGGCGGCCAGATCCATTGCGTGAGCAACCGCGGGCGTCTCGGTGACCTGGTGGCGTGGGTGGCTGGTCGGCATGGCTCGAGTGTACCACCTCAGATGAAGTGGTACACACGGAGCAGGTGGCTCACCCTAGAGCGTCGGGCAGCAAATTTTCGTGGACGATGGTGAGGCGGCGCGTGGGCCTGGTCAGGGCGACGTATAGGGCTCGCAAACCGGCCTCCTTCACGATCATGGCTGGCTCTGCGACGACCACTGCGTCGAACTCGAGCCCCTTCACCAGCTCTACCGGGACGACGCTCAGGGCCACGCTGCCCGGAGAGCCCTCGCGGGCGGCACCGGACGGGGCGGCACCGGAGGGGGCGGCGCCGGAGGGGGCGGCACCCGAGACGGAGCCGGCGGACACGACCAGTCCAGCAGCGCGAAGGGCACGACCCGCGTCCGCGATCATCGAGCTGGGGCAGATCAGCGCCAGGGTCCCGCCAAGGGGCCCTTTCGCGTCCCGGCCCGCCGGGGCCCGCGCCGGGGCCCGCGCAAGAGCGGCCAGCTCGCCCTCGACGGCGGCTACGACTGCGTCGATCAATCGCCCGGCCTCTGCGGTAGTGACAACCGGTAGTGCCCCGGTGGAGCGCACCGAGCGGGGCGGGCGAATGTCAGGGGAGCTCACGGCCAGCACCCTGGCAGCGACATCCATGATCTCCGCAGGCGTCCTGTAATTCACGCTGAGCTCCACCAGCCGGGGTTCGTGGCGCGGTCGTAGCGGCTTGGTGACCTGGTCCCAAGCCGACACTGCATGAGGGCCGGTTCCCTGGGCGATGTCGCCAACCAGGGTCATGGACCCCGAGATCGACCGGCGAGCGAGCATCCGCAGTTGCATCGGGGACAGATCCTGAGCCTCGTCGACCACGATATGGCCATAGGCCCGTGCCTCGCTGTCGGTCCCGGCGCGCCCGGTGGTCGGCCCGAGCAGCACGGACGCCTCATCGAGCAGCGGGATATCGGCCCTGGTCCATGCCACCTCCGAGAGCTGCTCCGACCTGGGCCGGTAGAGGGCTTCCTGGTCGCCCCGGCTCAAGAGTCCCTTGCCTGCCAGGGCCAGCAGCGGCTTGGCTCCGTAGAGGTCATGGAGCAGCTCCTCCGGCGACAGCCTCGGCCACATTCGGTCGAGGGCCTCGGCAACCTCCGGCAGCCGCCGTAGGTCCGCAGCCAGCTCGAGGGCGGAGGCTTCGTCGTCCCTGTCTGCCTGCTCGGCCTCCTCGGCATCCAGCTCCGGTAGTGGACGCAGCTCGTCCACCACCGACCTTGCGCGTTCGTGGTCGGCTGCCAGGCGCTTGACCACTGCCGCCTCGACCAGGCGGCGGCGTGCGTTGTGAGCTCCCGGCCGGCGTCGGCCAGCTTGGACCACCTGGGCCAGATCGCCGGCTGCCACGCGCAGGACCACGGAGCCGTACGGCGCCACGAGGTCGTGGCGTAGCGAGCGCTGGCGGGCGCGCACCGCCGCGGCCAGGACCTTGGACATGCCGGCATCCCCCTTCAGCCTGGCCACCTCCGCCGGTTCGACTCCCCTGACGTCCACGTCGAGGAGGCCCTCCACGGTCGAGGAGGCCACGCCGTTCTCCCCCAGGGACGGCAGCACTTGCTCGGTGTAGCGCAGGTAGAGCCGGTTGGGGCCGATCACCAGGACCCCTTGGCTCTCCAGCGGGAACCGGTGGGTGTAGAGCAAGTATGCAGCACGGTGAAGCGCCACGACCGTCTTGCCGGTACCAGGCCCGCCCTGCACGACGAGGATCCCTGAGAGCGGTGCCCGGATGATCTCGTCCTGCTCGCGCTGGACAGTGGCCACTATGTCGCGCAGGTGCCCCGAGCGCGAGGCGCTCATCGCCGCAAGGAGCGCCCCGCTGGGTACGTCAATGTCCGCGGCCTCGGGCGCATCTGGCCCGCCGTCGAGGCTGAACACCTCGTCCTCGATGCCCACCAGGCGGCGGCCCTCGCTGGCGAAGTGGCGGCGGAGGCGCAGGCCCATAGGGTCCCGGCCGGTGGCCCGGTAGAAGGGCTCGGCAACCGGGGCCCGCCAGTCAACCACCAAGGGCTCTGAGTCCGAGCCCGACACCGGCAGGCGCCCGATGTGGTAGCTCTGGCCCTCGCCCGCCGCGCCCTCGTCGCCGGCCTCGTCGATGCGCCCGAAGCACAGGGGGCGGTCACCAAGGTCGAGCTGGGCCAGCCGCGCCAGGCTGGAGCGGACCACCATGTCACGTTCGGTCTTCGCTTGGGGGGTGCCCCCGCGGCCCTGGTCCAGGACGGTGGCCATGCGCTGGCGGGCAGCATCGCGCATCGCCTCCAGGCGCTCGTATGCCTTGTCGATGTGGGCCTGCTCGGCCGCCAGCTCAGGATGTGTCGCCAAGGGGCTAACGATCATAGCCGGCGTCGAGGTTCGGGCCCTTCACGGGGAGCGCTTCGTCGAAGCATGGGTATGCACCCCCCTGAGCGTTTGTGTGGAGCGCGACGTGAAGGGTCTCTACATGCGACAGCGCGTTGGCGCCGTCTCGGACGTGACCGGCATGGACGACCCGTACGAGCCGCCCCTCGATCCTGACGTGTTATTGCCCACACACGAGCTGTCACTCGACGCGTGCGTGGCTCGGCTCTGGGAGGCCTCAGGGCTGCCCTCTGACAAGGCGGCAGGCCGTCAGGTGGCGCGCCTCGGCGATTAGCGTCCGGGTGGTGCCTGGAAGTGCTAGTAGCGCCACCCACCCGCGGACCGACCCAGGCGTCACCCATCGGCTGAGCGGCTCGGACTTCCTCAAGGCGTGCAGGTGCCAGCCGGGGGAGCGGACCCCGGTGTGGTTCATGCGCCAGGCCGGGCGCTCGCTCCCCGAGTACCGTAAGCTCCGCGGTGAGGGAAGCATCCTGGAAGCGGTGGCCATCCCCGAGCTGGCCGCCACCCTCACCATGCAGCCGGTGACCCGCTACGGGGTCGATGCCGCCGTCTTGTACTCCGACATCATGGTCCCCCTTGCCGCCATCGGCTTCGGAGTGGACATCGTCCCCGGCCGGGGCCCGGTGGTGGAGCACCCGTTTCGCACCGAGGCAGACCTGGCCCGCTTGCGGCCCCTCGAGCCCCAGGTCGACACTGCCTATGTCCTGGACACAATCGCAATCCTGGTGGGTGAGCTGGAGGTGCCGCTCATCGGTTTCGCCGGGGCTCCGTTCACTTTGGCCAGCTACCTCATCGAAGGCGGCCCGTCGCGCACCTACGCCCTCACCAAGGCCCTCATGCGCGCCGAGCCCTCCCTTTGGCACCGGCTCCTCGACGCCCTGGCCGAGCTGTCCCTGGCCTCGTTGCGCTCGCAGGTCGCAGCCGGGGCGGCAGCGGTCCAGCTGTTCGACTCGTGGGCCGGCACCCTGTCTTTGCGCGACTACGAGTCTTTCGTGGCGCCGGCCAGCCGTCGGGTCCTGGAGGGCATTGCGGACACTGGGGTGCCGCGGATCCACTTCGGGGTGGGGACCGGGGAGCTGCTGGGAGCCATGGCCGGCGCAGGCGCCGACGTGGTGGGGGTGGATTGGAGGGTCCCGCTGGACGCGGCGCAGCACCGGGTCGGCCCAGCAAGGGCGCTCCAGGGGAACTTGGACCCGGCCATCTGCCTCGCCCCGTGGGAGGTGGTGGCGGCATCTGCGCGAGCGGTGCTGGACGACGCCGCGGGCGTCGCCGGGCACGTGTTCAACCTGGGACACGGGGTCCTGCCTGAGACCGACCCCGACACCCTGGCCCGACTGGTCGACCTGGTGCACGAAGGCGTCGGCCCAAGGTGATGGGAGTCCTGGTGATGTCGTACGGGACCCCGGACGACCCTGACGAGATAGGGGCCTACTACACCCACGTGCGCCGCGGGCGGGCACCGAGTGCTGAGGCCCTCGCCGACCTGCGCCGCCGGTACATGGCCATCGGTGGGGTGTCGCCCCTGGCCGAGAGGACCCGGGCCCAGGCAGACGGCATCGGCGCGGCGCTGGAGCGCGTCCAACCGGGGCGTTGGAAGGTGTTCGTCGGCTCCAAGCATGCCTGGCCGTTCATCGAGGATGGGGTGAGCGCCATGGTGGCCGCCAATGTCCGCCACGGCATCGGCCTCGTGCTCGCCCCGCACTTCTCGGCCCTCAGCATTGGTGAGTACGTGGACCGGGTGCGCGACGCCACGGAGCAGGCAGCCATATCCGTGAGGGTCATCGAGAGCTGGCACTTGCTTCCAGCCCTGGTCGAGCTCCTGGCTGAGAGGCTCACCGCGGCCCTCGACAGCCTCCCGGCCGAGCTTCGCGACGCCACCGAGGTGCTGGTGACCGCCCACAGCCTGCCGGCGCGGGTGGCCGAGATGGGTGATCCCTACCCCGACCAGCTCCGCGAGACCGCGGAGGCGATCACTACCGCGGCCGGGGTGACCCGCTGGCGCCTGGCGTGGCAGAGCGCCGGGCGGACGCCCGAGCCCTGGCTGGGGCCGGACCTCTCGGAGGTGATCCGTGGCCTTCCCGCCGAAGGCGTCCGAGCTGTTGTCGTGTGCCCTGCCGGGTTCACCTCGGACCACCTTGAGGTGCTCTACGACATCGACATCGAGGCGCTCGCCGTGGCTGAGCAGGCTGGTGTGGTCCTGGTCCGGACCGAGTCCCTCAACGACGACCCCCGCCTGATGGAGGCACTGGCCGAGCTGGTGTTCGAGGCGGAGGATCGGGCGCCCTTGCCATGAGCCACCCGGCGGCGACGGGCGCCCCCCCGGTGGTGGCGGTGGTCGGCGGGGGGATCACGGGCCTTGCCGGGGCACTGGCGCTCGCCGACGGGGGGGCACGGGTGGTGCTGTTGGAGGCCAGCGGGCGCCTCGGCGGGAAGATCCGCACAGAGGACTTTGGCGGCCAGCCGGTGGAGGCAGGACCGGATGCGTTCCTTGCCCGGGTGCCGCACGCGGTGGAGCTGTGCAAGAGGCTCGGCTTGGCCGACGACCTGGTGTCCCCGGCCACCGGGAAGGCGTCGCTGTGGGTGAGGGGCCGGCTGCGGCCGCTCCCGTCGGGCCTGGTGCTGGGTGTCCCCACCCGCTGGGCCCCGCTGGCCCGGTCCGGCATCCTGTCGCCCGCAGGCCTGGCCCGGGCGGTGCTCGACCTGGTGATGCCGGCGTCCGCGGCGCCCGAGGACCGCTCGGTCGGTGACCTGGTGGGCTCCCGCCTGGGCAGCCAAGTGGCGGATCGCCTGGTCGGCCCCCTGGTAGGCGGGATCAACGCCGGTGACGCGGCGACATTGAGCGCGGCTGCGGCTGCCCCGGTGCTGGACGCGGCGGCGCGCCGCTCCCGCAGCCTGGTGCTCGGCCTGCGCCACCCGCCAACGGCCGCCCCCGTCCCTGCCGCTGCGCGATTTGGTCGTGTGTGTGTACCTATGGCGACCACAAACACGACCAGTTCTGCGTCGGCCGCCGCCCCGCCCCGCCCCGCCGCCCCGCCCGCCGCCCCGCCGCCGGTCTTCCTCACCCACCCGGCGGGGCTCTCCACTCTCGTCGAGGCGCTCACGGCGGAGCTGGCCTCCAACACCGAGCTGCGCACCAACTCCCCGGTGACTGCACTGAGCCGCAGCGCCGGAGGCGGCTGGCTCCTCGCCACCCCGAGCCCCCCCAGCACCCCGAGCCCCCTCGCCACCCCGAGCCCCCCCAGCACCCCGAGCCCCCACCCCGGCCCGAGCGAACAGGTCGAGGCCGACGCCGTGCTCCTGGCAGTCCCGGCCTTCGAGGCGGCCCCGCTCCTGGCCCCCCACGCACCCGGTGCAGCGGCCCTGCTCAGCGCGCTCAACTACGCCAGCGTCGCCCTGGTCACCCTGGCCTACCCCGAGTCCGCCCTCACGAGACCTCTCCACGGTTCGGGCTACCTGGTGCCGGCTGGCGAGGGACGCATGACCACGGCGTGCACCTTCACCTCGCGCAAGGGGGCACAGGTCTCGTGGCGGGACCATGAAATATTTCGCGCATCTGTGGGCAGGTGGGGGGACAGCCGTCACCAGGGCCTGGGCGACGCCGAGCTGGTGGCTCTCGTCGCGAGCGAGCTGGCGGAGGCGGTCGGCATCCACGGCCCCCCGGTTGCCGACAGGGTGAGCCGCTGGCCCTTGTCCTTCCCCCAGTACGCGGTGGGGCACCTGGACCGGGTGGCCCGGATCGAGGCGGAGCTGGCGGGGCTCGGGACCGTGGCCGTGGCCGGCGCCGCCTACCGGGGAGTCGGCATTCCGGCCTGCATCGCGGGGGCGCAGGACGCTGCCGCTGCCCTGCTGGGCGCGCTGCGCCGTGATGGGGGATACTGAGGGCTATGCCCAGGCCCACATGGAGCGGCGCCATCAGCTTCGGGCTGGTGAGCGTCCCGGTCAAGGTCTTCACCGCGGTGCGCCGCAAGGACATCCGATTCCACCAGCTGCACGCCGCCGACGGTGTGCGCATCGCCCAGCGCCGGGTGTGCCCCGAGGACGGCCAGGAGGTGGCGTTCGAGGACCTGGTGAAAGGCTACGAGGTGAGCCCCGGCCGCTACGTGGTGATCCAGCCCGACGAGCTGGAGGCCCTCGACCCCCAGGCCAGCCACACGGTGGACATCGAGGACTTCGTGGCGCTGGACCAGATCGACCCGCTCTACTTCGACAACTCCTACTACCTGGTCCCCGACCTGGCCGGGGCCAAGGCCTACCGCCTGCTGTTCGACGCCATGAGCGCGGCCGGAAAGGTCGGGATCGGCAAGGTGGTCATGAGGAACAAGCAGTACTTGTGCGCGGTGAGGCCTATCAGGGAGGCGCTGGTGCTCACCACGATGAACTTTGCCGACGAGGTGGCCGGCATCGAGACCCTGGAAGGCCTCCCAGGCCCGGACGTGGAGGCCTCCGAGCGGGAGCTGCGCATGGCAGCCCAGCTGATCGAGGCCCTCGACGCCGACTTCGACCCCACCCGCTACCGGGACACGCACCGCGAGAGGGTGATGGAGCTGATCGAGGCCAAGGTGGCGGGGGAGGAGGTGGTCGCCGCGCCAGCCACGCCGAGCGCTCCGGTGATCGACCTCATGGCTGCGCTGGAGGCCAGCCTGGCCAAGGCCCGGGGCCCTGCCGCCGCCCGGCCGGGGGCCGCCGCGGAGGACGCCGAGCACGACAAGCGGCCGGCCAGCTCGACCGGTTGAGCGAGGCTGACGGGGAGCCGGTAGGGAGGCAGAGGCGCCGGGGCGGGCGCTCCGGCCGGGCTCACGGCGGCGGCTGGGTTCACGGGCGCTCTGGCCGGGGCGGCATCAGGGGGCGGGTGGTGGTTCCCTCCCTGGCAGCAGGGGTCCTGGTGGCGGCCAGCGTCCCACCCCACGGGCTCTGGGAGCTGGGCCTGGTCGGTCTGGGCCTGCTGGCTTGGCGGCTGATGGGCCTTCGGGGCCGGGCCCGGTTGCTGGCGGGCGGCTGGTTCGGTGTCGGCCTGTTCGGCCCCACCCTGGCTTGGATACCGGCGTTCAGCGGCATCGGGTACGTGATCGTCGTGGTGCTGGAGTCGCTGTTCTTCGCCCTGGCGTGCGGCCTGGTCCCTGCGGGCCGGGGCCGGGCGCTGGCGTTCCCCGCGGCAGTCACCCTTGCCGAGGCAGCCCGGAGCGCCTGGCCCTTCGGCGGCCTGCCGATGGGGGGGATCCCGCTGGGCCAGGCAAGCGGGCCGCTCCTCGCCACCGCCAGGGTGGGCGGCCCGCTCCTGGTCACCGGCCTGGCGGCCCTCGGGGGGGTGTGCCTTGCCCAGACAGCGGCACTGGTCCAGCTCTGGTGGCGGGCCCATTTTGGCGAGGAATATGCCCGGAGCCGCCCAGCCGCCGTGCCCACCCACGACCCGCGCCCGCCCCGCACTGGCCCCGCTGCGCTCCTGGCCGCCGTGGTGGTCGTCGGGGCGGTAGCTGCGTCGGGCAACCTGGCGCCCGACGGGGGGCCGCCGGTCGGCAGCATCACGGTGGCGCTGGTGCAGGGCGGTGGGATCCGGGGGCTTCGGGCGGTGAACGTGAACCCGGAGATCGGCTTCTATGACCAGCTGCGTGAGTCCCAGCACGTGACGCCCCCCGTCGACCTTGTCGTCTGGCCCGAGGACACTGTCGCGCTGCCCGGCCCGCTGGCGGGTACAGTCGCCGAAGCCCAGCTCGCCGAGCTTGCCAAGTCCTTCCACGCCACCCTTGTCGCTGGTGTTACCGACGACGTCGGCGCGACCCAGTTCCTCAACCGGGCTGTGGCGTGGGCACCGAGCGGCAAAGTCATCGGGAGCTACGAGAAAGTCCACCGGGTGCCTTTCGGCGAGTACGTGCCGGGTCGCTCCATCCTTCGCCACCTGGTCAGCCTGGCATACGTCCCCCGGGACGCCATCGCCGGCCACGGGCCGGGGATGCTCAGGACGCCGGCTGGGCCGCTCGGGGTCATGATCTCCTACGAGGTGTTCTTTGCCGGGCGGGCCAGGGCTGCGGTGAGGGCTGGGGGGCAGGTGCTGGTCGTTCCCACCAATACCTCTTCTTATGTGGGCGACCAGGTGCCGTCGGAGGAGGTGGCCGCCGACCGCCTCCGGGCTGTGGAGGAGGGTCGGGACCTGGTCCAGGCCTCGCCCACCGGCTACTCGACGGTTGTCACCCACGACGGGCGGCTCCGCGAGAGCTCGGCTCTGGGGGTCCCTGCCGTCGTGCAAGCGACGGTCGCGAAGCGCAGGGGCCTCACCCTCTACGAGCGCGGCGGGGAGCTTCCGGAGCTGGCTCTGGCGGCTGCGGCCCTGCTGGCGGGCTGGGCCCAGGGGGTGGCTCGGCGGTCCGGCGGGGTGGCTCGGCAGGCGCCGGGGTTGGCGGCTCGGCGGGCGCCGTAGATGGCGGGTCGGCAGGCACCGGGGTTGGCGGCTCGGCAGGCGTCGGGGCTGGTGGGCTCGCAGCGTCCTCCTCCGCCGGGCCTGCCTCAGGGTCCGCCGGCGCTGGGTCGAACTCGACTGTGATCCGCTGGAAGGTCTTGTAGCGCTCGATCCGGGTGTAGGACTCGTACAGGGCCAGGTCGGCTTCCGTGAGGTCGTGGGTGTCTGTGAACAGCGACCCGAGGCCCCTGGGCCAGAGCTTTCGGGCGTGCACCACGTTGATCTCGGCGCAGATCACCGTGATGATCGCCTCCACGTAGATCCAGGCGAGGAGGCCCAGGACCACCCCGAACAGCCCGACGAAAGCGTCCGCCCCCTGGAGGGCGTGGGCCACGTAGAAGGTCCCGACGCTCTGGAGTGCCTGCCAGCACGTGCCGGCGAGGAACGCCCCCGGCAGCACCTGGCGCACCGACAGCTTTGCTGCGGTGAGCCGCAGGAAGGCGAGCACGTAGATGGCCACGTTGAGCCCCAGGGAGAAGGCTGTGGTGGCTATGCGGGATGCCTCGCCGAGGTACCTCACCGTGTCAACTGTGAACGCCGACAGCCCCGTGGTGAACAGCACGCCAAGGCCGAGCACGCCGAGCAGCTCTGCGCTGCGTAACCGGGTCTGGAGCGGGTTCGGGCGATCCTGGCGGGGCACTGCCCAGACCCGGTTGAAGGCGTTGTGGCCTGCCTGCACCACCTCGAGGCCCCCGTGGATGCACACTGCCAGCGCCACGACGAGCGTGATCACGCTGCCCCTGATTGCGTGGACGTTCTGGCTGATCTGGTTTCCGATGATCGGGAAATGGGCCAGCGCCGATCCGAGCAGCTGGTGTTGGAACGCCGGGTTCCCGCTGGCCACAAAGGCCAGGATCGTGACCAGGATCAACAGCAGGAAGAACAGCGAGATGAACCCGTAGTACGCGATCAGCGCAGCAAGGAAGTTCCCCTGGTCGTCGAAGAACTTGTAAGCCACGGCCAGCGGGAATCCGGCCCAGCGGTGGCGGCGCTGGTAGGCGTCGAAGCGCGTCACGAGCCGGCGCTCAGCCACCGCCGGTCCAACCCGAGCGGGTCGGGGGCGTCAGAGCGACGGGCCGGGCATTCCCACGACGGGGCTCGCTCCGGTGTCCTCGCCCGGTCGGGGCCCGGCCCCACCCGGCAGGGGCCCGTCCTCACCGGTCCCACGAGTGCCGGGCTTGTCGCGGTCGACGAAAAGGAGGCGGTTGAAGACGATGAACTTTCCCACCCACAGCAGGGCGTATGAGGCCAGGGAGGCCACCTCGGCCAGGACCCCGACGCCCAGCCGGGAGAGACCGAGGTGCCGCCCGAGGTCGGCAGCCAGCTCCACTGCGTACACCGAGAAGGCCAGTCCAATGAACGCCACGACCCAGAAGGGAATCACTTCCTTGAGCAGGTGCGAACGTCCCCGCCTGCCCCACGCCCAATAGCGATTGAGGGTGTAGGAGGGAACCGTTCCCACTGCGGTGGCGATGACCTGGCACCAGCCCGCCGTCGCCACTCGGAGCACGTTGAAGACCACAGCGAAGGTGACGAGGGTGACCACTATCGAGACGACCGAGACGACCGAATACTTGATCGCCTTGCGCCCCGTCGGAGTGCGTGATAGCTCCACGAGGGCGCGTCGGGACAGGTCCACTACCGCTGGAGGCTAGCTGCCCCCAGAATGTCGCGCACAACGACCCGTCCCTGCCAGGCAGCCCACCCGCGACCGGCGGCGTAGGACAGCGCGCCCAGGGAGCCCACGAAGAATCCGACCGGCAGGTTCGAGAGGTAGGAGATGGCGATTGCCGCCCACACCGTGACGAGGGCGATGGCCACCGATGCGGTCATGGCAACCCCAGGGCGGCTGGTGAACGAGCGGGCGGCGGCGGTGGGACTGACGAGCAGGCTGAAGACCAGCAGGGTGCCGACCACCGGCACCGCCGCGCTGGTGGTGAGGGCTATCACCACCAAGAAGCAGGCCTCCATGCGCCGGGGCCCCACGCCCCGCGCAGCAGCTACGTCCGGGGTGACGGTGGAGGCCAGCAAGGGCCGGTAAAGGGCCGCCACCGCGGCGACGGACACGGCGCCGATCGCTGCGGTGGGAACAAGCTCGTGGCTGGCCACCCCGAGGACCTCGCCGAACAGCAGCGAGTAGATCTGGGGGGCGTACTCGCTGGTCATGGACAAGAAGAGCGATCCCAGGCCGAGCATCACCACGATCACCAGGGCAGTGGCAACGTCGCGCCGCGCCCTGCGCCCAAGTGCGCTGATCGACAGGGCTCCGAGCAGTGAGAACGCGCCGAGGCCGGCGATGGGGTTGGCGCCCAGCAAAGCCGCTCCTGCCGCGCCCGCGAAGGCCCCGTTGGGGATTGCATGCGCCGCGAAGGCCGAGCCTCGTAGCACCGTGAAGAACCCGACCACGCCAGCAACCACCCCGACGATGGTCGCCGCCGCCCAGGCGTTGAGCATGAAGCCCGAGAACACCTACTCAGCCCTCTCGTGCCCGACGTGCCGACCGTGCCCCGCCCGCAGGCCGGGCCCGTCCCGCTGCGGCGCAGCGCTTGCCAAGAGGTAGAAGACAAGGACCAGGCTGACCACGAAGAAGCTGGCCGGCCAGCCGTGGTGGGCGGGTGGCCAGTAGTAGCTGTCGTAAGACAACAGCACGCCCAGCCAAGTTGCCACGATGCCGATGAGGCCTGCCAGCGCCATCGCCAGGCCGGTTCGCTTGGTGAGCCGCAGAGCGGTGGCCGAGGGCCCGATCAGGAGGGCTGTGCTCAGGATGGCCCCGATGCTCACCGCGGACAGGGAGACCGCCAGGGCCAGTGCGAGCAGGTAGCCCACCCCGACCAGGCGGACCGGCACGCCCCGGGCCGCGGCCAGGTCCGTGTCCAGCGAGCTGAGGACCAGCGGCCGGTAGAGGACCAGCACCAAGGTCAGCGCGATCGCGCTGAAGGCCCCGACCAGTGGGAGCGACGAGGCGGACAGGGTGAAGATCGAGCCGAACAGCACGTTCACAGTGGCGCCGGTGGTGCTGGTGAACGTGGTGTCCAGGTACAAGAAAAGGGCGGCCAGCCCGAGGGCCGCGCCGAGCACGATCCCGGTCGCCAGGTCCCGGCCGCGGGGCCGTCGGATGCCGATCGTCTCCATGGCCCCCGCGGCGAGGACGTTCATGGCGACAAAGCCAAGCAACGGGCTGGTCCCCACCAGGACTGCCGCGGACCCACCGGCGGTCCCGATGTCGCCCAGGGAGTGCCCGGCGAAGGACTGGCCCCTCATCACCGTGATGGTGCCTACCACCCCCGAGACAACCGCCGCGACCCCACCGACGATCAGGGCGGAATGGACCGGTGAGCTGGCGAAGAAGCCGGGGCCGAAGACCGCTCCGAGCAGCGAACCTGCGATCGGGCTCACCTGGTCACCCCCGGCTCACCGACGCGTCCTCACAGTGGGAGTCCTCGCGCCCCGCCACCACCAGGATGCGGCCGTCGAGGTGGATCACGTCGACCCGGTGCCCGTAGAGGGCGCTGAGGGTCTCGGTCCGCACGACCTCCTCGGTGGTGCCGCTGGTCGCTCGCCCAGCCGCAAGGTAGACCACCCGGCTCATGCATCCGAGCAGGGGGTTCATGTCGTGGGCCGAGACGAGCACCGCCACCTCCTGCTCGGTGGCCACGCGCGCCAGCAGGTCGACGACCTCGCCCTCGCTGCGGATGTCCAGGTTTGCCAGCGGCTCGTCGAGGAGCAGCAGAGCGGGCTGGCTGATCAGGGCGTGCGCGATCATCACCCGTTGCTGCTCGCCGCCCGAGAGGTTCCCCACCCGGGAGTTCGCCAGGTGGGTGCCGTCTACCGCTTCCAGCACTGCGTCGATAGCCGCTCGCCGCCTGGACGAGGGCCAGGGGACGCCGAAGCGGTGGCCGTCCAGGCCGAGGCCAACGAGGTCCCGGGCGCGGAGCGGCATGTCCGGATCCAGGGCCAGCCGCTGGGGTACGTAGGCGAGGAGTGGGTTGCGCCGTGACCTGGGCCGTCCAGCGACGAGCACCTCGCCTGAGGTGGGCGCTACCAGGCCGAGGATGGCACGCAGCAGGGTGGTCTTGCCGGCCCCGTTCGAGCCGATCAACCCGGTCACCTCGCCGGGCGCCATGTCGAAGCTGACCCGGTGGAGGACCTCCCGCCCCGACAGCGACACGCTCAGGTCCCTGACCGAGAGCACCTGCGCCGCGACCCCTGCAGGCCCAGCGACCTCGCCAGGCCCACCGGCGCCAGCAGGCCCAGCGACCTCGCCAGGCCCACCGGCGCCAGCAGCCACAGCGGCTTCGGGGCGCTCGCCAGCCCGAGTGCCCACCCCTAGAGCCTCACCGTGGAGACCTGCTGGTCAACAGCCTTCGTGAGCGCCTTCATCTCCGCCAGCATCCAGGACTGGTAGTCGTAGCCCGGGGTGGGCATCGTCTCGTACACCCCAACCACCGGGATCCCAGCAGACTTGGCCGTGTCGACCAGGCTGGCGGTCAAGGTATCCGTCACTTGCTGGTTGTACACAAGCACCTTCACCTTGTGCTGGCTCAGCAGGCCCTTCTCGAGGGCGACCCCCTGAGGCGAGGGGTCCACCCCGTTCATTATGTCCGCTTGGAAGCTGTACGGGGTCAGGTTGTCGGCTCCCATCGCCGACAGCAGGTAGTCGGCCACCGGCTCTGTCGTTGCCACCGGGGCCTTCGTGTGGTGAGCCTTGAAGCTGGCTATCGCTGCCAGCCACGGGCGCAGGGAGGAGACGAAGCTCGTCGCGTTGGCCCTGAAGTACGAAGCGTGAGCGGGCGCCAGCTTGGAGAGGTCGGCGGCCAGGGCACTCGCCACCTTGGGCATGGTCGCCGGGTCGTACCACAGGTGCGGGTTGGGGGTGTTGCTCGGCCGCCCGAGCAGCCTTTGTACGTCTATCACCTGGCGCCTCGCATTCGGCGAGGCGGACTCGACCTTGGCCATGAAGCTGTCGTAGCCGAGCCCGTTCTGGATCACCAGGCCCGCAGCGCTCACCGAGGCCGCCACCCCTGGGCTCACCTCGTAGGTGTGCGGGTCGGTGTTGGGGTTGGCCTCGACCGAGGTGACCCTCACGAAGTGACCCCCGACTTGTGCCGCCACGCTGCCGTAGGTGTTCTCGGCGGCCACCACCGAGATGACCCCGACCGGGGTCGGGCCCGCCGGCGGGCTGGCCCCGCACCCGGCCACAGCTACTGAGCCCGCCAAGGCCACAGCGGCTAGAATTCGGCACCCTTTGAGCCGTTGGATGTACATGGCCTTCAGCATAATCGGTAACGGGAACGAATGCAAGTAGCTCGGTCGGGCCGACCTCGCTAAGATCGGGTCCTGTGGCCGTCGACCCCGTCCACCTGACCCGTCGAGGGCCCCAGGAGCGCTCGACCCGCCAGAAGCGGGCCCTGGCAGCGGTCCTGGACGTCTCCGAGTCGTTCCGCTCTGCTCAGGACCTGTTCACCGAGCTGAGGGCAAACGGTGAGAACGTCGGGCTTACCACGGTCTACAACCAGCTCCGCGCCCTGGCCTCCTCAGGCGAGCTGGACGCCCTGCGAGCCGACGACGGCGAGACCCTCTACCGCCGTTGCGACAGCGAGCACCACCACCACCACCTGGTCTGCCGGGCCTGCGGGCGCACCGTGGAGGTGGAGGGCCCCGAGGTGGAGCGCTGGGCCACCGCGGTGGCCGCCGACCACGGCTTCGTCGACGTCACCCACACCCTGGAGGTAGTGGGCACCTGCACCGGCTGCGCACGGCCAATTTAGCCCCAGGCCGAGCTGGGCGGCGCGGTGGGGCCCGGAAGGGACATCGCCGGGTCGGGGGACGCCAGCCCTCTTGATACCAAGTCACGCACGCCTCGGACCCCGCCCTGCAGGAGCGCCGAAGGCCATGGCCGAGTCTGTGGGTGAGGAGTACGGCCGGACCCTTTGGGGCCGCTATCGGTGTAGCCGTGCTCTCGGCGGTGGCTGCGGCGAGCACGAAGGCGCTCACGCCGGGCGCACGCAGCAGACATCCCTCCGTGGCCGTCCACGACCTGGACGCCGTGATCGCCCGGCAACGAAGAGATCAGGTCCCGCCTACTCACCGTTCGCGTATTCTGCGCCTGGTTGCTCGATAACGCCGGGCGTCGAGCCATGCGCAGTCGGGCCTGAGCCCGTTCACTGAACGGCCGTGCCCGGCCCGGTGGGTTGGTCTGGCGGGACATCCCCGGGGAGTGCTGCCAGCCCCTTGGACACCAGGTCACGGACGTCGCAGCTGACCAACCGTGCGCCGTGAGACCGGGCGGCAGCCACATAAGCAGCGTCGTAAGCCGAGATCTCGTGTTCGCGAGCTATGCCTGCCGCGTCCGCCATCAGGGCAGCGTCTGCCCTGATGAGCCCACCATCGTTGGCCAGCGCGGCAACTCGCTGTATGAGGCGGAGCGCGGCGGCGTGGTCGTGCCAAGCACGGACCGCCACGTTGTTTACCTCGTAGAAGGCCAGGTCGAGGGTGCTAAGTGGATCAGGGCCGGCGAGCAATCGCACCGCACCCGCATGGTTCGTGTCCTCGGTGTCCTCGCGTGCCAACAGGACACTGGCGTCTACGAGCCAGGGGCTCAAAAGCGGGGCCGAGTCGCCTTGACCAGTTCGGCGACCCCGCCGCCGTGGCCCTCCAGCGGCCCGAAGAGCCGGTCGATCTCGACCATCCGGTCGGCTCGCTCAGCGCTGCGGGCCTGGAGCGCCTCCTCGGCCAGCTGGCGCAAGAAGCCGCTGCGGCTCGTTCCCCGCCGCCCAGCCTCGACGTCAACCGCTCTGAGTAGCTCTTCGGGGAGCGACACCATCACCTTGCTCACTCGGCCAGTATACCCGGTACTGCCGGACCTGTTTCGTGTCAGCCGCCGATGGTGGGAACGGCGACCTCGGGTAGCTCGCCGAAGCGAGCCCGTTCGTCGGCCCGGGCGGTGGCGGCGGTGAGGCGCGCCGCTCCCGCAGCCTGGTGCTCGGCCTGCACACCCGCCAACTGCCACCCGTGCCCCTGCGCGATTTGGTCGTGTTTGTGTACCTATGGCGACCACAAACACGACCAGATCTGCCCTCCGGCCCCCGGCCGCAAGAAGCCGCTGCCGGTCGCCCCCTCCGCCCGGCACGACAGCAGGTCACGAAGTGAAGACAAAGCGGGTGGGAGATCCTGTGAAGTCCTTTGAGTCCAGTGCGAACGCCCACTCGGGTATCAGCGCGAACACGCTGTTGGAGCTGGGGTCGACCATGTCCATGCCGTAGTTGGTCCCGTACTTGGCGTTCTCCGTCGCCAGCATTCGCTCCAGTACGGCGTGCTCGGTCATGCGCTCCACCTGCCCCTCCACCACGACGGGCTCGAGCGGGTCGTCGGTGGACAAGGTGCAGTGCGACTGGCCGGCCAGGTTCCACGCCTTGCGCGAGTCGCTGGAGCTACTGAACCAGAGCCTGCCGTCGTGCCACACCGCCCATACCGGCATGAGGTGAGGTGCCCCGGAGCGTGTCACGGTGGCCAGCCAGTAGTCGTGTGATCGGACGAGCCTCTCCTCCGCCCAGGACCAGGGGAGCAGGCCTGTCCCTTGGTCTGGCGGAAGGACGCCATAGCCGGGCATGTGTGGCCTCGACGCCACTGGATTGCGCACGCCGTCGGTGGCAAGCAGCCTCAGCGACCTGCTGAGCTGTAATGCCGCTCGGCCTCGCCCACATAGAGCTGGCGGGGGCGGGTGATGCGGGCGTCCTGTTCCAGCTGCTCCAGCCAGTGGGCCAGCCAGCCTGCGGTGCGGGGGATGGCGAACAGCACGGGGAACATCGAGATTGGGAACCCCATTGCCTGGTAGATGAGCCCCGAGTAGAAGTCCACGTTCGGGTACAGCCGCCGCGACACGAAATAGTCGTCCTCCAACGCGACCTTCTCCAGCTCCAGGGCAATGTCGAGCAGCCGGTTGCGCCCGGTGACCTCGAACACCTCCTCGGCGGTGCGCTTGATGATCGTCGCCCGGGGGTCGTAGTTCTTGTAGACCCGGTGGCCGAAGCCCTGGAGGCGACCGTGGCCCTGCTTGACTGCGTTCACGAAGTCCCCCACCCGCTCTACCGAGCCGATCTCGATCAACATTCGTATGACCGCCTCGTTGGCCCCCCCGTGGCGCGGGCCGTAGAGGGCGGCGCACGCCGCGGCGCACGCCGAGTACGGATCCGCATGGGCCGAGCCGACGGTCCGCATGACAGTGGTGGAGCAGTTCTGCTCGTGGTCGGCGTGCAGGATGAACAGCACGTCCAGCGCCCTGGTGAGTGCCGGGTCGGTTGCATAGTGGGGCTCGGAGATCTTCCACATCATCGAAAGGAAGTTCTGCGCGTAGGTGAGCGAGTTGTCCGGGTACACGAAAGGCATCCCGACGCTGAAGCGGTGCGCCGCCGCGGCCAGGGTGGGCATCTTGGCTATGAGGCGGGCGACTTGACGGCGCCGTGAGTCGGGATCGACGGTGTCCTTGGCGTCCGGGTAGAAGGTGGACATGGCGGCAATGGCCGACACCAGCATCCCCATCGGGTGGGCGTCGTAGTGGAAGCCCTCCATGAAGCGCTTGCGAACGTTCTCGTGGATGAAGGTGTGGTGGGTGACGTCGCGGCGCCACTCCTCGAACTGGGCAGGGTTCGGCAGCTCCCCCCAGATCAGCAAGTAAGCCACCTCGATGAACGTCGAGTGCTCGGCCAGCTCCTGGATCGGGTAGCCCCGGTAGCGCAGCACCCCTGCCTCGCCGTCGACGTAGCTGATCGAGCTGGAGCACGTCGCGGTGCAGGTCAGGCCGGGGTCGAAGAACCAGACCCCGGGCAGCAGTTTGGACCACTCGGCCGCCGACACCCCGCCCTCGCGGATCGGGATGTCGATGGAGTCGCCGCTGCGGTTGTCGGTGATGGTGATGCTCTCGTCCACTGCCCCCATCTTAGGAGAGGTTCAGCCGGTACACGTTGGTGTCCCGGCGCTCGAAGCCGGCACGCAGGTACAAGCGGTTGGCAGCCTCCCGGGCCGGCCGGCTGGTCAGCTCGACGCTACGAGCCCCGCTCGCCCGCGCCCGTTCGACAGCACCGGCCACCAGCGCTGCTCCTACACCCAAACCCCGCACGGTGGTGTCCACGACCACGTCCTCGATCCAGGCCCTGGCGCCAGTGGGTATGAGAAATTGGACAAGCGTGAGGGTCCCGACCACGTCCCACTCACCACCCGTTCGCCCCCCCGAACGGTCAATGAGTGCCAACAAGACGGTGGTTCCCTGCGCCCCCACCACCGAGGTGAGCCACTCCCGGCTGAGCAGCGGAGCGGTGGCCGACAGCTGGGGCACCAGCCTGGCGAAGGCTGCCACCAAAGCGTCGTCGATCTCGGTGACCTCGACTACCCGGATCATGCCGAGATCAAGTGTAATGGGAGCCATGCGCTTAGCTGGGGCCAGGATCGTGGTGACCGGGGCGTCATCTGGGATCGGACGGGACACCACGCTCCGCCTGGCTCGCCGGGGTGCCCACGTCTGGGCGGTGGCCCGCAACGGGGCGCGCCTGGCGACCCTGGCAGACGCGTGCGTGGGAATCACCCCGTTCGTAGCCGATGTGAGCATCGAGGGCGATCGCGCCGCTCTGGTGGAGGCGGCCGGTCAGGTGGACGTGCTGGTCAACAACGCCGGGCTGGGGTGGTCCGGGATGGTGGAGGACATGTCGGCAGCCGACGTCCGCCAGCTGTTCGAGGTCAACGTCATCGGCCTGATCGACCTCACCCAGCGGGTCCTGCCCGGGATGCTGGAGCGGCGCCGGGGCCATATCGTGAACGTGGGCTCCCTGGCCGGGTGGGTATCTGCTCCGCCGCTGAGCGTCTACTCCGCCACCAAGTTCGCGGTGGCCGGCTTCAGCGAGGGGCTCCGCCGGGAGGTAGTGGGCAGGGGAGTCACCGTGGCCCTGATCGCGCCGGGGCCGCTCGGGACCGAGTTCCTGCCCCGGTCCCGGGGCCAGGCCGACGGCACGGGGGCGCCGCTCAACGCTGCGGGTCTGCCCCCCGCCTCGCTCGCCAGCCGGGCAATCGTTCGCTCGATCCGCTTGGCTGGGGTGCCAGGCTGGGCCACGATAGCCGTGCCCAGGGTGTCCGGGCTGGCCCGTCTCGGGGCCGCGCCCGCCCTGGCACGCCTGGTGGACGTGGTGTCAGTCCTCACCCGAGCCCGCGGACAACAGTAAAGCGTTGCCAATGTGAGCCCACTGGATACCGATAAGTCAGCACGTACTCGAGTTGGTGGTCGAACCGAAATCTTACCGACCAATATTGCTGAGCCGAGAGGCAATGCAATTTGGCGATGCGTTTTAGCCATCGATTCTCAACACGTCGGGAGCCTATTCGGGCCGCAATCTGATGAACCGTAGACCCGACATAACTCAGGGGCCACTCAGGGGCCACTGAGCTGGACCCCGGCACCCGCCAAATGGCAACAGTATCTGGAAGCCCACCAACCACCGGGAGATCGATGTCGAGTGGTATGCCAATGTGAGAACGCAATTGTTGCTGGAGGACAACCTTAATCGAGCCACTCTCTTCTAAGAACTGGTCGATCTGGGGTACATCCTTCTCAAGGAGGGCAAGGAGCAGCACCTCAGATGTAAATCGCTCGGGCTGCTTAGCGACCCAAATCCAAGCCGTCTTGATTACGGCTCTTGCATAGTGATCAAAGGAGCCGACCTCAGTTGTGAGGTCGGCAAACCCTTCGGAGAGACGGTCAGGCCAGCGTTTAGGTATCGCTCTAAGCCACTCCCCTGACACGGTGTTGCTCCGCGAGATGGACCACAGTAACGTCAACGGGTCCACGTTTCCCGTAGACTCGAGAGCTTTACGGGACGCCACTCTCAAGATCATGTCGACGGGCGCCTTGTCGAGGGTGAGCGTAATCTGACGCGCCCAACGACGCCTTAAGAATGCTTGGAGAAGCGGTTGGGCCCAGATGCTGCGCACAGCGGATGCTTATGCCTTGATTCGAAAACATGGCTCACCTGGAAAGTCCGAGATGGTCCCACAGAAATAGTACCCGTTAGGCCATGGAACAGAAGTAAAGAAAAAATACGCGCCATAATAACAATATCCGTCGCGCGGGATGCGGAATTGTTCGGATATCGGTTCGCGGGTGCCAGGGCCGATGTGCAGGTCAACGAACGTAAACCCAGTTGCCGGAATGCATTCGTAATTCCTTGTGTGGATGTAAACGCTGTCCACATAGAGGCCGCCTCCCACGTCGGATATGCAGACAAGGTAGTTGCAGCCGGATGCGCTATCCGGCGTAGCATTGTGATGGCCGTTGCTCACGCCTTGTATCGAGGTAACGGTGGGGTTGCCGAAGTCATTGTTGGTGGATGCCGGCCCGGAAGCAGCGGAGGGTCCGCTTGGTGAAGCGGATCTGAGGGTGGAGGCTGTGGCTGCCGGGGCTAGGGCGACGGAACCGGCAAGTGCCGAGGCCGCGGACAGTGCGAGCAGCATCCGCGCTCGACAACGAATCCTAGGTCGCGGGGGGGGGTGGTTGGTTGTCGTGGCACAAGCGTAGACGAGTCCCAGGGGTCGTGCAACTCCGGTCGTCGTACGATGCCGTGGCTCATGGTCGTTCCCAAAGCTCTTGGGGGAGGTCGCTCAGCCCAGGTCGGCGGGGCGCAGCGACAACGGCCAGGGCCAGTCGGTCTCGAAGCACTCCCCATGTCCGGTCTCACCCACCGCCACCAGCTCGCCGTCGATCAGCCGCCAGGCACGAAGCACCGTCTGCATCGGGTCGAACACCCAGTAAGCCGGGAGCCCCACGGCCTGATAGAGGCCGAACTTGTCCTCTAGGTCGCGCGCTTGGTTGGCAGCGCCAGGCGAGAGCACCTCCACCACCAGTCGGGGCAGCTCGTCCTCGAGTAGGGGCCGGCGGGCCTGCTCGGCAGTGACCACGATCAAGTCGGGCTGGACCTCGTGGCGCTCCCCGTCGGGGTCGGTCACGACCCAGGCGAAGGGAGCGGGAAGGACCTCACATGTCGATGGGCATGCGAGCATGAGGCGGAGCAGCAGCCTCGCCACGGCTAGCTGATGGACGCCGCCCGGGGCCGGGCTCACGTGGTGCACCCCGTAGACCAGCTCGTGGCGATACCCGTCCTCGGGGATGCCCAGGATGTCTTCGACGGTGGGGGCGAACCGGATGGCCACCCGACGAAGTGTAATGTCCACGTCCGCCAGATATCAGGCCAGGTCGGCGGGGCGCAGCGACAGCGGCCAGGGCCAGTCGGTCTCGAAGCACTGCCCAGCTCCGGTCTCACCCACCGTCACCAGCTCGCCCTCGATCAGCCGCCAGGCACGAAGCACCGTCTGCATCGGGTCGAACACCCAGTACGCCGGGACCCCCACCGCCTGGTAGAGACCGAACTTGTCCTCCAGGTCGCGCGCCCGGTTGGCGGCGCCGGGCGAGAGCACCTCCACCACCAGCAGGGGCAGCTCGTCCTCGAGGACGGGCCGCCGGGCCTGTTCGGCGGTCACCACCAACAAGTCGGGCTGGACCTCGTGGCGCTCACCGTCGGGGTCGGTCACCACCCAGGCGAAAGGCGCGAGCACGACCTTGTAGCCAACCGGGCTGGTGGCACGGAGCGCTACAGCCAACTCGAATGCGGCCGTTTGGTGAGGACCTCCGGGCGCAGGGCTCACGTGGTGCACCCCGTATACCAGCTCGTGGCGATACCCGTCCTCTGGAAGCCCCAGGATGTCCTCGACGGTGGGGGCGAACCTGGTGGCCACCCGACAAGGCTACCCCTCAGCCAACGGCGTGGCGGCTGGGCGGGGCGGCCTCAGCCGGGCGCAAGTGGGCACGGAGGCTGTAGAGCACGGGCTCAATTTTTTCCCAAAAGAGCCCGGTGCGACAGTACGGGCCGGCTACTCCGGGTCGATCCCGGCTCCTGCGCCGGCCAGCTCGACTGGCGGGGGCTCGATGCCCTGGACCGTGCGGAACACGATGGCGTCGTCCTCGGTGTCGACGATGATCGTCTCACCGACGCTGAACTCTTTCCACAAGATCCGCTCCGACAGCGGGTCCTCGACCAGCTGCTGGATCGCCCTGCGCAGCGGCCGGGCACCGAGGGCGTGGTCGTAGCCACGCTCCGCGAGCAGCTCCTTGGCCGAGCGGGTGATCTCGAAACCGAGGCCCTGGCCCTCCAGCTGCTCGCGCACCCGCTTGATCATGAGATCCACGATCTCGGTGATCTCCTCCTTGGACAGCTCGTGGAAGACGATGACCTCGTCGTTGCTGTTGAGGAACTCGGGCCGGAAGTGGCCCTTTAGCGCCTCGTTCACCTTCTCCTTCATCCTCTCGTGGGTCACGGCCTCGGACGATTTGGCGAAGCCGATCGAGGCCTTGTGCAGGTCCGCGGTGCCCAGGTTGGAGGTCATGATCAGCACGGTGTTCTTGAAGTCCACGGTGCGGCCCTGGGCGTCGGTCAACCGGCCATCCTCCAGGATCTGGAGCAGGGCGTTGAACACGTCGGGGTGGGCCTTCTCGATCTCGTCGAACAGCACCACCGAGAACGGCTTGCGCCGGACAGCCTCGGTGAGCTGGCCGCCCTCCTCATAGCCGACGTAGCCGGGGGGGGAGCCAACCAGGCGGCTGACTGTGTGCTTCTCCATGTACTCGCTCATGTCCAGCTGGATCAGCGAGGTGTCGTTGCCGAAGAGGAACTCGGCGAGTGCCTTGGCCAGCTCGGTCTTGCCCACGCCGGTCGGCCCGAGGAAGATGAACGAGCCACTCGGCCGCTTGGGGTCCTTGAGGCCCGCCCTGGTGCGCCGGATCGCCCGGGAGAGGGCCTTGATGGCGTCCTCCTGGCCGACGACCCGGTGGTGGATGTCGTCTTCCATGTTCAGCAGCTTCGCCGTCTCCTGCTCGGTCAGCTTGTAGACGGGGATGCCCGTCCAGTTGGCCAGGACCTCGGCGATCACGTCCTCGTCGACCACGTCGAAGAGGTCTCGGCCCTCGGTGCGCCACTGTGCCTCGGTGGCCGAGCGCCGTGCCAGCTGCTCGGACTCCTTGTCGCTGAGGCGGTTGACCTCGTCGGTCGCCGAGCGCAGGGTGGCCGCCTCCTTGTCCTTGCGGGTCTTGGCGATGTCCTCCTCCAGCTGCTTGAACTCAGGGGGCGTGGACATGCGCTTGATCCGCAGGCGGCTGCCGGCCTCGTCGATGAGGTCGATGGCCTTGTCGGGAAGGAAGCGGTCGGAGATGTAGCGGTCCGCCAGGTTGGCTGCGGCCACCAGGGCTTGGTCGGTGATGGTCACGGAGTGGTGGCTCTCGTAGCGGTCCCGCAGGCCCCGGAGGATCTCGATGGTGTGGGCCAGCGAGGGCTCCTCCACCTTGATCGGCTGGAAGCGGCGCTCGAGGGCGGCGTCCTTCTCCAGGTGCTTGCGGTACTCGTCGAGCGTGGTCGCCCCGATGGTCTGAAGCTCGCCACGGGCCAGCATCGGCTTGAGGATCGAGGCTGCGTCGATGGCTCCCTCAGCGGCGCCAGCGCCCACGAGGGTGTGGAGCTCGTCGATGAACAAGATGATGTCGCCCCGGGTGCGGATCTCCTTCAGCACCTTCTTGAGGCGCTCCTCGAAGTCCCCCCGGTAGCGGCTACCGGCCACCAGCGCTCCGAGATCCAGGGTGTAGAGCTGCTTGCCCCGCAGCGTGTCTGGCACGTCGTTGGCCACGATCTGCTGGGACAGGCCTTCGACGATGGCCGTCTTGCCAACCCCCGCCTCGCCGATGAGGACTGGGTTGTTCTTCGTGCGGCGCGAGAGGACCTGCATGACCCTCTCGATCTCGCGGTCGCGACCGATGACCGGGTCCAGGTTGTGGTTCCTGGCGAGCGTGGTCAGGTTGCGACCGAACTGGTCCAGGACCTGTGAGGTGCTGGGGGCGTCCGGGCCCGGGCCGCCGCCGACCGGCTCCTTGCCCTGGCCCGACAGCAGGTTGATCACCTGGCTGCGCACCTTGGACAGGTCTGCGCCCAAGTGGACCAGAACCTGGGCGGCGACACCGTCGCCCTCCCGCACCAGCCCGAGGAGCATGTGCTCGGTGCCTATGTAGTTGTGGCCCAACTGGAGGGCTTCACGCAAGGACAGCTCCAGCACCTTCTTCGCCCTGGGGGTGAAGGGGGGGGACCCCGCGGGGGCTTGCGGCGCCGGGCCGATGGTCTCCTCGACCTTCTCCCTGACTGCCTCCAGCGAGATGCCGAGTGACTCCAATGCCTTGGCGGCTACGCCCTCGCCCTCGTGGATCAGCCCGAGCAGGATGTGCTCGGTCCCGATGAAGTTGTGGTTCAGCAGGCGCGCTTCCTCTTGCGCGAGGACCAGCACCCTTCGTGCCCTGTCAGTGAATCGCTCGAACACTGGACCGCCTCCCTGATGGCTTGTCGGTCGCTGCCAGTCTACCCATGATGCGCACCTCTCATACATGTCACCTGTGGCTGTTGCCTCGCTGTCGTTTTGTCGGCTCTGTCGTTGTCGGCACAGTGCCCCGGTAGCCTAAGTTCATATCAGTGAACGCTGCAGACCTCCTGGGACTTCCCTGGGTCGAAGAAGACCTGGTCCGGCTCGAAGACGTGCTGCACCGCGCGGTGGCGGCAGAGGACCCGTTCCTGACCGAGGTGGCCACCCACCTGATTGCCGGAGGCGGCAAGCGCCTGAGGCCGATCCTGAGCCTGGTGTGCGCAGCTGCTGGCGGGATGGGCCGGGCGAGCCAGGACATCCTGCTCGGAGGGGTATCGGTCGAGCTGGTGCACCTGGCTTCTTTGTACCACGACGACGTCATAGACGAGGCGACCTCTCGCCGCAACGTCGAGAGCGTCAACAGCCGGTGGGGGAACCTGATGGCGGTGATCGCCGGTGACTTCCTGCTGGCTCGGGCCGCCGGGATCGCGGCAGACCTGGGCACCGAGATCGCTTCGCTCCTGGCCGCCACGCTCGGACGGATGATGGAGGGCCAGGTCAGGGAAGTCGAGGGTACTTACGACCCGCACCGGACCGAGGCGGGGTACCTGGCGGCGATTTCCGGCAAGACAGCATCGCTCACTGCGACCGCGTGCCGGGTCGGAGCCCTGACCGCCGGGCTGGAGAGGCCGGTGGTCGAGGCGATGACCACGTTCGGCGAGTGCTTCGGCATGGTGTTCCAGATTCGCGACGACATCTTGGATATCGTCGCCTCGGAGGAGGAGCTGGGAAAGCTCCCTGGTCAGGACTTGATGACCGGGGTCTACACCCTCCCCGTCCTGCGTGCCATGTCCGACCGCTCGGCCCGCCCGGAGTTGGCGGGGTTGCTAGGGGCGCCCCTGGAGGGTGACGAGCTGGACCGGGCGATGAAGATAGTGACCGGTTCGGGCGCCATCGCCTCCGCCGCCGGCGAGGCGCGGCGCTGGGCCGACCTGGCGGCCGCTGCCGTCTACTCCCTCGGTCCCTGCCTGGTCGGCGAGTCCCTCCGGGACTTCGCGTACACGTTGGTGGACACCGTGGCAGTCCACTCGACCTGAGCTGTGGCGCCTGATCCTGTGCCCGCGCCTACGAACTGGGGTAGTTGAACCGCGTATAATGTGGTTCAACTACCCCAGTTCGCAAGTTTTCGTCGAGCCGGGCGGGTTGGCTGGCGGCCGAGGGCCACGGCGTTCGCGTAGCCTGGTCGCTATGTGCCGCAATATCACGACCCTCCGGGGTTTGGAGCCGCCGGCATCGGCGGAGGAGATCACCGCAGCAGCTCGCCAGTACGTCCGCAAGGTGAGTGGTGTCCAGACCGCATCGGGGCGTACCGACGAAGCCTTCGAGAGAGCCGTTCGCAAGGTGTCGGATGCGACCGCCGAGCTCCTGAGGGCTCTGCCACCCAGACGGCAGCCTCCCGTGACGATCCCACCGCTCCGGCGGTTGGCCGCCGAGCGGGCGCGAGGTGGCTGACCGCTATCCACCGGAACCGCCGGGTGGCACAAGCTCTCAGCCGAAGGCGGTCTCGTCGTCTTCGTGGAAGTGGCCGAGGCTGCCTGGCACGACTGCCTGTGGCTCTCCCGGCTCAGTTGCCCGCCGCCCGGACCGCTCCAGCACGGCGCTGACCGCGACAACAAGGGGGTCGACGACAGGGCCCGGGAGCCTCGCCGCGTGGCCGGCCATCTCGTCCAGCGTGCGCTCTGGCAGGAAGATCGGTGAAGCCGGGCCCCCGCAAACACCTCTCGCGGCGGGTGTGCCCATCCCTCCGAGCTGAGCCAGCGCGGTTGCTATCTCCGCCCTTGCACGCTGGGCACGCGGGGCGCGGTTGCACACAGGGACCACGCGGGTGGATGGGACTCCCGCCGTGGCCAGGTCGTTGAGCGTCCGGAGCAAGCCGTGGGACCCCTTGACTCCGGGCAGGCCGACGGCCAGCACGACGTCTGCCGCCGCGGCGGCAGATCGAGACATCACGTTGCGGTCCTCGACGTCTGCCGACCCACCATCGCTCTCACCCTCGAAGTCAGCCTCGATGTCACATATCACGACGCCGTAGCCTTTGCGCAGTGTGGCGAAGGCTGCTTCGAAGGAGCGAGGTCGGATGCTCGCCCAGTCACAGGCTCTGCGCAGGCCGAGGAGCAGGTGATAGCCCCGCTGCTCGATGTCGAAGGTAAGGGCTGCCACCTGTTGGGGGGCCAGCCTGCCGCTGCGGTGGGCAGATACCAGCTCTTGCAGGCCGGGTACCACGTCTCGCGCGTCGTGGAGCACGGCCAGGTCGCTCCGGCGCGCCATGTCGGCGAGGAGAACTCCTCGATCAAGGTGCAGTCGCTCGGCGAGCGAGGCCGCCAGGTGGTCCCCGCCCTTGGAGGCGGACCTCCCGGCTACCGTCGCCGAGCGTCGCTCCGAGCGAAGTGATCCTGCCAAGCCCTGGGCGAGCGCCATTGCCACGGTGGATGTCCCCACGCCACCGGACCCGCAGACTGCCACGACGATGCTCGCTCGCGGCTGGCCCTCCATCTCCGCGGGACCGCTGCCTTCGACCGCACCGTTCATTGCGCCTGGGACTACGGCCTCGGCGTCGGGCACGGCGCCGGCGTGCTGGCGAAGGGAGCTCACGAGGCTGCGCTGATCGAAGGTCCCGCCGAGCACGGCGCTGGCCCCGAGCGACGGCCAATCGCGCCTCGAATGTCCGTCGTCCACGACGATCACCGCGCAGCCCACTTGGCGGGCGGCGTCGATCAGGTCCCGGTCGAGGGACCCCAGGCTGGCGTCCACCAAGACGGCGGAGAAGGGCCGATTCGAGGCCAGCCTGGCCCGCAGCTCCTCAGCCGAGACGCACTTGAGGAACTCCACGGGGATCGAGGAGGCTTGAGACCACTGGGCGACCTCACGGAACCAGCTCGCTCTAGCTGGTGCGAGGCCCAGCACCACGTAGCGGGGGCCGAGCACCCTCAGCCTGACCCTGAGCCGCCACCGGAACCTGCTCCAGTGACCGGCGCAGCTCCGCCACCGGAACCCGCTCCAGTGACCGGCGCGGCTCCCGCCCCTGCCCCTGCACCGGTCACGCGGACCAGCATGACCGTCCCAGCGCTCACGGCGTGTGCCAACGCCAGGGCTTGGGAGGGGCTCGAGATGCCGACGGTCACAGTCTCGCTCCCGGCGCTGGCCGACCCAAGGCTCGAGGAGCCGGCTCTTTGTGCAAGCAGCGGCGTATCAGCCAGCACCTCGACGGTCTTGGCCTGGGTGCCGGTTCCGAATGTGGCCAGCACCGCAACGTGGTCCCCCGGCTTAAGCGCGCCTCCGACAGCGTTCGCGTCTGGGAGGGCGAATGACATCTGCTCGTTGGAGGGACCCGTAGTGCCTGCGACCACGTCGCTGGCCTGGATCAGCTCGCCCCCCGCCATAGGCCCCACGACCAGCGCGCCCACGAGGCTTGCCGGATTGCGGAATGCCCAGCGGGTGGCCATCTGTCGTGGCAGGTTCATGGGCGCAACGGTCAGATCCCCCAAGCCGAGTCGTTGGCCGACCGTGAGGGTCCTGCTCGCCACCACGTAGTCGACCCGATGATCGGCCGTGGCCCCGCTGTAGGCCGCGAAGGTTCCCACAGCCGCCACCGCGACCAACAACCCGCCGACCACGGCGCGGCCACTCGGAAGACCTCGCGCGACGCGTAGGGGACGGGCTTGCTGGTGAGCATCACCACCTGGAACCCGGCCCTCCCGAGGCTGGCCTCCACGCTGTCCGATTGCGACCTTGCTCACCACGCCGGTCCTCCACTGACCACACCCGTAGCTTGTCACGGATTCCGAGACGGTGGCTGGTGCACGCCATAGGAACCCTCTAGTTGTCTTTCCAGTTAATTTATGGTCTACTACACTGGATCGAGCTTGGCAAGAGCAAGAGGAGGAGAGGTTGATCCTGGGCGGCAGCTATCGGGTGGTCAGGGCGATTCCGGGAGGGTCACTCGGGTCCCTCTACGAGGGTGTCGATGCCTCGGGTCGCCGAGTGGCCATGAAGGCCCTGGTTGTCGGGCGGGATCCCGCCGACTTGGAGGCCCTGTACGAGCTGGCCTGCGGTCCTGTTGTTGCCCATCGAGGCTTGTTGGCGCCACTGGATGTGCTCGTTGTCGAGGGCGGCCTGGTGATTGTCTCCGAGCTGGTGGCCGGTGGGTCCCTTGCAGCAGCCCTGGCCCGTCGGGGAAGATTTCGGGCGCCGGAGGTGGCCGAGGGCGCCGCGCTCGTGGCGGACGCGCTCGCTGCCCTCCACGGTGGCGGGCTTGCTCACGGAGATGTCAAGCCTTCGAACATCCTCCTCTTGGGGGGTGGCAGGCCGGTGCTCGCTGAGGTGGGAATCAGGTCGTGGATGACCGCTGACGGAGTCGGCTGGCAAGCGAGCAGGGGGACAGCGGAGTACGTCGCCCCGGAGGTGTGGCAGGGAGGACTGCAGGGCGCCGCCTCCGACGTCTACGGCTTGGGTGTGGTCTGTTGGGAGGCGTTGGTGGGGAGGCCCCCATTTTGCGAGCGAACGCCGCTTGCGACGATCCGGGCCGCCGCCCGAGGGAACGCGCCGACCGTGTCGAGCCTCCAGCCTGCGGTGCCGATTGGCCTTGGTGAGGCGGTCCAGGCTGCCATGGCACTGAGCGCGGCAGATCGACCTTCGGCAGCCGAGCTCGCTGCGGAGCTGAGGGCTGGACTATCCCCCTGCGTGGGACCACGCCGGATCACCACAGGGGCGGCGACGCCTCGGGTACTTCCAAGAGTTCCGGGGCGCCCGGCCCGACCCCGCCCGGCCCGACCCCGCCCGGCCCTGTCCCGCCCTGCGTTCCCCGGCCGCCTGCCCTCGACGCGAACACTCCTCCGCCTCTTGGGAGCGCTTGGTGTGGTGGTGGTGGGTTTCGGGCTGGTCAGCCGAATGCTTGGCACAGGGGGCCGAGCGAAGGCCTCCCCGCCCCGCCCGACCTCCTCGCCAGTAGCCCAAGCGGCATCTGCGAGCTGTCAGGCCCAGAGCCCAGCGGCGGGAGCCGAGACGCTCTTTGCCCACGTGTTCGGCACAGCTTGCCTCCGGATGTCCTGGGCCAATGGCGTGCTAACGCTCCCGCGGTCTGGGGCCGGGAATCAGCGACGTTTCGTCATGGGTCGGCCGGGGGACGAGCTGCTCGTCGGCGATTGGGGCTGCCGGGGCAGCGACACTGCGGCGGTCTACAGGCCCGGGACCGGGCAGGTCTTCGTCTGGGATGGCTGGGCCTCGCCTGGCCGGGCCGCCGCACCTGCGAGGGTGTTCGACACCGGCATCGAGAACGGCGTGGCAACCACGGTGACCTCACCGAGCGGACCCGCGCCGCGTGGCTTGTCGACGAAGGTCGTCCCCCCGGCCAAGGCCGGATGTGCCCAAGTTTCGGTGACGGCGCTTCCCACCCAAGGGATACCTTTTAGAAACTCTATGAGATGATCCGGAATACGGTAGCGACGCTATACTCGGCCTCATGGATAACGACGACAGCAAGGCTGAGGAGCTCACTGAGTGGCTCAGCACCCGGGCAGCCTCGGCCCGCCTGGGGATCACACTGCGAACCCTCTACCGTTTCATCGACGAGGGTCGTATACCGGCCTACCAGTTCGGGCGGGTGATCCGGCTGAAGGCGCCGGATGTGGACACCTTCGTGGAGGAGTCGAGGATCGCCCCTGGCGCGCTCCGCCACCTCTACCCAGAGCCCAAGAAGAGCGCCGCCAGCTGATCAATCGGCGAGGATCGCGACTTCGACAACCCCCGGCAGCGGCACGTAGGCGGGCGTGGGAACGGGGCCGTCCGTCCGCAGGCATGCCACGTCCGACCCGACCCATCGGAGCTCGCCGACCGTGGAGCTGGCCGGTGTGCTGACCATTCGCAGGCGCGGTCGCTCTGTGGCCAGGCCAGCGAGCACCCCGGCCAGGTCGATGGCGGGTGAGGCCGTAAGGGGCGGGCGCCCTTTGCCCGGCTCGGATCCCAGCTTCTCTGTCCAGTCGGGTGGCTCCTGAGTCCAGTCGGACAGCTCCTCGTTCCGGTCGGGCGGTGCCGGCTCGGATCCCAGCTCGCCGGGTCGTCGATCGGGGGCGGTTTCGAACCTCGCCAAGTCCTCGCCCAGCGCCGAGCGCCCCGTGTGGCTTTGGCCAGCCGCCGCGCCGATCGAGGCTATCCCAGACGTTCTCAGGAGCACTGCTCGTACTGCAGGGGCTCCAACGGTGCCGAGCAGCACAAAGTCCCGTCCAAGCCCCACGATCCTGCCATTGTGTGCGACGCCGGTGACAGTGGTGAGCCGTAACCAGGCGCCACGCTCGGCCCAACCCATGAGGAGGGATTCCAGCGAGGTCTCCTCCGCCGCCTGCTGGCGCAACCACGACTCCCTCTTCCGGGAGCCGGCCTCCTCCGACGTCCGGGACTCGGCGGCCCACCGGGTCAGGTCTTCGAGGAGGTGGTCGATGTCCTCGTCACCGTCGGGCACTGGTGGGACGCTACCGGCCATGTCGGGAACTGGAGTAGTTGAGCTGAGTATATCAGGCTCAACTACTCCAGTTGCGGAGCTGTCCGGGGTAGCGTCGGTCCGGTGACCGACTGCTTGTTCTGCGACATCGTGGCTGGAGAGCTGCCTTCGGACGAGGTGGCCGCCACCCCCGCCACCTACGCCTTCCGGGACGTCAACCCGGCGGCGCCGGTGCATGTGCTGGTGGTCCCACGGGCTCACATCGGCGACGCGGACCTCCTGCGTCCGGAGCACGCCGACCTCCTGGCCGAGATCATGACGACAGCCCAGGCGGTCGCCAGATCCGAGGGCGTGGCTACGAGCGGCTACAGGCTCGTGTTCAACGTGGGTGAGGATGCCCTGAACTCGGTTGCCCACCTGCACCTGCACGTGCTCGGGGGACGTCGGATGGAGTGGCCGCCCGGGTAAGGGCCTCGCCCGCAGTGCGGGGCGCTCGCTGACGCTAGCGTATCAATGTCAAGCCGTGTCCACGACCCAGGTCAAGATCCTCGTCCCCGGCAACCACCTCATGGTCGGCTTGCTCGGCCAGCGTGACGAGCTGCTGCGTTTGGTCGAGAGCGCTTTCGACGGGGCTCGCATCCTGGTCCGGGGCAACGAGATCACCGTCGACGGCGAGGACGCGAGCAGGGTTGGGGCCCTGTTCGAGGAGCTGGTTCTGCTCTTGGAGCGCGGCCAAGGCCTCGATGCGGTCAACGTGGTGAGGACGATCGACATGGTGAAGGCGGACGAGAGGCCGTCTGAGGTGCTCTCGGCCGAGGTGCTGCGCTCCACGAGGGGCCGAACCGTCCGCCCCAAGACAGCCGGCCAGAAGCGCTACACCGACGCCATCGCATCGAACGTCATCACCTTCGGGATAGGGCCCGCCGGCACTGGAAAGTCCTACCTGGCGGTGGCGCTCGCCGTCCAGGCCCTCCAAGACAAGACGGTGAACCGGATCATCCTCACCCGTCCCGCAGTCGAGGCGGGAGAGCGGCTGGGATTCCTCCCCGGTGACCTCATGGCCAAGGTGGATCCCTACCTCCGACCCCTCTACGACGCCCTCCACGACATGTTGGAGCCCGACGGGATGGCCCGGCTGATGGAGCGCGGGACAATCGAGGTGGCCCCTCTCGCCTTTATGCGCGGCCGGACCCTCAACGGCAGCTTCATCATCTTGGACGAGGCACAGAACACCACCCCGGAGCAGATGAAGATGTTCCTCACGCGGATGGGGTTCGGCTCCAAGCTCGTGGTGACCGGGGACATGACCCAGGTGGACGTGCCGGGCGGGCGCTCCGGGCTGGTCGGCTTGGAGGAGATCCTCACCGGGATCGAGGGTCTCGCCTTCGTCCAGCTCACCAAGCGTGACGTGGTGCGCCACCGTATCGTGGCCGACATAGTGGACGCCTACGAGCAGGCCTCAGCCGAATGAGCCGAGCCCAGATGAGCGGGCCGGTTGCCGGCGCCCCACCGGTGAGCGGAGGTTCTTGGGTTTCGGGGGGGACTCGGGGGGCAGCGCCCCCCGAGGGTTGGGGTTCGGGAGCAGCGCCCCCCGAGTGCGGGGTCGTCGTGCTCGCCACGGACGAGCAGTCCTCCCACCCTGTGGACCTCGAACGCTGGAGGGCCCTGGCCCTGGCCGTGCTCGAAGCCGAAGGACTGCGCGGCGAGGTAGAGGTCTCGCTCGTCTTCGTTGACTCTGAGAGGATCGCCGAGCTCAATCACAGGTTCCTCGCGCGCCAAGGACCCACCGACGTCCTCGCTTTCCCCATCGACGACGAGCAGGCGACCCCCGGGGACCTGCCCCGCCTGCTGGGCGACGTGGTGATCTGCCCCGAGGTGGCGTACCCCAATGCCCAAGCCGCCACCGGCGAACCAGCCGCCCCCGACGCCTACGACGACGAGATGGCGCTGCTCGTGGTCCACGGGCTCCTCCACCTGCAGGGCATGGACCACGCCAACGACGCCGACGCCGAGGCGATGGAGGCCAGGGAGCGAGAGCTGCTGGCCCAGCTCCACCGACCAGCCGGCCAGCTCCACCGACCAGCCGGCCAGCTCCACCGACCGACCGATGCAACCGCCTCCCCCCAGGAAGGCCCATGAACCCTCCACATCCCACTCTGGCGGCAGTGAGGACAGGTTTCAGTGGCGTGGACGCGGTGCTCGTCGTCATCATCGTCGTGCTGGTGGCCGTGTCCGCAGGCCTGGCCCTCGCAGAGACCAGCCTCACCCGGATGAGCCGGGCGCGGGCGATGAGCCTCGCATCCGACTCCAGGCGCGGCTCGAGCACGCTGGTGCGCCTGATGGAGCACCCTGAGCGCTTCTTGAACCCGGTCCTGTTGCTGGAGCTGGTGTGCCAGCTGGTGGCGGCCAGCCTGGTAGGAGTGGTGGCAGAGCACCTGTTCGGGCCACTCGGAGTGCTGCTGGGCATCGTGTTCGAGGTGGTGGTCATATTCATCCTCGGCGAAGCCATCCCGAAGAACTGGGCGATCCGCCACCCGACCCGCTCTGCCCTGCTGGCCGCTCCACTCGTGACGACGGTCACCCGGTTCCCCCCAGTCCGGCTTCTCGCGGGTATCCTCATCGGCCTGGCGAACCTGGTCCTGCGCCATGGCGGAGCCGCCCAGGGCCCCTTCGTGACCGAGAAAGAGCTGCTCGCCATGGCCGACGTGGCCCGTGAGGGCGCCGTCATCGAGAGCGAGGAAGCCGCCCTGATCCACGCCATCATCTCTTTCGGCGACACCGTCGTGCGCGAGGTGATGGTGCCGAGGCCTGACATGGTGACGGCTCGTGCGGAGGACAAGGTGGGAGGCGTGATCGACGTGGCCATGGCGGCCGGCTTCAGCCGCATCCCCGTCTACGGCAGCACCATCGACGACGTGGTGGGCATCGCCTACACCAAGGACCTCACCCGGGCCGAGCACGACGGCAGGCGGGACGAGCTGGTCCGCAGCGTGGTCCGCCAGGCCCATTTCGTGCCCGAGACCAAGGCCGTGGCGGCCCTGATGCGCGAGATGCAGGACCACAAGTACCACCTGGCGATGGTCGTCGACGAGTACGGGGGGACCGCAGGCCTGGTCACCCTGGAGGACCTCATCGAGGAGCTGGTCGGCGAGATCGTCGACGAGTTCGACGTGGAGGAGCCGGTGTTCGTGCCCCTGGCCAACGGGGAGTACCGGGTGAACGCCCGGATGCCGATGGACGAGCTGAACGAGCTGCTTCACGCCGCGCTCCCCGAGGGCGACTGGGACACGGTCGGCGGCCTGATGCTGAGCCTGCTCGGCCACGTCGCCACCGAGGGCGAGGCCGTCGAGGCGCACGGCTTCCGCCTCCTCGCGGAGCGGGTGCAGGGGCGGCGCATCGGTCGGATCAGGGTGGCGCGCCTTGGAGCGGTGGAGGGGGCCGGAGTGGTGGAAGGGGCCGAGCCGGCGGCGCACGACGCGCAAGTGGGCGCGGACTGATGGCGGCACCGACCAAATTTCGCCAAGGCACGAGCGCATCACCGGAGCCGGGGCCGAAGTTCCGCTCTGGTTTTGCCACCCTCCTCGGCCGCCCCAACGTGGGCAAGTCGACGCTGCTCAACCGCATCTGCGCCACCAAGGTCTCGATTGTCTCGGACAAGCCCAACACCACCCGCTCGGCCGTGAGGGGGGTGCTCGGCCAGCCCGACGCCCAGTGCGTGTGGGTGGACACCCCGGGCATCCACCGGCCCCAGACCCTGCTCGGCGAGCGCCTCAACGCGGCGGCGATGGCGGCGGCGTCCCAGGTGGACGTGGTGGTGGTGGTGCTGGACGCGGCCGCAGGGCTCGGCGGAGGGGACCGGTTCGTGGCCGGGCGGGTGCCGCCAAACGCGATCGTGGCGCTGAACAAGGTGGACCTGGTCGGGCCGGCCGCCGTGCTCTCCCAGCTGGCCGCGGCGGGCCGCCTCGGGCTCGATGAGTACTTCCCGGTCTCGGCGCTGACCGGCGAGGGAGTCGGCGCCCTCACCGAGGCCGTGCTGTCCCGACTGCCCGAGGGGCCCGAGTGGTATCCCGCCGGGACGGTGACCGACGTCCCGGAGGCTTTCTGGGTGGCCGAGCTGGTCCGGGAGCAGCTCCTTGCGGCGGTGCGCGACGAGCTGCCCCACTCGATCGCCTGCCGGGTTACGGAGTGGGAGTGGCCCCGCATCCGCTGCGAGATCCTCGTCGAGCGCGAGTCCCAGCGCCCGATCGTGATCGGCCGGGGGGGCGCGACCCTCAAAGCGGTGGGGACCGCGGTGCGGGCCCAGCTCGGAGCGGGCGCCTACCTCGAGCTGTTCGTGAAGGTCGACCGGGATTGGCAGCGCCGCCCCGCCTCGTTGAACCGCCTCGGCTACTGAGCCTCTTTCTTCGAAATTTGAGCCGGTGCCGCACCAGACCAGTGCCCACCCACCCTAGTTGAGCTAGGCTGCCCAGGTGAGGATCGCCTTTGTCACCGAGGTGTGGCGACCGTTCATCAACGGCGTCGTCACCCGCTTGGCGGCCACGGTCGTCGAGCTGCGCAAGGCAGGCCACGAGGTCCTGGTGATCGGTCCGGAGGGGGGCGAGCCGGACTTCCACGGAGCTGTGGTCAGGGGGATGCCGACCATCAGCATCGGCTTCATCTACGGGGGCCAGCCCTGGGGGTGGCCCCTGTTGCCCCGCGTCTCGCGCTACCTGGCGGACTTCGCCCCAGATGTGGTCCATGTGATCAACCCGGTGTTCCTGGGTATGGCCGGGGTGGCGGCGGCCCGGCGGGCGAAGCTGGCCTTGGTCGCGTCGTACCACACCGACGTCCCCCGCTACGCCAGCTACTACCACCTGGGCTGGGCGAGCGGCGGGATCTGGCGGGTGGTCAGGGCGCTGCACAACCGGGCGCAGGTCAACCTGGCGACCTCGGAGTCCGCCTTGGCAGAGCTGCGGGGGCACGGCATCCGCTCGCCCGAGCTGTGGGTGAGGGGAGTGGACGCCGAGCTGTTCAACCCGTCCCGCCGGCCAGGGTCGCGCTCAGAGTTCACCGAGGACCCGAACGTGGCGGTGGCGCTGTACGTGGGGCGCCTGGGGGGGGAGAAGGGCCTCGACAGGCTTCTGCCCCTTTCTCGGGCTCCTGGGGTGCACCTGGTCGTGGTCGGCGAGGGCCCTGAGGACAGGCGCATCCGGGCCTTGCTGAGCGGGCCGTCAGTGACCTTCACCGGGCCGCTTCGAGGCGTCGAGCTCGCCGACGCGTACGCTGGAGCCGATGTCTTCGTGTTCCCGTCCACAACGGACACGCTCGGGTTGGTCATCTTGGAGGCTCTGGCAGCAGGCCTGCCCGTGGTCGCCGCCGAGACTCCTGCCAGCGTGGAGCTGCTGAGCACGTGCCCGGCCAGCCGGATCTTTCCCGCGGACCAACCAGAGCTGGTGCCCAAGCTGGTGGCAGAGGCCTTGAGCTCGATGAGCCTCGCCGAGCGCACCGCTTGCGTGCGGTCGAGGGTCTCCGAGCACACCTGGGCCGTCGCTACAGAGGGGCTCCTGGACCACTACCGAGCGGCGGTGACGGCGGCGCACGCCCAGGCCTGACACCGGACCCCGGGGTGCCGGACCCTCGGGGGGCAAGCCCCCCGAGCCCCCCCCAAACCCCCAACCCCGCCGAGGTCGCCCCGAACCCAATCCCGCCGAAGCCCACCTTGGCCCGCCAGGTATTTCGCTTTGCGGTGATCGGTGGGTCCAACGTCCTCATCGACTTCGGTGTGTACAACCTGCTGCTGGTGGTGGCGCCGAGTAGGAGCCCCGACACGCTCGTCGCCTACAACACCGTTGCCGTCATATGCGCCATCTGCAACAGCTACTTCTGGAACCGGGCCTGGACCTTTCGGCACCAGCTGGAACCTGGCAGGGGAGGCGGTCGATGGCGGGAACGGGCGCTTTTCGTCGTGCAGGGGGTGCTGAACGTGATGGTCAACGACCTGGTCCTCGCTGGGGTGACTGTCGTGCTCAACCGTAACCACCTGCTGTCGGCGTACCTTGCGAACAACCTGGCCAAGATCATCGGGGTGATGACGGCTTCGTCGGTCAGCTTCGTTGCGATGCGCTCGGTGGTGTTCCGGGCCCCTGGCACGCGCAGGCTCAGGCGGCCACGACCACCGGTATGACCTCGCCAGTGGGCAGCGAACCCGAGATCAGGTCGGGCACCCGGGCGTGGCGGACCTTGCGCTTGAGGAAGGGGACCTCGACCAGGTAGTGGAGGGCGGTGGCAGCGGCTATGGAGATAGCCCAATGGGCCCCGGTGATCGCCAAGCTCAGGTTCGTGTGCCACAAACCCAGGAATATGGGGTACTGCACCAGGTAGAGGTCGTAGGAGATGGCCCCCAGCCATACAGCCAGGCGGGTGCACAAGACGCGGTCGAGGATCGGCACCCGTCCGACAGCCAGTCCGAGCACGATCGTCGCCGAAGCGAGGTCGATGAGCACCAGGCCTCCGCCCTTCCAGATCCCGGCGTGGTCGAAAGGTGTGGCCAGCAGGGCGAGGATCACGACGCTGGAAGCAAGCGCGGTAATGCCCAGGACCTGGTAGCGACGCCGGGCCTGGTCTCCGAGGGGGCTGGCGTAGATGATTGCCGCCGCGCAGCCGAGCAGGAGGGCCAGGCCCCGCACAGCCGGGTCCTCGTAGATCCTCATGGCGTGAGACGGTGACGACCACAGCAGCGGGCCAAGCGCGGCGGACACCGCGGCCAGCGACAGTGTTGCTGCGAGCAGTTGGGTGCGGGTGAGCCTGAGGCGGAGCATGCCGATGAGGAGGAGGGGCCAGAGGAGGTAGAACTGGGCTTCGATCCCGAGGGACCAGGTTGGGGTGAGCAGGCCGATGACCTTGCCGGTGGTGACGGTGTAGAGGTTGCTGACGAAGAACAACGACGTGGGGAGCCCGGCGACGGTCTGTCCTCGAGTCGGCTGCGGCACCGCGCTCACGGCGATGGCAGTGCCGGCCAGGACCACGAGCAGCACTGGCAGGAGTCGCAGGGAGCGTCGCTGCCAGAAGCGGGCAATCGAGATCTTCCCGTAGCGGTCCCACTCGCGCAGGAGCAGCCAGGTGATTAGGAATCCGCTCAGAGCGAAGTAGATGTCCACAGCGGTCCAAGCGCCCGCCGCCCAGCGCAGGCGGGAGTGGTTGAGCAGGACCATGATGATGGCCGCTCCCCGCAGGCCGTCGAAGGCCCTCCACCTGCCCTCCTGGGCGGCGCCTGGCTTGCCCTCCTGGGCGGCGCCTGCTGGTGTCTGTGCCTGGGGGGCAGCTGAGTACATCACTCTCCCGGTCGAAGTTCGGCGCCACGATAGCCCCCGGACGCCCGGCTGGCCAGGGGCTGGGGACTGGGGTGGGTGAGTGCCTCGGCCAGGAAACGGTCCACCTCGCTGCGGTGGCGTGTGCGGGCCATGGGGGGCAGGGCTCGGATCAGGTCCCATCGGTAGCTCGCCTGGGCGAGGCGACGGTCCAGGACTGCCACCACGCCGCGGTCCGAGCCGGAGCGAATGAGCCTGCCCGCTCCTTGCGCTAGCAACATGGATGCTCTGGGCAGGTCGATCGTGCGAAATGCGGCCGCCCCCGCCCGGTCCCTTCGGGCAGACAGGAGCGGGTCGTCGGGGCGCGGGAACGGGATGCGGTCGATCACCACCAGGGAAAGCGTTCGACCTGGTAGGTCGACTCCCTGCCAGAAGCCCATGGTGGCGAACAGACAGACTGATTCGTCCTCGCTGAAGGACCGCAGGAGGGCCGCCTTGGGCAGCTCGTCCTGCGCCAGGACCCGAAAGGGGACCCGTGCGCTGACGGCCTTGGCGGCCCCGGTCATACCCCGCCAGCTGGTGAACAGGGCGAGAGTCCGCCCACCCGCCGCCAGGATGAGGCTGGCCAGCTCCTCGTGGAGGGCCGCCTCTGCATTGGGATGCCGTCGATCGGGTAGGTGGGCGGCGCAGTACAACAGGGCGTTGGTGGGGTAGGGGAAAGGGCTTCCCACGTCTGCCTCGTCGTGGTCGGTCGCTGGGATGCCCAGGCGTTGGGCGATGCCGAGCGGGATGGTGGCGCTGGTCAGCACCGCGGTGACCTCTCCCCAGAGGCGCTCCGCCAACAGGCCCCCCACCTCGATGGGAGCGACGCGGATGGCCAGGGGCTGGTGGCGATGACCCGTGCCTGCGCCGGGGCTGGCGGGGGCTGCGGGGCTTGCGGGTGCGCCGGGGCTGGCGGGGCCGGCCGGGCTCGCGGGTGCACCGGGGCTGGCGGGGCCGGCCGGGCTCGCGGGGCGCGGCCCCTCCACCCAGGCGACGTCGTCGGGCCCCAGCCGGTCTAGCTTGGCCAAGTCCTCGGCGAGCTTGCCGGCCGCCTGGAGCGCCCGTGCACGGGATGGGTCCGCCATGGCCCCGACGATGGTGCTGATGTCGAGTCCGAGGGTCCCCTGCGTGCCGGCCGGCTGGCGCAGGGCGGAGGTGAGGCGGGCCAGCCGCTCCCTTGCCAGCTCGACGGCCTGGACGAGGGCTGTGTCGGAGCCGGGTGGGTGCGCCGGCGCCGGGTTGGGTGGGTGCGCCGGGGCGCGAGCGTGTCCCGGTGTCGGGCTGGCGTGCAGCCCTGGGGACAGGCGCCGACCCACCAACGGGCGGAGGGCCTCGTCCAGCAGGTCACCGGCCGCTTCGAGGTCGCTGGCCGCTCCGGCGCCTTGCGAACCGAGGAGGGGCCGCGCAGCCCCCGCCAGGGCACGGAACCTGGCTGCGCCGATCTCCAGCCCGAGGCTGGCAGTGGCAACATCCTCCAGCTCGTGCGCCTCGTCGAACACGACGACATCGTGGGGGGGAAGCACTGTGCCGTCATTTGCCAGGTGGGCGCCGTAGAGGTGCATGTTGGTGACCACGACGTCCACATCGCCAGCCCGTTCTTTCGCCAGCTCGGCGAAGCACTCGCTCCCGCTCGGGCACCGGGATCGCCCAGGGCACTCCTGGGTGCTCACGCTCACCAGCCCCCACGCCCGGGGTGAGGGTTCGAAGCTCAGCTCGGCGCGATCCCCCGTGTCGGAGCGCTTTGCCCATGCGAGCAGGCGGCCCACCTGGTCCTCGAGGGCCGTCGCCCGCCCAGCGCCACCCGCGCTCGCCAGCGTCACCTGCTCCTGGCTCGCCGCCAGCTCGCCTGCGCGCTGGAGGCACAGGTAGTTCGACTTGCCTTTGAGGACGGCATAGCTGAACTTGTGCCTCAGCGCCCGCCGCAGGAGGGGCAGGTCGTGAGTGGCCAGCTGGTCCTGCAGGGCCTTTGTGGCGGTGGCCACAACCACCCGACGGCCCGACAGGATCGCGGGGACCAGGTAGGCGAGGCTCTTGCCGGTGCCAGTGCCGGCCTGGACGACCAGGTGACGGCCACTGGCCAGCGAGGCCGCCACCGCTCGGGCCATCTGGCGCTGGCCAGGACGGTCCTCCCCACCTCCAGCAAGAGCCGCCGTCGCTCGGTCCATCGCCCGATCCAGCTCGGTGCTCCTCTCCGGCTTGCCCACGCCGGACAGACTAGCGCGCACGGAAATGACCGTGAGGAGATGAGGTCCGCCTAGCCCGGCGGCCCGGCCCGGCCCGGGCAGGAACCTGGTAGGCAGGGTACATGCGAGTGCGAATCTTCACCGAGCCCCAACAAGGTGCCACCTACCTCGAGCTCCTCGCCGTCGCTCAGACTGCGGAGGAGTGCGGCTTCGACGGCTTCTTCCGCTCGGATCACTTCCTGCGCATGGGCGGGGGTGACCCTGGCCCTGGGCCGACTGAAGCGTGGGTGACCCTCGCTGGCCTGGCCCGTGACACCTCGGCGATCCGGCTGGGGACGTTGATGACATCAGCCACGTTCCGACTCCCGGGGATGCTGGCGATCACGGTTGCAGAGGTGGACGCGATGAGCGGGGGAAGGGTCGAGCTGGGCCTCGGGGCTGGCTGGTTCGAGGCGGAGCACTCTGCCTACGGGCTGCCCTTCCCCGATGTGAGCGGGCGTTTCGACCGCTTGGAGGAGCAGCTCTTGGTGCTCGTCGGGCTGTGGTCGACTCCACCAGGAGAGACGTACTCCTTTGCGGGGGAGCACTACCGGCTCGTGGGTTGTCCCGCGCTCCCCAAGCCAGCACAGATCCCCCACCCGCCGCTGATCATCGGCGGAAAGGGCCGGCGCCGCACCCCAGAGCTTGCTGCTCGTTTCGCTGCCGAGTTCAACCTGGCCTTTTGCCCCCTGGACCAGACCCGGGAGGCCTTCGAGCGCGCGTCCGCCGCTTGCGAGGCGGCTGATCGAGACCCGGTGACCCTCGGGCTCTCGGCGGCAATCGTCGTGTGCTGTGGGATGGATGCTGGCGACGTGGGCAGGCGCGCCGCGGCGATCGGGCGGGAGGAGGACGAGTTGCGCGAGCACGGCGCCACTGGCAGCCCCGGCCAGGTCGTCGAGCGCATCCGCGCTTACCAGGCGATCGGAGCAGACACCGTCTACCTCCAGATCCTCGACCTGGCCGACCACGACCACTTGCGTTTGATCGCCGAGGAGGTCCTTCCCCAGCTGCGATAGCTTCGGCGATCAGCAGCTGCGATAGCTCGGCGCTCAGCAAGCTGCGATAGCTCCGCGCGCAGCGGCACTAGTTTCGGCACCAGTGAACCTGGACCGCATCGACCTGGGAAGGGTCCCGGCTCACGTTGGCTGCGTCATGGACGGCAACGGCAGGTGGGCGGCCCGGAGGGGTCTTCCCCGAACCGAGGGCCACCTAGCCGGCGAGGAGGCCCTGTTCGACACGGTGGAGGGCGCCCTGGAGCTCGGCGTGCGTTGGCTCACTGTGTACGCCTTCTCGACGGAGAACTGGCGTCGCCCGCCTGACGAGGTCCGGTTCCTCATGCACTTCAACGAGAGCCTGTTGTTGCGTCGGCGAGACGAGATCAACGAGATGGGGGTGCGGCTGCGCTTCGCGGGGCGCAGGGATTGGCGGGTACCGCGCCGGATCATGCGGCGCATGGACGAATCGGCCGAGCTGACCTCCGCCAACCGGCGCATGACCCTCACGCTGGCGTTCAACTACGGGGGACGGGCGGAGATCGTGGACGCCGTGCGCCAGCTGGTCTCCGATGGCGTGCCTGCCGCCAAGGTCGACGAGCGCGCGATCCGCTCCCGGCTGTACTTCCCGGACATGCCCGATCCCGACATGGTGATCCGGACGTCCGGGGAGCTGCGGGTGTCCAACTTCTTGCTGTGGGAGATCGCGTACAGCGAGATGGTGTTTGTCGACGTACTGTGGCCTGACTTCCGTCGCCAGCACCTTGCCGATGCTGTGCGGGAGTTCCAGGGGCGAGACCGCCGCTACGGCGGGAGAGAGGAGCTGGCATGATCGTCTTGGCAGTCATCGGGGTCCTCATGGTGATCGGCCTGCTGGCTTTCCTTGCTGCAATCGGGTTCACCCCGGCGTTCGCCCTCTTGGTCGTGGGCCTGGTCCTGATGCTCATGGCCGTACACGGCGGGAGTCGGGCGACCCGGCGCAAGTAATGCTCCGGTGAGCCTGTATCGCGACACCGGAGTCGTCCTGCGGACCATCCGGCTGGGGGAGGCCGACCGGATCGTGACCCTGGCGACCGCGGAGCGGGGCAAGGTCCGGGCCGTGGTCAAGGGGGTGCGCAAGACGACCAGTCGGTGGGGGTCACGCCTGGAGCCGATGAGCCACGTGTCGGTCATGTGCTGGAAGGGCAGGGACCTGGACACGATCACCCAGGCCCAGGTGCTCGACCACTTCCGCCACCTTCGGGAGGATCTCGACCGTCTGGGCCGGGCGACCGTGCTCCTCGAGGTGGTCGACCAGGTATTCCAGGAGGGCCAGGCAAACCAAGGTCTCTACGCGATGCTCGTCGGCGCCTTGCGGACGATGGACAGGCAAGACTCTCCCCTGGTCATGGCGGGCTTCATGTGGAAGCTGCTGGCCCTGGAAGGCTCCACCCCCTTGCTGGACGCTTGTGCCAGGTGCTCGGCGCCCGAGCCCCTGGTCGCCTTCGACCTGGTGGAGGGCGGGGCGCTGTGCCGGACCTGTCGGCGCGGGATCCCCGTCAGCGCCGAAGCGCTGGATCTGGTCCGGCGGATGCTGGGTGGGGACCTGGCCGGGGTGCTGCGCGACTCGCCAGTGCCCAGCCGTCTGACGGCCGAGGTGGACCACCTTGTGGGCTTTGCCCTGGAGGCTCATCTCGAGCGCCGCATCCGCAGCCTTCACCTGCTGGAGCGCGGGTAGGCGGGCGCCCCGTGCCCCGTTGCCGGTCGGCGATGGTGGTTGTACACGTACAGCGTGCACAACCACCATCGCCAGCGGCGTGTCCCGCCTGCTGCCCGCCTGCTGCACCTTGGCTTTGGTGGTTGTTCATGTATAATGTGAACAACCACCATCGCCGAGTGTCAACGGCCGAGTTTGTCACACCCTCTTGTCATGATGTGTCGGTGCGCAGAGACGAGGATGTGGCGAGGTGGGCGTCCAGTTCCCATGGGCTCGTAACCCGGGACATTGCCCGCCAGCTCGGCCTGACCCGCTCCATGATCGACTGGCGCCTGAGCACGGGCCGCTGGGTTCCCGTGGCCCGGGGCCTCTACCGCATCGCCGGGGTGCCCGTGACCTGGGAGCAGAGGTTGCTGGCTGCCTGCCTGCTCGGGGGCAGGGGCACCGTGGCATCACACCGCTCTGCCGCCGTCCTTTGGGGGATCGGAGCGATTCGTCCGGGCGCCCCCGAGATCACCATGGCCCCCAATCGCAACGGGCAGCGGGCATCGCGTATTGGCAGGGTCCATCGGTCTGGATGCCTGCCCGCCAAGGATTCCACCAGCCGTAGCCACATCCCGGTAACCACGCCGACCCGTACAGTGATAGACCTCGCCAGCTGCTTGTCCAGAGCGACCTTGGTGGAGGTCGTGGATGACCTGGTGTGCAGAAGGCTTGTGATTCTCGATGACCTGGCCAAGCGGATCGCTGAGCTTGACCCGGCACGGCCTGGCCCTGGCATGCTCCGGGGCATCCTGGAGGCGTGGACCCCCGGGCCGCCGCCGGGCAGCGGGCCGGAGATGCAGGTTGTGCGCTCGCTCGCCCAGCATGGCATCGCCGAGCCCGAGCGCCAGCACGAGGTGCTCTCAGGCGGCCGGCTCGTTGCCAGGATGGACCTGGCTTGGCCCGCGGCGATGGTGGGTCTGGAGCTGCAGAGCTTGCGCTGGCATGGGCCTCCCCAGCGATTTCACGCGGATCGAGGCCGGATACTCACCCTGCGGTCGCTCGGGTGGGACATCATCGAGGTAACCCCGCGTCTCTTGGAGTCCGACGGGGGGGCACTTCTGTGTACGGCAGTCACCAAGGCGCTGGCGCGCGCCAGCCACGGCCAGCCGCAAGGTACGGCGGTAGGCTCCCTGCCGTGCCTGCAGAAGACTTGATGGACCGAGTGGTCAACCTGTGCAAGCGCCGGGGGTTCATCTTCCCCTCGGCCGAGATCTACGGCGGGTTCCGATCCACCTACGACTACGGGCCCCTCGGCGTGCTGATGCTGCGCAACGTGAAGGATGCCTGGTGGCGGGCCATGGTCCAGTGCCGCGACGACGTGGTGGGCCTCGATGCGTCGATCCTGTCCAGCCCCCGCATCTGGGAGGCGTCGGGCCACCTGGCGACCTTCACCGACCCGCTCGTCGACTGCCGCAACTGCAAGGAGCGCTGGCGGGCCGACCAGATCGGCGACGCCTGTCCGGCTTGTGGGTCGCGCGACCTGACCGACCCGAGAGATTTCAACTTGATGTTCAAGACCTTCGTCGGCCCCGTAGCCGACGACGCCAACGTGGCCTACCTGCGGCCCGAGACCGCCCAGGGCATGTTCGTGAACTTCGCCAACGTCATGCAGACCACCCGCAAGCGGCCCCCTTTCGGTATCGCCCAGATCGGCAAGTCCTTCCGCAACGAGATCACCCCGGGTAACTTCGTGTTCCGCACCCGCGAGTTCGAGCAGATGGAGATGGAGTACTTCGTCCCGCCCGACCAGGGGCCGAAGTGGCTGGAGTACTGGTGCGCCGAGCGCCACGAGTGGTACAGGGCCCTGGGGATCCCCGGCGAGAAGCTGAGACTGAGGCAGCACGCCACAGAGGAGCTCTCCCACTACTCGACTGGGACATTCGACGTGGAGTTCGACTTCCCGTGGGGCTGGGGGGAGCTGGAGGGCATCGCCAACCGCACCGACTTCGACCTCAGGGCGCACGCGACCCACAGCGGGGAGCGCCTGGAGTACTTCGACCAGGCAACGGGCGAGCGCTGGATCCCCCACGTCATCGAGCCGGCTGCCGGCGCGACACGGGCCATGATGGCCTTCCTCCTGGCCGCGTACGAGACCGACGAGGTCGCTGGTGAGGCTCGCACCGTCCTGCGGCTGCACCCCCGCCTCGCCCCCTACCAGGTCGCGGTGCTGCCGCTGTCGAAGAAAGACACCCTCACGCCGCTCGCTCGACGGGTGCTCAGGGCCCTCCAGCCACACTGGATGTGCGACTACGACGAGACCCAGGCGATTGGCCGGCGCTACCGCCGCCAGGACGAGGTGGGCACCCCGTGGTGCGTCACCGTCGACTTCGACTCGCTCCAAGACGACGCAGTGACCCTGCGGGAGCGGGACTCGACCGAGCAGGCCCGAGTGCCGGTGGCCAGCCTCGTCGGGGAGCTGCACGAACGCCTCTGGTAGCCGGCCAGAGGCGCCTAAGCTGGGTCAACCGCGAGACGAAAGTGGGCACGAGTCCTATGCAGTACGTCTTTGATTTCGACCATAGCCACGCCACGCCACCGATGGAGATGAAGGACTCGCTCGGGGGCAAGGGGGCGAACCTGGCCGAGATGACCTCGGTGCTCCGCCTGCCCGTGCCGCCGGGCTTCACGATCACCACCGACGCCTGCCGGTCGGCGGCCAAGGCGGCCAAGGCGGCCAAGGCGGCCAAGGCGGGCGGGGCCGCGGCGAAGGCGGGCCACGCCGCAGCGCAGTGGCCCGACGGGCTGGCCGAGCAGGTGGCAGATGCCCGTGAACGCCTGGAGGCGGCAATGGGCAAGCAGTTGGGTGACTCGGCCGACCCGTTGCTGGTGAGCGTGCGATCCGGCGCCCGCTTCTCCATGCCCGGCATGATGGACACCGTGCTCAACCTGGGCCTCAACGACGCCTCGGTGGAGGCTCTGGCCAAGCAGACCAACGACGAGCGCTTCGCCTACGACTCCTACCGCCGGTTCATCGCCATGTACGGGCGGATCGTGATGGGCGTCGACGGCGCCAGGATCGACGAGGTCTTCGAGGAGGCCAAGGCCGCCGCCGGGGCCAGCGTGGACTCGGCCGTCCCGGTCAAGGCCCTGCGCACGATCGTGGCCGACTACAAGGGGCTGATCGAACGCCAGGCAGGCGAGGCCTTCCCGCAGGACCCCGCCACCCAGCTCCGGGGCGCCATCGACGCAGTCTTTCGCTCGTGGGGGAGTCCCCGCGCCGTCGCATACCGCAACCGGGAGCGCATCCCCCACGACCTCGGCACGGCAGTGAACGTCCAGGCCATGGTCTTCGGAAATCGGGACAACGACTCGGGGACCGGGGTGGGCTTCACCCGTGACCCCGCGACTGGGGCAACCGGGGCGTATGGCGACTTCCTGGTGAACGCGCAGGGCGAGGACGTGGTGGCCGGGATCCGCAAGACCGAGCCGCTGTCTGCGCTGGCCGAGCGCTTCCCGGACATATACACCCAGCTCATGACCATCTTTGCCCGTTTGGAGCACCACTACCGCGACATGTGCGACACCGAGTTCACCATCGAGCAGTCCAAGCTGTGGATGCTCCAGACCCGGGTGGGCAAGCGGACCGGGCGCGCCGCTTTGCGCATGGCAGTGGAGATGGTCGACGACCCGCAGATCGCGCTCACCAAGGCCGAGGCCATCGGCCGGGTGGACCCCGTCCAGGTGGAGCAAAGCCTGCATCCCCAGTTCGCCTCCTCCGACCGCCGCTCGGTGTTCGCCCACGGCCTGGGCGCCAGCCCGGGCGCTGCCGTGGGAAGCGCGTACTTCACTGCGGACGACGCAGTGGCGGCGGCCAAACGGGGTGAGAAGGTGATCTTGGTGCGCAACGAGACCTCCCCCGACGACGTGCACGGGATGATGGCGGCGGAGGGCATCCTCACCGCCCGGGGCGGGCTGGTCAGCCACGCTGCCGTCGTCGCACGCGGATGGGGCAAGCCGGCGGTCGTGGGGGTGGAGTCGATGCACATCGCGGGTAGCCACTTCCGGGCCGGTCGGATCATCGTCCGGGAGGGCGACACCATCTCCCTCGACGGCACCACGGGCCAGGTGATGTTCGGGGAGATGGAGCTGGCTGCCGCAGAGGCCTCTCCTGAGCTGGGCAGGCTGTTGGGCTGGGCCGACGAGGTCCGGGCAGGTCACCTGGGAGTGCGGGCCAACGCCGACACCGGCGCCGACGCAGCCAACGCCCGGCACTTCGGGGCGGAAGGCATCGGGCTCTGCCGGACCGAGCACATGTTCCTGGGTGAGGACCGCCTGCCCATAGTCCGCCGCATGATCCTGGCATCGACCCCTGAGGCAGAGGGCGCCGCGCTGGAGGAGCTGCGGGTCGCCCAGCGGGACGACTTCGTGTCGATCCTGGAGGCGATGGACGGCCTGCCGGTGACCGTGCGCCTGCTGGACCCCCCCCTCCACGAGTTCCTGCCGGACACCACCGAGCTGGCGGTCAAGGAGGCGGCCGAGGGCCTGACCGAGGAGGAGCAACGCCTCTACGAAGCGGCCCGGTCCTGGCGGGAGGCCAACCCGATGCTCGGCACTCGGGGAGTCCGCCTGGGCGTCATCAAGCCAGGCCTGTACGCCATGCAGGTGCGGGCGCTGATGCAGGCGGCGGTGCTGCGGGCCGGCGCTGGTGGCCACCCCAAGGTAGAGGTGATGATCCCGCTCACCGTCTCCAGGGCCGAGCTGGCCCTGGCCCGCTCCTGGTGCACCGAGGCCATCGCTTCGAGCCCCGGCGCGGCCCGCATCGAGGTCTCGATAGGCACGATGATCGAGACGCCACGGGCTGCGCTGCTGGCCGGGGAGATAGCGGAGGAGGCCGATTTCTTCTCCTTCGGGACCAACGACCTGACCCAGATGACGTTTGGCTTCAGCCGTGACGACGTCGAGGGGCGCCTCATGTCGGCGTACCTGGCTGGCGGCTTGATCGCCGCCAACCCCTTCGAGACGGTGGACCCCGACGGGGTGGGCGAGCTGGTCCGCCTCGGGGTCGAGCGCGGCCGGGCGGCGAAGCCCGGCCTAAAGATAGGGGTGTGCGGCGAGCACGGCGGCGACCCGGCCTCGATAGGGGTGTTCGCCCGAGCGGGCCTCGACTACGTGAGCTGCTCGCCGTACCGGGTCCCTGTTGCCCGCCTCGCCGCGGCGCAGGCGGTCCTCGCGGCCGGCTGAGCCTTTGGAGGCCTTCGGAGGCTTTCTGAGAAATATTGCTCGGTGCCACCCCCGACCCGTGCCCACTCACGGCCTGTGAGGGCCTCGGGTGGCTCGGCGGGTACGGTCAGGCACTGTGGCTATTGCCGAGGATGATGTCGCGGCAGTGAGGGCGGCCACCGACCTGGTTGCCCTTGTCGGGGAGCACGTGGCACTGCGGGCCCGGGGCGCGCGGTGGGCGGGGCTGTGCCCCTTCCACGTCGAGAAGACGCCGAGCTTCTACGTCAATCCCGCCTTCGGCCGATACCACTGTTTCGGCTGTTCGGCGTCGGGGGATGCCATCGACTTCGTGAGGGCGGTGGAGCACCTCGACTTCGTGGAAGCCGTCGAGCGCCTGGCCGAGCGCTCGGGGCTCACCCTGCACCACGCCGACGCCCGCTCCGGCGCTCGCCGGGCGAGGCGAGGCGACTTGATCGAGGTGATGGGGCGCGCGGTCGTGTGGTATCACCAGCGCCTCGTCTCTGCGCCAGACGCCGAGCCGGCTCGCCGGTACCTCGCCTCTCGGGGCTACGGTCCCGAGACGGTCGTCCGATTCCAGCTGGGCTGGGCGCCTGACGACTGGGATGCGCTCACCAAGGGGCTCGGACTGTCCGATGCCGTGCTCCGTGATACCGGGCTCGGGTTCGTGAACAAGTTGGGGAGGCGCCAGGACGCCTTCCGTGCCCGGCTGCTGTTCCCGATCTTCGACGCCGGCGGGCGGGCGGTGGCCTTCGGAGGCCGGGTGCTGCCCGGCGCCCCAGCTTCGGAGCCCAAGTACAAGAACTCGCCCGAGACCCCGATCTACTCCAAGCGCAAGATCCTCTACGGGCTAAACTGGGCCAAGGACGAGGTGTCTCGGACCGGTGAGGTGGTGGTGTGCGAGGGATACACCGACGTGATCGCGCTCGCCGAGGTGGGGGTGGGGCGGGCGGTGGCGACCTGTGGGACCTCACTCGCGGAGGAGCACTTCGAGCTCTTGCGTCGCTTTGCTAGGCGAGTCGTGCTGGCCTACGACGCGGACGGCGCCGGCCAGGCAGCTGCTGCGCGCTTCTACGAGTGGGAGCGCCGCCACGAGCTGGAGATTGCCGTTGCGGCCCTGCCCGCGGGGACGGACCCCGGCGAGCTGGGACAGCGCGATCCCGATGCCCTGCGCGCCGCGGTCCAAGGGGCTCGGACCTTCCTGGCCTTCCGGGTGGAGCGGGTGCTCGGCGGCGCTGACATGGGGTCTGTCGAGGGCCGGGCAAGGGCGGCTGAGGTGGCGCTCTCGGCGGTCGCCGAGCACCCGGACCCTCTGGTCAGGGACCAGTACGTGATGGAGATCGGAGCCAGGTGTCGGATCGAGGCCGACCAGCTCCGGGGGGCGCTCATGCGGCTCCGGCGAACCCGGCCAGGGGGGCGATCGGGTGGGGCGCCCAGGTCTTCGAATGCCCAGGCTCGCGGACGGTCTGGGCCCGGGGGCGGCTTCCGCGGAGGGTCTGGGCCCGGGGGCGGCCCGGGTGGCGCTCGGGCGGGCGCTCCGGGGGGGGTCCCGGCAGGTGCCCCGGCTCCGGCAGGTGCCCCGGCTCCGGCGGGTGGCCCGGCGGGCGCTCCGGCGGGTGGCCCGGCGGGCGCTCCGGCGAGCCGAGGCGGTGGGTTGGTGGCCCCCCTCGGCCAGCCGGCCACAAGCGGATCGGGTCGTGCCGAGCTGGAGTGCCTGCGCCTGGCGGTCCAACGGCCTGACGAGGTGGCTGGCCGGTTGGAGGAGGTGTGCTTCGCGGACCCCGTTCATCGAGCGGCGTTCCGGGCCCTTCGGTGCTCCGGGACCTTGGCCGAGGCCATAGCGGGTGGCGACCCTGCCGTTGCCGCATTGCTCTCGCGCCTTGCGGTCGAGGAAGCCCACGCTGATCCCGAGGTGGAGCTGCCCCGCCTGGTCGGCGCGGCGGCTCGACGAGCCCTCGCGGCCCTTGGCGTGGAGATCAGGGCAGAGCCTTCGAGGGCCGCTGAGCTGGCGCCCATCGCCGGTTGGCTCAAGCAGGGGATCGAGGCTCTGAATGACACAGAGACGGCGAGTGACACGGCTGCGCAGTTGCTAGCCTGGCTGGGTGGGATGGCGTCTCCAGCCGCTCTGTCCAGGGAGTGACGGTGGGCAAACGCAGGCGGCACCGAGGTTAGTTGCGTGACGACCTTTGACGCAGTGTTCGAGGATCGACTTGGAGAGATGCTGGCTAAGGGTCGCCGTGTCGGGTGGCTCTCGACCGACGGCGTCATGGAGGCGCTGGCTTCGGTGGAGCTCGACACCGGCCTCATCGACGAGGTGATTGCACGCATCCGGGCTGACGGCATCGAGTACCGCGAGGAGGGTCCTGATGAGCCCGACTCGGACGCTTGGGTTCCCGCTGGCAGCGCCGGCTCGCCAGCTCGGCCGGGGGGCCGGCGAGCCGGCCAGGCACAGCGGCTGTCGGGGTCGCTGCGCAAGGGACGATCTCGTCCGGTTCGCAGCACCGGGACCCCTGGGCGTTCCCGAGCTTCGACGCTGCGTGCCGAGGGACCCTCGCAGGACCCGGTCCACGCCTACCTGAAGGAGATTGGCAAGCTTCCCCTGCTCCAGGCCAGCGAGGAGGTTGCCGTTGCTCAGCGCATCGCAGCAGGGCTGAGGGCGGGCGAGCGCATCTTGGAGCTGCAGGACCGCTGTCCCCAGCCTCTCGCGCAGCGAGCCGAGCTCGACGCCCAGTTCGAGATCCTCTCCGACGGCCTTGTGGCCAAAGCACTCCTGGTAGAGGCCAACCTCCGGCTTGTCGTGTCGATCGCGAGGCGCTACCACGCCCGCGGCATGCCGTTGCTCGACTTGATCCAAGAGGGCAACCTCGGCCTGATCCGGGCAGTGGAGAAGTTTGACTACACCAAGGGCTTCCGCTTCTCCACGTACGCCACCTGGTGGATCCGACAGGCCATCAGCCGTTCCATAGCCGAGCAGGCGAGGACCATCCGGATCCCGGCTCACGTGGTCGAGGTGATCAACCGGGTTGCTCGCATCCAGCACCAGCTCCTCCAGGAAGTGGGGCACGAGCCAAGTGTCGAGGAGCTCGCCTTGGGAGCGGACCTGCCCGTGGAGCGCGTCGCGGAGATCCTGCGAATCAACCAGGAGCCGGTGTCGATCAACCAGCCGGTCGGGGACGAGGAGGACTTCACGCTGTCCGACGTAATCGAGGACCGTGACGCGACGGTGCCGGCGGACGCAGTCGCGAGAGCGATGCTCAACGAAGCGGTGAACAGGGCGCTGGCCGAGCTGAGCGAGCGAGAGCAGGAGGTTGTCCGGCTGCGCTTCGGGTTGGAAGACGGTCAGGTGCGCACCCTGGAGGAGGTGGGCAAGGTCATGGGAGTTACCCGGGAGCGGATTCGCCAGATCGAGGCCAAGACCTTGGCCAAGCTGCGCTACCCGATCCACTGCCAGCTACTGCGCGACTACCTGGACGAGGCCTGACCCTAGGAATGCGTGGCCCGTCCTACGGTCGGGCGCCTCCCCCATGCACCGAACCCAAGCCGCCTTCGGCGCCGGTTCCTCGAAACGCGAGGCCCCGCCCTACGGTCGGGCGCCTCCTCCATGCACCGAACCAAGCCGCCTTCGGCGCCGGTTCGGTGCTAGGAGCCTCCCGATTGGCTGGACCAGCGGGTTCCGGGCAGGTCGCCCATACGGTTCTCGACCAGCCGGCGGGCCCGCTCGGTGGCCAGGCCCACCAACGCCAAGCTCTTGTCGGCGGCCACCCCGGCGGCAAAGCCGGCGACGGGTGACTCCCGAAGGTACCCAACCGCCCGGTTGAGCTGCTCGTGGCGCCCTTCACCGGCCTTGGTACCCAGATAGTAACCGGCGATCAGACCGGCAGCCAGTCCCATTCGCATCCTCATAGCGTACTGTTCTACCCGGCGCGGGTGCCCCGCTCGACCAGTGATAGACGGCAGCTGAAGTGCCACACTCTTAGTCTCTGCCGGGCATTTCGGGTGCTCCAGGCCCATGCGTCGGGCGTTGGGTCACGTTCGAGATGACATCGTCGCGAAGCTCGCCCCACAGATCAGCGCCCACGACTGCTCCGCCGCAAGGCCCGCACAGCTCGTCCCTCTACCGAGGCACCATCGTGATCGGGCAGCGGACAACAGGAGCACGAGCGATCCGGCCGTCGGCGGTGAGGAGCGCACAATCCAGCTGCTCGGCCAGGGCGACGTACGACGCGTCGTACGCTGACAGGTTCTCCCGGAGCTGCCAGATGCGATCCAGCAGGGAGAACACCGCGTATCTCGTCACGCCGAGATGTCGCCAGCGATCAAGGGCGTTCCAGGCGGCGCCGACGTCGAACCGCTGAGCGACGACCCCGCGACGAAGGCCGTTGGCGATCTCGGAGTCGATGAGGTGGGGGGCGTGGAGCTGGCCCTCGGCGAGGGCGCGGCGAGCCGGGCCGACGTTGAGCAGGGCGGAGAGGGCCGCCGATGCATCGACCACGATCACCTTTCAGCCCGTCCGGCGCCCACATCAGCGACGATCGTCGCCGGGTCGACGTCAAGGTCAGGAAGGGCGCCAAGCAACGCCGGATTGTCTGCCCTCCGCGACACCTCCGTGAGCTCTCTCACGGCCACTGCTGCTACCGACATAGCGTCATGGGCAGCGAGACGCTCTAGGCGTTCAACGACCTCGTCGGGCACGTTGCGAAGGTACAGAGTGCGCATGTCGCACTATGCTAGCACAAAGCTTGCGAATGGGTCCACCTACCGAGTGGGGGATCCGTCCGCCCTCCCGACGAAATGCGGTCGAGAGGAGGCTCACCACGTCAGTAGGGCGCCTGGAGGCCGGTGAACATCGGGAAGTGCCTGATGTTGCGAGTCAGGAGGCGGGTGCTCGTGCGCCTGGCAGTGGCGGCGATGGCGAGGTCGGCGCTGTCGACTGTGTGGTGGCTTGGGAACCACTGCCGACCGAGGGCACCGGACCAGCGCGCTCACGAGCGGGGAGGGTCGCCGTCGGTACCACTGTGGCGAAGTCAACCCTCTCGGTGAGCAACACCGGCCGGGTGATCCCCCCCAGACGATTTGGCCAGGCTGTGGCAGCCGTTCCAGCGACCCGTTTGGTGGTACATGAGCGTGCCGTCGCCTGAGGAGCTCGTCGAGGCACGGCGCTGGCTCAAGGAGGCCGGAGAGGAGCTGGCGGTGGCCACCGTCATTGGTGGGAACCCGGAGCTGCCGGGCAGGGTGGCTTGCTTCCATGCTCACCTGGCCGGCGAGAAGGCTCTGAAAGCCCTCCAGATCCGGCGCGGAGTGGTGATTCGTAAGGTCCATAACCTGGTCCAACTTGCCGCCGAGCTCCCAGCGGGGGACCAGCCTCGCTTCGAGGGCCGTGACCTGGACTTGCTGAACCCATGGACCATCGACGCCAGGTATCCCGCGGACTTGGAAGACGTAAGCCAGGAGACGATCCGGCAGGTGCTGGCCGCCGCCGGTCGGGTGCTGTCGCCTGTCCGCGAGTCGGTCTCATAGCTTGCTTGAAGCGCCGACGGCAGACCGCGATGCGCCTTGCGGGCATCTACCGCCCCCATCGCCGAGGAGACAGTCATAGCAGCCGAGCATCCTAGCCCGCCCCCCTCAGCAGCCTGGGCGGAGACTCAGGCAACCTGTCCCGAGGTGGAGCCAGTAAGAACGGGCACGCCGGACTGCCTCGTCGATTGTCCTAGAGGACATCCCCGTGGCTGGGCGATCTCCGTAGTATAATCCAAAGGAGTTGTTGCGATGGGCGTCTATGAGGAGCACCAAAGCGAATTGGACCCGACACATCCCAGGCGGGCCGTGACGCGCCTCGACGTAGTGCAGGCAACCAGTTCGGGTCCAGTCGTTGGCCACGCGTCTGTGCTGGTACTGCAGCGCCTAATTGGCAACCGCGCGGTGGCCTCGCTGCTCTCGCGAGCGGTAAGTGTTCCGGCGGCGGTCCCGGTACAGCGGGAACTTTACCTCGGCGGCAGCGATATGGCGGAAGCATCCCTTCCGGCTCCGGAGAATCTTGGCAAAGCGGAGCGTGCCGGGCCAGGGGTGGTGGAACGGCTGAGCGAAATGCTCACGGATGGCATCAGGCACGAATTTGACGACTGGCCTGCTGCGATCGTCGACGCGGCCCGCCAAGAGGGCGTTGTCGGAGCGCAGTTCCCACCTAAGCGCAAGTGGGAAGCGGATGAGTCCGACAGCGACTCCGAGGCGGAAGCAGTGAACAACGCCACCAAGCGGCGGCGAATTGTGGATACGCCGAAGGCTATCTTCAACGCCACCAAGTCCAAGGCGCGCAAGGGCAATATCAGGACTCCCAAACAGAATCGCAGAACCAAGCGCAAGCGGGATAAGAGCAGAGAAGTGCAGAGAGTGGACAACTGGGCAAAGACTGCCTTGGAGGTGACGAAGCAGCAGCTCTCGTTGGATGCCAAGGCGATTCATCAAGAGGCCCTAGGGGGCGGCTCGCGGCGGTCCTTCGGGGCAACCACCGTGGTGACAGCTGCCTTGCTCGATTTACACGGGACCGTACAGAAGTTTATGTTCACCAATCTCAAAAGCATGGTCTCGAAAGCTCTGTGTGACGCGGCGGCTCGGAGAGGATACCAATCGATTGCCGCGCAGCAATCTCACGCTGAAGGGGAACTTATCCAGTACGTACGCGTGGCCCGGAAGGGATTCTACAGCATCCAAGCCATTGGCTGCGACAAGGACCACTGTGTCGAGTGCGATGAGGTGCTACGCAAAGTGATTGGCAATTACGAGACAAGTCTTGGGGTTGGCTCCAAGCCCTTCAAGAACTACTACATTCCAGAGGCTCTCGGGGTAGCCTTCGGAAAGAACTACACGAGCCAGACCGATCCCGCGGACGCTAAAGCGATGCTGCGTCACGACGCGGAGGACAGTGCCGCGACCCGTAAGCAAAAGAGGGAGGAGCGGAAGCGCCAAAGGGTAGAAGCGCCGGTTCAAAGCGGGGAGGACAAGGAAGAGGAGGAGGAAGGCGATTGACGGAGACGATCTGTTTGGAGGTCGCCGACCTGGGGAAGGGCAAACAACCAATGCGACGAGCCCCCATGATGGCGGGGTTGGCAGATAGCGACCAGGCGAGGCCCGGTCCTCGGCGACGCCAGTTCAGCGCCACGTAGAAGACGCGCACCTTGGAGGATAACAACGCCTGGCCGATTCGGGCGCCGGGCGCCAAGGGACTCCCGCTGAGGAGGGAGGGGCTGTACTCCAGCGACATCGGGTAGTGGCGTAGGGCTTCAGAGACCGGCGTCGACGCCGGGTTGGCGCCCAAGTCTCGAAGGCCCGAGTCAACCAGGACAAGGAGGTCGAGGCCCTTCACAGGCATCTGTGGCGTAGACCACCAGACTGTCAAGGTTATGCTTGAGCGCTCAGCCGCTGTGCACGCAGGCGCCGAGCCCCCGGCACGCTCCGTGCGTTCCCGCAACTTCGAAATCGTGGCCGAGGTCGTGGCTGCTGTCTACCTAATGAGTATAGACCCCGCTCTCGGTGTTCATGGGAGACGCCGTGAGAGCGCGGGAGAACCATCCGCCGGCCATACTGGTAGCTGACGGTAGGAAGCGGCAAGACGGAGTCTTCGTCCGCCGACGTGGACACCAGCATTGATGCTGGTCAGAGGCAATATTGGAGGATACCGGGACCAGCTGGTAGGCTCTGGGCAAGTTCTTCCGGGGTAGCTCAATTGGCAGAGCAACGGACTGTTAATCCGTTTGTTGAGAGTTCGAGTCTCTCCCCCGGAGCTCGACGGGCCCGTAGCTCAGTGGTCAGAGCGGGGGACTCATAATCCCTTGGTCGCAGGTTCGATCCCTGCCGGGCCCACCGGCCGGATAAGTGCTGGTAGTACGTCGTGCAGGTGGTTGTCAGTTCGTGAAGCTGGCGCTGACGGTGCATAGTTCCGTCCGTCTACCGTCGATCAGCTGCGTTCACCGCGGGTTGAGGTGACAGAGTACGCGCTACACTTCGGCCATCCGTGCGTGGTGACCTGTATCGGCTCCGGGCACCCAAGGACCGCGTGGCCACGAACAGACCGGCTCCGCTTTGCAGTGGTCGTGCAGTCTGAGGATCTCCCCCTTTCCACTTGGATCATCGCGCCCACGTCGACCGGGCGGAGGGCGGCGTCGTTCCGGCCCGAGATCGAGGTAAATGGCGTCAGGACCCGTGTGATGGTCGAGCGGCTGACCGTTATCGACGTGCAGGCCCGGCTTGGGGAGCTCGCCGGTCGCCTCGACACATCCGACCTGCAAGCCGTCGACTCCGCACTCTTTGCTGTTCTGGGCTTGGATTAGGATTAGGTCACGGTCCGCCCGGTAGGCGGGAGCCGGGTGGACCAGCTCTCAACGCCAGCTCAGCGGGGTAGGCCGGCTCAACCGGGCCAGCGGGAACGCACTAGCTGGAGTCAGGGCGGCCGAGCTGGGCATCCAGCTTCGCGGTGAGCTTTGGCGAGGCGACCAGGGTCCCTGCGCCCATCAGGGCGAGCGAGCCCACCACCGCGACGACCAACCCGGAGCCGATCCTGACCTGTATGCCGATCGAACCACTGGGCGCGGTGACCCAGAACAACACCGCGCCCAGTATCGCCGCCCCGCCACTGGCCACGAGCAAGTGACCTGCCAGCGAGTTACTGAACGCCGCTGCGCTCCTACGGCGCCGACCGCCGAGGCGAAGGTTCGCTGCGACCACGATCGCCAGACCGGCGAGCCAGGCGGCGAAGCTGAGCCATCCCCAGCTATTGAACCCGTTTTCCGAGACGTGGACCAGATCCAGTGCGTTCGCCGAGAGCCAGGGCAACAACAAGCCAACGAACATCACCACGAGCGCAAAGCTGGCAATGACCAGGCCGATTGGTGCGCTCCGGATCCGAGTTATCCATGCCGGCTCCGCCCGGTACTGCGGGCTCCCATGTGCCGCCGCCGGTCCAGGGTCGACCGGAGCGCTGCAAGATGCGCAGAACCGCGCTCCAAAGGGCACAGTGGCCCCACAGACCGCACATACAGGCATCAGTGGCTCCCGCTTTCGTCCAAGCTCATGGCCCAAGTATTACATCCACCCGTGGCCGGTGCTCGCGGGCAACCGCGACGGCATGGGGATGCCACACTGTGAGGATGCCCAGCCTGCGGCGTCGAACCGCCGTGCCTGCCGAAGACGACAACACCCGCATCGTTAGCTACGGCCAGGCGCATCCCGACTCCTCCGCCGGTGCCTGGCATGGCCCAGCCGTCGGTTTCGTCGTGGCGTTCACCACCGACCTGGAGGCCCATCGCTCCGACTTGGAGCGCCTGGTGTTGGACCCAGATCGGCTCCAGGTGGTCTGGGTCCGTTACACCTACCGACAGCTGGAGCAGGTCATGGACGAGATCGCCCCCCTCGTGAGGGACCGGGCGATCACCGCCTACGGACCTGAACCCCGCACCAACACGGTCCGGGTCCGGGTGCTGGCGGAGCATGTGGAAGGGGTCCGCGCTCGCCTGGAGCGTCTCTACGGCGACCGTGTGAGCGTCGTCGAGGGAGGCCGTTTCGGCTGGGTGTAGGCCGATTCTCGACAGCTAGGCCCATCCTCAGTCAGGCCGTTGTGAGGTCAACGATCGCTCTGAGGGGGGGGTCACGACCTCGGCCCGCCGCCAGCGCTACTATTGGCCTGTGAGCGCAAAGCCGCACGCCCCCTGGTGAGGGCGAGGTGGCCACGGTCGAGCGGACGGCAGCCACGGCCGAGCGAGCGTTTGCGCGACCCCCAACCGCTGATCAAGAGCCGACTGCCCTCTGGCCGGGGGGCGATGGAGCAACCAAACGTCAACAGCGACGGGGATGCAGCCCTCACCCTGCGGTTCTGGGCCATGCTCGTCCTGACGGGAGTGGCGACAGGGCTGTTCGGCGCCTTGATGATGCTCATCTTGTTCAGCGTGGAGCACCTGGCCTTCAACTTCCACACCGGAAGCTTCCAATCCGCCGTCGAAAGGGTGTCTGCTTGGCATCGGGTCCTGCCCCTGGTCATCGCGGGCGCCTTTGGGGGGGTGGCCTGGTACCTCCTACGTCACTACACCCCGAATGAGCGCTCGGAGGTCGACGAAGCCATCTGGGCAGGCGACGGCAAGCTGTCGTTCCGTCGCTGCCTGGGCAGCGGGCTCATCTCAGAGGTGGTCATCGGCATGGGAGCCTCGATCGGCCGCGAGAACGCCCCCAAGCTCATGGGCGGGGCCTCGGCGAGCGTCCTGGCTGGATGGTCGGGGCTCAGCACCGCCCAACGCCGCCTTCTCGTGGCATGCGGGGGGGGCGCCGGGTTTGCCGCCGTCTACAACGTACCCCTCGCGGGCGCCTTGTTCACAGCCGAGATCCTGCTCGGCAGCCTCAGCCTGCCCGTCGTGCTCCCTGCCCTTGCATGCTCGTCGATCGCCACCGTCACCGCATGGATCTACCTGCCCGTCCACCCCACCTACGTGAACATAGGAGCATTCGCGTTCCGGCCGAACCTGCTTGTGTGGGCCCTTGTCGCCGGACCGCTGGTCGGCGTTTTCGCGACGGGCTACATACGGCTCGTGGGTTGGGTATCCCACCATCGCGTCGCCGGGCGCAAGGCCCTCGCGGCCCCCCTTGTGGCGTTCACCATCCTCGGGCTTGTCGGGATCAAGTACCCGCAGCTATTCGGGAACGGCAAGGACATGGCCCACGCAGCCTTCCTCGGCGGGGGGACACTCGGCCTGCTCGCCGCCCTTGCGTTCCTCAAGCCGATCGTCACCTCCCTCTGCCTGGGCAGCGGCGCCTCTGGCGGTCTGTTCACGCCCGTGATGAGCACCGGCGCCGTCCTCGGGGGCTTCATGGGCCTCGCCTGGTCGCAGCTCTGGCCCGGCTCCCCGGTCGGCGCATACGCGATGATCGGCGCCGCCGCGATGATCGGTGCCGGGATGCAGGCGCCCCTCGCCGCGCTCGCCTTGATCTTGGAGCTCACCCATTCGGGATTCTCCATCCTTGTCCCCATGGCTACTGCCACGGTCCTCGCCACCGTCGTCTCCCGCCACATCGACGGCTACTCGATCTATTCAGCCCGCCTCCCCGCCCAGCCCTCACCACCGCCCGCCACCGACCTACCGCCGTCCGCCACCGACCCTCCCTGAACTGGGGAAGGCGCAACTCGTATACGCGCGAAGTCACCGGAATGGGGCGTGGGGCGGGAAGCCCACGGCTTTAGCCGTTGGAGGGAGAGCCCCGCTCGGGCCGTAGGCCCGACCTTGGGTGCCTGAGCTGGTCGGAAGCAAGCAGTGATACACCCTCATGCCACAATGAGCCCTGTGGGCTACCGCTCGACCAACAAGACGGTGTACTCGGCCAAGTCCCACCACACTGCTCCGCAGGGGCAACGGAAGTACCGCCGACGGGTACTGGTCGGGCGGGTGGAGGCCCGGCTCAAGGAGATCATCGCCGAGGTTGCGGTTGAGCTTGGGGCAGCCATCATCGAGGTGGAGGTGATGCCCGACCACGTGCACCTGCTGGTGGAGATCCCCCCGACGGTGGCGCTGTCTCGCTTTGTCGGGCTTCTGAAGGGCCGCTCGTCTCGGCTTTTGCGCCAGGAGTTCGTCCACCTCCACCGGATGGCGGCGCTTTGGAGTCCCTCGTGGTTCGTCTCCACCGTGGGTGGCGCCCCCCTGGAGGTGGTGCGACGCTACGTCGAGAACCAGAAGGCGGCCGCGTAGATGGCCCTCGTCGAGGTCCGCTACCGCTACCGGCTGCGAGTCAGTCCGACCCAGGGCCAGGCCCTCCAAGGTGTGTTCGACACTTGTCGCTTCGTGTGGAACACAGCATTGGGGCGTTGGGGGGACCTGTGGCGACATGAGGACCTCTCGCTGTCCCACTCCGACGCCGACAAGGAGCTGACCGACTGGCGTTCTCGCTTCGAGTGGCTGGCGGCATCCCCGAGCGTCCCCCACCAACAGGTGCTGCGGGACCTCTACCGGGCCATCTCGGCGTTCTTCGACAAGGCCAACCCTGCCGGGCGGCCCGGTTCAAGCCCCGCAAGGCCGGCTACGCGACCGCCCGATGGACCAGGAGGGGCTTCGCTGTCTCGGGCAGCGGCCTCGGGCTCAGGACCGACGACCGCCTGGCGCTGGCCGTGGCAGGTGGGCGCATCCCCCTGCGGGTGGTGTGGTCCCGGCCGCTGCCCTGCGCCCCCACCAGCGTCAGCGTCTATCGAGACCGCGCCGGGCAGCACTGGGCCAGCTTCGTGGTCCGTGTCGAGGTTCCCGATGCGCCGGTGGGACGCAGCGGTGCAAGCACCGGCTTGGATGTGGGCCTTTCCACCTTCGCCACCGCCGAGGACCCTGCGGGCGACGTGGCCAACCCTCGCTATGCCCGCGCAGCTGCCAAAGCCGTGGCTCGTTCTCAGCGCAACACGGCGAGGAAGGCCAAGGGATCGAAGGGCCGAGCCAAGGTCAAGCGCCAGGCGGCTCGGGTGGCTGCACGCGTCGCCAACCAGAGGGCCGACTTCCACCACAAGGCGGCCAGGGCGCTGGTGGGGGCCTACGATCGCATCGGCGTCGAGGACCTCAGGGTCAAGAACATGTCCCGACGAGGCAAGGGCCGCCACAAGGCCGGGCTCAATCGCTCCATCGCCGATGCCGGATGGCGCCAGTTCCGGGCGGTGCTGGCCTGGCAGGCAACCAAGGCAGGCAAGACGCTGGTGGTGCTCCCGGCCAGGGACACCACGCAGCGGTGCAGCACTTGCGGGGCGACAGCCAAGCCCCGCATACAGCTCTCGGACCGGGTGTATAGGTGTCGGGCATGTGGGTTGGTCGCAGACAGGGACCGCAACGCTGCTCGGAACCTGAACCCGGACCGTGCGGGACCGGACGGCGGGGCTGAACCGTCCGGATATGTCCCGGTGGGCGACGACGGCACTAAGCCCAAGGACCCTACGGGTGTCCTGGCAGCCTGAGCCCCAGAATCCCACGGCTTTAGCGTGGGAGCAGTCAAACCCCAGCTCTCGCCTTCCACCACAACTCACCGCTCGCTGGGTGTGAACTCGCAGGGGAGGTGCTTGATCCCGTTGATAAAGTGCGATCGGAGGCGCTCGGGCTCAGCCGAGGGCTGGATGTCGGGTACACGGCGGAACAGCTCCCGGAACATCGAGGTGACCTCCAGCCGGGCGAGGTGGACGCCAAGGCAATAGTGGGGACCGTAGCCCCCGAAGCCCAAATGGCGATTGTCGGCCCGTCCCACCTCGAAGCTGTACGGCGCGTCGAAGGCCTCCTCGTCCCGGTTGGCAGAGTTGTAGAACAGCAGGACCTTCTCCCCCTTGCGGAGCTGGCGGCCGCCGAGCATGGCGTCGCAGGTGAGGGTGCGGCGCATCTGGATCACCGGGGTCGACCAACGAACGATCTCCTCGACGGCGCGACCCGCGAGCGCCTCGAAGTCGGCTTCCCACGCGGCCCGCTGGCCTGGCTGCTCGCAGAGGTTGACCAGGCCCCAGTTGATGGCGTTGCGGGTGGTCTCGTTGCCCGCCACGACTAGGAGGATGAACGCGGAGGCCAACTCGTCGAACGACAGCGTCTCCCCGTCGAGCTCGGCGTTCACCAGCGCCGAGATCACGTCGCTTGTCGGCTCTTCGCGCCGAGCGCGCCCGAGCTCTCGCACCAGCTCACCCAACTCGATGCCGGCGCTGAGCACAGCCGACAACAAGTCTGCGTCCTCCGCTATCAGCTCGGGGTCGGTGACTCCGATCAGCAGGTTGGTCTTCTCTAAGACGAAGGCCTGCTCGCTTGCCGGGATACCCATCAGGTCGCACGTCACCCGCAGCGGCAGGGGAGCGGCCACGTCAGTGGCGAAGTCGCACTCGCCTTTCTCGCAGACGGCGTCGAGGATCTCGCCCGTGACCCGCGCCACCTCGCCCGCCAGCGCTGACAACCTCTTGGGGGTGAAGGCACGGGACACGATCCGGCGAAGTCGAGCGTGCCTGGGGTCGTCCGCGTTGATCATCCCTCCGAAGTACTCCCGGAATGCCACGGGCAGGTCGATCATGGTTGTGGCGCCCAGCCCCGAGCAGAACACGTCGGGTCGCCGGCTGGCCTCCACCACGTCGGCATAGCGGGTGACCGCCCAGTAGCCTGGCCCCCTCTGCAGGCCCATCAGCTCGGGCTCCTCGAAGAACGCGACGGGCCGCTCCCGCCGCAGCGTGACGAAAGCGCCCTCCCGCTCGGCCAGCGGCAGGGCCCAGAAGCCCCCGATGTCCGACAGGTCGATCTCGTCGACGCTCAGCCTCTCTTGTGGCTCCGAGCTGATCCCCACTGTGCTCCTCCTCGTGGCTCCTCCTCGTGGCTCCTCCTCGTGCTTGCAGAAGGACGATGATGGCACGGGCGCCCCCCAGGGGTCGGGCGGCCCTGTAGCCTCTCCCTGGTGAGCAAGTCGCTGGTCTGGGTCTCGGGTGCGTCGAGCGGCATCGGCCGGGCAATGGTCGACAAGGTGCCCTGGGAGGGGGCCCGGGTCATCGGGATCAGCAGGCGCCCGGGTCCTGCCCCAGCCGAGCACTTGAGGGCCGACCTGTCAGACCCGGCCTCTTGGCAGGCGGTGGGGGAATCGTTCGCGGCCGAGCTGGACGGCTTCGACGGGGAGCGTGTCGTGTTCGTGCACGCGGCCGGCACGGTGGACCCGATCGGGTTCGCGGGGCGGGTCGACAGCGAGGCCTACTCCGCCGGTGTCGTGTTGAACTCGGCAGCCCCACAGGTGCTCGGCCACATGTTCCTCGCCGCCGCTCGCCCGCTCGAAGGCCGCCAGCCACGGCCCGGGCGCCACTTGGTGATGATCACCTCGGGCGCCGCAAAGGGTGTCTACGCCGGGTGGAGCTCCTACGGGGCGGGCAAGGCAGCGATGGACCAGTGGGTTCGCAACGCCGGAGCCGAGCAGGCCCTTGGAGGCGGGGTGCAGGTGCTCGCGGTTGCTCCGGGAACGGTGGACACTGCCATGCAGGCGCGCCTGCGCGAGACGCCCGAGGGTGACTTCCCGGCTCGTGCCAAGTTCGTGGGCATCCACGAGAGCGGAGGGCTCAGCGACCCGCACGAGGTGGCGACCAGGATCTGGGGCTTGCTCGACGGAGACCTGCCCAGCGGATCGGTCCTGGACCTGAGGGACCGGCCCTGAGGGACCGGCCTTGAGGGACCGGCCTTGAGGTTCGTGGCACTCGTGGTTGATCCGCCCGACGGCTCCTCGGCATCTACCGTATCGGGTGTGCCCGGTTGCGAGCGTGACATTCGGAGCCTGCGGTGGCGGCGTCGGCGCGCAGGCGGCTGAGCGCCCACGCTGGCCCCGGCAGCCCCCGGAGGCCACCCCCTAACCGCCCCGGCGCCCCACCCCCCGGCTCGGCCCACCGACCTCCCGGCGCCCCACCCCCCGGCTCGGCCCACCGG
>JBOGGU010000010.1:0-38281 GCA_050744085.1 Acidimicrobiales bacterium
CCCGAGGGTTCAGGGGCCAAGCGTGAGGAGCTGGTGGGCGAAGTCGATGGTCACCTCGCCGAAGGTGGAGAGCACGTCCTCTCCTACCAAGCCGGTGACCAGCCCGATCGGGGGTGGCGCCCCCGCGTAGGACAATGACAGTGACGGCACGTCCTCAGTCGGCAGGGCCACGTTGCCCACATGCCAGTGAGTGAGTGCAACCACTGCTACCTTCGAGGAGCAGCTCACTCCGGCGGCGGGCACCCCATTTGCCACGACAGGCAAGTGCCGCTGGGCGTTGAGCGACGGAGTCACCGCGGAGGTGGAGGCGCCAGTGTCCACGACGAAGTCGTAGCCGTGCGCTCCGATGGTGACATGAGCAATGGGGACCACCTCTCCCTGGATCGTCACCACGTCGAGGGGTACCTGCGGTGCATTGCCCGCAGGGTTCGTGGAGGCTGGGCCCAGGCTGGCTCTGCCGGTCCGGTAGTCGATGGTCACGGCGGAGAGCGCGCTGAGGGCGTCCGACCCGAGCAGGCCGTCGATCGTCCCCGTGCCTGACCCGAAGTTGGGCAGCGCCACGGCAGGCCTGGCCGGGAGCGGCGTCGCGCCAACCTTCCAGTCGCTCAGCTCCACACGGGCGGCTGCCTGCTTCGATGGTTGCTGGGCGCCGGAGCAGGCGGCCCCTTGGGGTTGATGGCCCAGCGGCTTCCCGCTTCGGAGGTGGTAACGGGTGGCGAGTGCTGAGCTGACCACCGAGGTGCTCGCGCCGGTGTCCAGGAGGAAGGGGTACGGCCCATGCCCGTCTATGCGGACGCCCACTACCAGCTCGACTGAATGGCCCTTCCCGTGCAAGACGTGGACGGCAACCTGTCCCGGTGGTGATCCGGGCGGAAGGGGCGTTGGGAGCAGCTTGACGTTCGCGGCCACGTGATTAAGGGGCGAGGTCGTGGCGCCGGGGCCCCCGCACCCAGACAGGCACAACGCTGAGACGAGCCCGCAGAGCAAGGACTGGGGACGATTCCGCGCCCATGCGAGACAGATCCTCCCCACCAGCTCAGCCTATCGATAGTGCAACTGTCCGGGCTCGGGGACATCAACCTGCTACTATTTGTGGCATGACGCGTATGCGGATCTCAACCACAACTGATGGTGAGCGCTTGGTCGAGCTACGCCGGCGACTCGGTGTGAGTGACAGCACCCTGGTCGACCGTGCTCTGGCCGCACTGCTCGACACCCTCGAATCCGAGCGTGAGGACCTGGCCCTCGAGGCCATGCCGTATGAGGATGACCCAGACCTGGCCTGGGATGCACCGAGGGGCCCCGACCTTCCCTATGACGGGGCGATACCGCCGGAGGTGTTGTGCCTGGCCCTTGATCGGCGCGGACAGTAGACGTGGACGGGCTGGGACATCGGCAGGTCTGGTGGGCAGATCTGGACAAGGTCCGCCCGGTGGTGGTCTTGACCCGCTCGCGCGTCGCACCTCGCCTTGGCAGGGTCCTCGTCGCTCCAGTCACGACAACCGTTCGTGGCCTGGCCACCGAGGTGGCGCTCGGAGCTCCAGAAGGGGTGAGCGATGGCTCGGTTGCCAACCTGGACAACATCCAACTCGTTCCCGTTGCGGTCCTCCTTCGGCGCGCCGGGGTCATTGAGAAGCACCGGTGGCCGGAGTTCTGCACCGCCATGGCGAAGGTGATCGCCTGCTGAACCGGATCCCCCACCGACCTGGCGTATCGGATATGATATCATCTTCGATGATCCTGGCGGCGATCGAGCGGGGGACCCTTCCTGACTGGCGGCGGCTGGCTTCAGCCATCCAGGAAGAGCCGTGGGGCCCCGTCGCCGACGCTGTGGCCGAGGCCGTGCGGCTCTCCCGTCCATACGGGACCACCGAGCTGATGCTGGAGATGATCGCCCAGGCCAGACGGTCAGCCGCAGACGCCGAAAGGGGCGAGGTGGCTTCTGCGGTCAAGGCCCTGCTGGTTTGCTCGGGCCTCACCCAGGCCGAGTTCGCACGTCGCATCGGGACCTCCGCGTCCCGCCTCTCGACGTACGTATCGGCCAAGGTGGTCCCGTCTGCGGCGCTGTTGGTACGGATGCGGCGCGTTGCTGGCCGAGCGAGCTCCCCGTGATGGCCTCGGAGAGCGGTTGGGTGTGGCGAGCAGACCCGCGGCCGCCGGGCCCTGCGGTGGTCGTCGACATCGACGGGGTCGTGTCGGATGCAACCCACCGTCAGCACCTGGTCACGGGTGGGCGGCACCACTGGGAGGAATTCTTCGAAGCTTGCGGGCAGGACCCCCTGATCGAGGAGACTGCCCGGCTCATCGAGCTGATGGCGCCCGAGCTGCTGGTGGTGCTGCTCACCGGGCGGCCCCTCTCGGTGCGGGCGGCGACCCTGGACTGGCTCGGGCGGATGCAGCTGCGTTGGGACCTCCTGGCCATGCGCGACGTGGGGGATTACGCAGCCTCCCGGTCGTTCAAGGCCCGCAGCGTGGGCGAGCTGCGTGCCGCAGGCTTCGAGCTTCGCCTCGCCCTGGACGACGACATGCGCAACTGCGAGATGTTCCGCTTGGAGGGGGTTCCTTGCGTCTACCTGCACTCCGGATACTACGGATGAAGCTCAGTCCCGCCGGTTCGTGAACTGGAGGGGGATGCCGAAGTCGGCCTCACGCAGGGCGGTCATAACTGCTTGGAGGTCGTCGCGCTTCTTGCCGCTCACCCGGACCTGGTCTCCCTGGGTGGAGGAAGAGATCCCCTTCAGGCCCAGGTCCTTGATCGCCTTGTTGACCTGCCGGGCCTTGTCGGCTGAGATGCCGGCGGAGATGGTGATGGCCTGGCGGGCGGCCCCTTTGGAGGCCTCCTCCACCTTGCCCCGCTCCAGGGCCTTGAGCGAGACGTGGCGCTTTACGAGCCTCTCTTCCAGGACCTGGGCCAGGGCACGAAGCCGGTCCTCCGAAGCGGAGCGCAGGGTCAGGGTGTGGTCCGACAGCTCGATGGAGCTGTCGGTGTCCTTGAAGTCGTATCGGGTGGTGGCCTCACGGTTGGCCTGGTCCACCGCGTTGCGGACCTCTTGCATGTCGACCTCTGAGACGACGTCGAAGGTGGGCATGTCCGAGACGCTATCGTGTGCCGGGTTGGGTCGGTGCCCGAGCGGCCAAAGGGAGCAGACTGTAAATCTGCCGGCACAGCCTACGGGGGTTCGAATCCCTCCCGGCCCACCAGGACCTTCGCGCTACGCGGATGGTTCGAGGGCGGGGTCGGCCGAGGGCGGTGCGGGGGCGGCCGGGCCCTCGTCGGCTACCGGGATGGCGATGCCGGTCGGTACGTCCTCGGTCTTGGCGTTGACCAGGACCAGGACGGCCACCAGGCCGACTGCCATCAGCCCGCCTGCGACCCAGAAGGCGGTGACGTAGGAGTGGATCGTCGCCCTCGTTAGGGCCGCCGCGGTTGCATGAAGCCCGCCGCGGGTGGCCAGGTAGCCCGCCGAGGCCGAGATGGCCACGGTGTTCAGCAGGGCGGTGCCGATCGACCCGCCGACCTGTTGGGTGGTGTTCACCAGGGCGCTGGCCACCCCGGCATCGTTGGGGTGGACCCCGAAGAGGCTGACGCTGGTAACCGGCACGAACACCAGGCCCAGGCCCACGCTCATCACCAGCTCACCAGGCAGGATGTGGGGCACGAAGGCACTGTGGACTCCGATCTGGGTGAAGAGCAGCAGGCCGGCGATGCTCAGCAGGAGGCCGATGCCCATGATCACCCGTGGCGGCATCCGTGGCAGCAGGAAGCTGGCCAGGGCGGCGGAGGCGATGACCCCACCCGACACGGGCAGGAAGGCGAACCCGGTCTGCAGGGCGGAGTAGTGCAGGGTCCCCTGGAGGTAGTAGGACAGGAACAGGAACATGCCGAACAGGCCGGCCCCGACCAGCATGGAGGTCAGGAAAGACCCGCCCCGGTTGCGCTCGGTCACCACCCGAAGTGGCAGCAGAGGGTTGGCCACCCGGAGCTCTATCACCACGAAGGCCAGCAGCAGGGCTGCCGCCGCGACCAGGAACCCGACGCTGTCGGTGGAGGCCCATCCGTGGCTGGCGGCCTCGCTCATGCCGTAGACCAGGCAGACCAGCCCAACGGTGGCGGTCACGGCGCCTCGGATGTCGTAATGGGCGTCGCCTGTGGCCTTGCTCTCGGTTAGCACCCGGGATCCCGCCAGGGCAGTGACCAGGCCGATGGGCACGTTGACCAGCAGGCACCACCGCCAAGAGGCGTACTGGACCAGCACGCCTCCGGCGATCAGGCCGATGGCGAGGCCGCTACCCGCGATGGCCCCGAAGACCCCGAAGGCCTTGGCCCGTTCCTTGGGGTCGGTGAAGGTCACCGCGAGCAGGGAGAGCGCCGCAGGGGCCATGACCGCGGCGAAAGCGCCCTGAACGGCCCGCGAGGCGAAGAGCATTGCCCCGTCCTGGGCTAGGCCGCCGACAGCGGAGGCCGCGGCGAAGCCGATCAGGCCGATCACGAACACCCGCTTGCGCCCTACGTAGTCGGCTATGCGGCCGCCCAGCAATAGCAGGCCGCCGAAGGCCAGGGTGTAGGCGGTGATCACCCACTGGCGGTCGGCGGTGGAGATTCCAAGGGCCCGCTGCGCGGTCGGCAGGGCGATGGTGACGATCGAGCCGTCGACGATGATCATCAGCTGGACGACGGCGATGATGGCCAGCGCCAGCCAGCGCCTGTCGTTGGGTCTGGCCCCCACCGCGGGGGAGCCAAGTGCAGGGACGGTGCTCATGGTGTTGTGCTCCTGGGGATCGTCTGGGGCGCTGGCGCAACCCCAGGGCCGGGGGCTATATTCGGGACCGACATCCCGTTTTACTATACGGGACGACCGTCCCGGTTATTCAGTCGCCCAGGGGAGAGAGATCGGTAGTGACGACCACGGCTGCCAAGGCGAGGCCGCGCCAGCCCGCGCCGAGCGGGCCGGGCCGGCTGAGGGCTGATGCCCGGCGCAACCGCCAGCGGGTGATCGAGGCGGCCACCGAGGCCTTCAGGACCGAGGGTTTGTCGGTCCCGGTGCGAGAGATCGCCCGGCGCGCGGGTGTGGGCACCGGGACGGTGAGCCGGCACTTCCCCACCAAGGAGGCACTGTTCGGGGCGGTCCTGGTGAGCAGGGTGGACCGGATCGTGGAGATCGGCGAGGCGCTGGCCCGGGAGGGGGACCCAGGCCAGGCGTTCTTCGTATTCTTTGCCGAGTTGGTCGCCGAAGCGACGGCGCACCTGGGCTTGGCCGAGGCGCTGGCGGGCGCCGGATTCGACTTGGGCGCGATCAAGCGTGGAGGGATGCAGACCATCATGGGTCTCTTGGGGGAGCTGATGGTCTCGGCGCAGGCGGCGGGCACGGTACGTGCCGATGCTGACGTCGCCGACGTCGAGGCCCTGATATGCGGGTGCTTGGCCCGGGACGCCAGCGCGCGGGACCGGATGGTCTCTATCGCCCGCGCCGGGCTCCACGTCGACCGCCAGAGGGGGCCCACTCGGGCGCGGGACCAGTCGGCCACCGTCTAAATTCCGCAAAAGCCTGGGCGGAACGGGCATTTGATAGGCTACGACCATGGAGCCATTGGCGCCTGCTCTGCCTTTCCCCGACCGGGAGGAGGGCACCGAAGCCGTGTCCCAGGTCACGAACTTGGTGGTCCTCATGAAGGAGAACCACAGCTTCGACAACTACTTCGGGATGCTGGGCCGGGGAGACGGCTTCACCTTGGATCCCTCAGGCGCTCCGCTCAATGCCAACCCCGACCACGACGGCCACCCGGTGCGGGCCTACCACCAGAAGTTGCCATGGAACCCCTCCTTCGGCGTCAGCCAGACCTGGGACTCCTCGCACCGCGCGTGGCACGGCGGAGCCATGGACGGCTTCGTAACCACCACCGCCAGCCACGACCCGATGGCGTATCTGGACGGGACGGACCTGCCTTGGTACTACGGCCTGGCGCGCACCTTCGGGATGGGGGACCGCTACTTCGCCTCGTGCCTGGCCCAGACCTTTCCCAACCGCCGCTTCCTCCAGGCCGGGACCGCCGACGGGCTGGTCGCAACCACCCTTCCCGGCCCGTTCGTGCACCCCCCTCCGGGCGGGACGATATGGGACCGCCTGGACGCGCAGCGCATCGGCTGGGCCAACTATTTCGTGGAGGTCCCCGAGGTGGCGCTGTGGCCGCGGAACGTCCTGCGATACCACCACCACCTTCACGAGCTCGACACGTTCTTCGAGGACTGCCGCTCAGGCAACCTGCCGCCAGTGGCCTTGATCACCCCCGACGTACCCTTCGCCTCCGAGGGCGAGTTCGAGGACGACCAGGTCGGGGAGGCCTTCACCGCCACCGTCTTCGAGGCGCTGAGCCATGGTCCTCAGTGGGCCGGGATGCTCTTCGTGCTGACCTGGGACGAGGGAGGCGGCTTCTACGACCACGTGCCGCCGCCTGCGGCGGTTCCACCCGACGACGTGCCGCCCCACATCCACGTGCCCCCTGACGAGCCCGGGGGCTACGATCGACTCGGGTTCCGGGTGCCCTGCATCGTGGCCTCGCCCTACTCAAAGCCGGGCCACGTGTCCTCGGTGGTCTACGACCATACCTCGGTGCTGGCGACCATCGAGCACAAGTGGAACCTTCGGCCGCTCACAAGACGCGACTCCGCCGCAAACCCGTTGTGGGACTTCCTCGACCTTTCGGTCCCGCCGCCGTTCGCCCAAGCCCCGTCCCTACCCCGCCCGACCATCTGGCCGTTCACCGGGCGTCGATGAACGGGGGAACCTTCGGGCGTCAACCTGGGGGCTCTGGTGCGCCTGCCATCCGCTCACCTTCGGCGGTGAGGATCTCGACACACAGCCCGACACATTCGTTGCAGATGTGCACATTGCCCGGTCCGGCGATCAGCTTGGAGACCAGCCCCTGGGACTTCCCGCAGAAGCTGCAAGCCACCGCCGTCGTTTGCCCCATAGCGCTCTAGCTGGGACGGAGCGCTGCATCCACCTCGAGCTTGACCTCGTCGCCAAGCTTGAGGGCGCCCATCATCCCGGTGTACGGCTTGATCCCAAAGGCGGTCTGCACCACCGTGGCCTTCGCGCTCGCTCGACCGTTATCGTCCACGTTCACCGAGACGGTGGCGGGGCCGGACGTGCCAACCAGGGTGAGCGTCCCCTCGACGGTCGCTGCGTTGGGGCCGTTCGCAGTGACCGAGGTCGACTCGAAGGTCATCTCCGGGTTGGACTTGGTCTTGAGGGTGTCGTTGATTGCCTCCTTGATCTTGGCCTTGTCCCCGGACGACAGCGCCTTGGCGCCGCCCTTGCCTTCCAGCACCTCCAGGGAGGTGGTGTCGACGGTGAGGCTCACGCTGGAGTTGGCCGGGTCGTCGGTGTCCACGACCACTGTCCCGTTCCAGGTCCTCGCCCCGATGGTCAGGTCGTGACCCAAGGCCGCGCCAGCTCCCTTGCGCGTCGTGAGCAGCACCAGGCGTCCGTCAGAAGGTCCGATCTCGTACTTACCACTCGTGATAGCCATGAGGACATCCTACCCGATCCGGGTGGAACCTATACTCGGAGGCGCGAGTGCCGGCACTCGGGAGGAGGCCACCCATGAGCGCAGTGCAGCCGAGGACCCCGGAGGCCCTGGTGTCCCAGCTCTACCAACGACTCCCCGAGCGCGTCGAGGCGGCCCGACGCCTGCTCGGACGGCCGGTCACCCTCGCCGAGAAGATCCTGTTCAGCCACCTGGTGCACGGGCCTGAGGGGCCGGCCGCACCCGAGCGGGGACGCACATACGTCGAGCTGTGCCCCGACAGGGTGGCCATGCAGGACGCCACTGCCCAGATGGCGCTGCTGCAGTTCATGACTGCCGGGCTCGAGCAGGTGGCCGTCCCGACGACAGTCCACTGCGACCACCTAATCCAGGCCCGGCTCGGGGCGGCGGCTGACCTCGACGAGGCCGCGGAGGCCAACGGGGAGGTGTATAAGTTCCTTCGATCGGCGTCTGCCCGCTACGGCATCGGGTTCTGGGAGCCCGGGTCGGGCATCATCCACCAGGTCGTGCTGGAGCAGTACGCATGCCCGGGCGGCCTGATGATCGGGACCGACAGCCACACCCCAAACGCGGGGGGCCTGTCCATGGTCGCGGTGGGCGTGGGAGGCGCGGAGGCAGTCGACGTGCTGGTGGGCGGGTCGTTCGGCTTGCGCTGGCCGGGCATGATCGGCGTGCACCTGACTGGCGCCCTCTCCGGCTGGACCGCGCCCAAGGACGTGATCTTGAAGGTGGCCGAGCTCCTCACGGTCAAGGGGGGGACGGGGGCGGTCATCGAGTACTTCGGGCCTGGCGCAGAGACCATCAGCGCCACCGGCAAGGCCACCATCTGCAACATGGGGGCCGAGATCGGCGCCACCTGCTCCGTGTTCGGCTACGACTGCCACGCCGATGCCTACCTGCGGGCGACGGGCCGCCAGGAGCTGGCCGACCTGGCCAGGACGGTGGAGCCCCACCTCAGGGCCGACGACGAGGTGGTTCTCGACCCGGCCCGCTGCTTCGACCGGGTCATCGAGATCGACCTGTCCACCCTGGAGCCTCACATCGTCGGCCCTCACACGCCGGATCGCTCCAGGCGGGTCTCACGGATGGGGTCGGAGGCCAAGCTGAACGGCTGGCCCCTGCACCTGTCCGCCTGCCTGGTGGGCTCGTGCACCAACTCCTCCTACGAGGACATCACCCGAGCGGCCAACGTCGCCCGCCAAGCCAGCGCCAGGGGACTCCGGGCCAAGGTGCCCCTGTTGGTGACCCCGGGCTCCGAGCAGGTCAGGGCAACCATCGAGCGCGACGGCCTGCTGGGCGACCTGGAGCGCATCGGCGCAACCGTGCTCGCGAACGCTTGCGGGCCCTGCATCGGCCAGTGGAAGCGCTCCGACGTGCACGAGGGCGAGACCAACTCTATCCTCACCAGCTACAACCGCAACTTCCCCAAGCGCAACGACGGCAATGCCCAGACCCTGGCCTTCATCGCGTCGCCGGAGACGGTGGTGGCGTACTCCCTCGCCGGGACCCTGGATTACGACCCTTTGGCTGACCAGGTAGAGGGCGCCCTGCTGGAGGCCCCGACCGGAGAGGCCCTCCCGTCGGCTGGCTTCGAGTCCGGGGGCGCTGGGTACGTCCCGCCTCCGGCTGACGGGTCGACGGTCGAGGTGGTGGTGCGCCCCGACAGCCAGCGGCTGCAGCTGCTCTCGCCGTTCCCTGCCTGGGACGGCTCGGACTTCGTCGACCTGCCGGTGCTGGTGAAGGCCCAGGGCAAGTGCACGACCGACCACATAAGCGCTGCTGGGCGCTGGCTGGCGTATCGGGGGCACTTGGACAACATCTGCGGCAACTTGTTCGCGGGGGTGTCGAACGCCTTCACCGGGGAGGTTGGACGGGGCCGCTGCCCGGTCCACGGCGTGACCGAGCCCTACCCCGACGCCGCCCGCCACTGCGCCCAGGCCGGCAGGCGATGGGTGGTCGTGGCTGACGAGAACTATGGGGAGGGCAGCTCGCGCGAGCACGCGGCGATGGAGCCCCGGCACCTGGGGGCGGTGGCGGTGCTGGCCCGTTCCTTCGCCCGCATCGCCGAGGTCAACTTGAAGAAGCAGGGCGTCCTGGCCCTCACGTTTGTCGACCCGGCGATCTGGGAGAAGGTGGGCGTCGACGACCTGGTGTCTGTGCTGGGCTTGGCCGAGCTGGCGCCTGGCCGCCCGGTCCGCTGCCGCCTTTCCCGGCGCAGTGGCCCGGGCCTGGACTTCGAGTGCACCCACACCATGTCCGCCGAGCACATCGAGTGGTGGCGGGCCGGCAGCGCCCTGAACCTCATCCGGGTCAGGCTCGCGCCCTGAGGCGGCGCAGGCCGGTCGGGCGCGCCGCGGCAAGGCGCTCGGCCCGCAGCCGGTGTACCTCGGCGTCGTCCAGGGGGGCGAGCGGCCCCACCACCCAGGAGGCCAGCTGATCCGCCAGGGCGGGGTTGCGCGCCAGGACCGGGCCGTGAAGGTAGGTGCCCACCACGCGTCCCGTCAGCGCCCCGTCGGCTCGCGTCCCGGCACCGTTGCCCACGCCGAACAGCACCTCGCCGAGCGGGGCGACGCCTGGGCCCAGCTCGGTGACGCCTCCGTGGTTCTCGTAGCCGCTCAACAGGCCGGCGCCGGGCCAGCCCTCTCCGCCCGGACGGGTGGCCGGACGGGTGGCCACCAGCAACTCGCCGACAGCGCGCCTCCCGGCCCCCCTGGTGCTGCGGATGTCCACGAGGCCCACCCCGGCGCGCAAGGCGCCGTCGGAGCCGGCAAAGCTCTCCCCGATGACCTGGAAGCCAGCGCACACTGCGAGCACCACCGCCCCCCGCTCCACAGCGCGGGCCAGCGCCCCGTCGGCCGAGATGGCGCGGGCTGAGGAGCCCTGGGGGCCGTCCTCGCCGCCACCCAGGCAGTAGATGTCCCCGTATTCAGGAAGCGGATTCGAGGAATATGCTCGGTGCACCGCAGCCTCGTGCCCACGCCAGCGCAGCCGTTGCGCCAGCACGACGGCGTTCCCCCCGTCGCCATAGGTGCCCAGCAAGTCCGGGTGGACGTCGACTACCTGCACGACGGAGTCCTTCACGGACTCCGCTCCAGCGCCCGGCGGATGTCCTGGAAGGCGGTGTAGTTCGCCACCACATCCAGGACCTCTTCGGCCCCCGGCGCGCTGGCCGCAGCGGCCAAGGCTGCCAGTGGACGGGCCTGCACGACGTGGCAGACCCCCGCGTAGCGCAGCCGCACGGCCAGGTCAGCGCAGCGGTCGCCTGTGGCCACGGCGAAGCGGCCAGCCAGGCGCTCGAAGTCGACGTCCCACAGCCAGGAGGGGTCCCGCCCGTCGGCGATCCTGGCGTTGATGCCCAGCACCACTGGCGCTCCGGGTGGGCTCAGGGTCTCGAGGAGGGCGAGCAGCTCGGCCCATCCCGCAGGATTCTTCGCCAGGAGCAGGCGCGCCCGGTTGGCGCCCCGGCCGGGCCCGCCCGCCGCGCCCGGCCCGCCCCCCGGCCGGGGCAGATCCAGCACCTGGAAACGTCCGCCCACGTCGGAGACGCCTGCCATCGCAGACAGGGCGTCTGTGACTGGCGTCCCCATCAGCTCAGCGGCGACTGCGGCCATCGCTGCGTTGGCCCGGTTGAACTGGCCCGGCAATGCCAGGTCGAAGGCGAGCCGGCGCCCGTCTGCGGTGGCCAGGCAGCCGTCCTCCAGCCAAGTCCCAGGGCTGGGTCGGGAGATCCCACAGGACCTGCACTCCCACGAGCCGGCCTCGAAGTCGAGCTGGGCATCGCAGGCAGGGCATCCTGTTGAGTCGAGCCGCCAGCCAGCCCCGGCTGCCACCCAGCTGACCCGGCCCGAGGCCATCGCCGCCCAGGCCACGATCGGGTCGTCAGCGTTGGCGACTATGCGTGCGTCTGGAAGGCCAGCCACCATGCCCCTCCACGCCAGACCCAGGCGTCGCACCTCGCTGACCCGGTCCAGCTGGTCCCGACTCAAGTTGAGGAGCACCACCACCTCGGGCCCAACCGCCTGGGCAACATGGCCGAGCCACGCCTCGTCCACCTCCAGGGCACCGGGGACGCCGTCGGGTGCTCGGCTCAAGGTAGCCACCAGCCCAGCGGGCAGGTTGGAGCCGTCGGAGTTCGTTGCCACAGGGCCGGCGGCGCCCATGGCGGTGCTCAGGAGCCGGGTGGTGGTCGTCTTGCCGTTGGTGCCGCTCACCAGCGCGAGGCGCCGCCCCTCCGCGTGGCGTGCCAGGGCTTGGCCGTCGAGAGCCAGGGTCACCCGGCCCCCGATCACGCTGCCCGAGCCGAGCCCGAGCCTCCGCGAGGCTTGGGCTACGCCGAGGCCCAGCCGGGTGGCAGCCGCCGAGCGCGGCCCCGCCGAGCGCGGCCCCGCCGAGCGCAGCGCTGCCGAGGCGGTCGAGGCGGTCGAGGCGGTCGAGCCACCGAAAGCGCCAGCGTCCACAGCCGCCAAGCTAGTGTCGTCCCGCCAAGCACATGGACGCGCAAAAGGGGCCGACTGGGGGAGTCGACCCCTTTGCCCGTTGACCACCAGGATCGGAGGGGGGGATCCGACGGTCTGGTGTCTGTGTTCAAGTATGGTCCAGGGCGCTCTATCTGTCAAGCAGTTTATTTGTGATGTATGATATCGTTTGTAGTGATGGACTCCCACCAACTGAGCATCCTGGTCGCGGTGGCGGACCAAGGGAGCTTCTCTGCCGCTGCCGATGCTCTCGACACCGTGCAGTCCAACGTCTCAGCCCACGTGGCCCGCCTCGAGCGAGAGCTCGGTGTGGTCCTGGTCGACCGGGGGGCACGGTGCCTCACCGACGAGGGCAAGGCGGTCGTGGCCCGGGCGAGGCGGGTGGCAGCAGAGATGGAGGCGGTGGTCACCGATCTGGCGGCCCTGCGCCACGAGGTGGTCGGCACCGTTCGCATAGGCCTCATCGGGACCACAGCTCGTTGGCTGTTGCCTCACTTGATCGAGCGGGTGGCTCGGCGGCACCCGAAGCTCCACCTGGAGGCCGTGGAGGGGACCTCCACGTCGCTGGAGCCCCAGGTGGTGAGCGGCTGGCTGGACCTGGCTGTGGTCAACCTCCCCGTAGCTGGCGCCCACGTAGCCTTCAGCCCGCTGTTCGAGGAGGACCTGGTGCTGGTGGTATCGGCAAGCGATCCGCTCGCAAACCGGGGTGACCTCGAGCTGGCCGACCTGAGGCCGCTGAGGCTCCTGCTTCCCATGACAGGCACCGCGCTGCGTCACGAGATCGACTCTGTGCTGGGCCCGGCGGGTGTCCGGCCATCCTTGGCGGCCGAGGTGGACGGCGTGCGGCTCCTGGCATCGTTGACCTTCGAGGGCTTGGGCCCGGCAATACTCCCTGCCACCTCGGTCCCAGCCTTCATGAGGGGTGAGTGGTCCCTGGTTCGGGTGAGGGGCCTCCCGAGGCGACGGGTGGGAGTGATCCGGCGCCTTCGGGCTTTTCCCCAAGCGCCTGCCCGAGCCCTCAGCCTGCTGCTCGAAGAGGTGGTCACCCGTACCGGGGCGCTCCCAGAGGGCCTCTACCCCGCCCGGCCGGCTCGCATCGACCCGAGCCGCGAATAACATAGGCCTCGGTGTATTCCGGTGATGTCCCCTCCAGCCACTGCGTAGTCCGCCCTCAGGCCCCTTCGACTGTGGTGGCAGCCGTTTGCCTGTTGGGCCTCGATGCCCTCTATTTGGGGATCCTCTTTGTGCTGACGGCCCTGGTGGTCGTCGACCTCCCGGGGATCAACGTCGGCTTCGAGCTCGGGGTGATCCTGGTCCTGCTGGCTGGGGTGGTACTCGTCGTCCTGGCTGCGGTCGCCACCACGAGGGGCAGCCGATGGGGCCGTGTGGCTGCGACCGTATGGTGGCGCTGCACCTCCCGCTGCTGTTCATCTTCGGGGAGGCCCTGGTCAACGCAGGCCCGGCGTGGCTTTTGGGCTTCGTCCCGAGCCTCGTGGTCCTGGCCGTTCCGGTCCTCCTGCGGCTGGCCACCTCGAGCGACTGGTTCGCCGAGGTGCGCAGCCAGGCACGCCCCAAGAGCTGAGGCGAACCCGGGTAGGGTCGGACAATGCCCACGACGACGGCTTGGGGGCCTGGGCGTGGCCGGGAGGGGCACGACCGGGGTGCGCGGACGTGAGCGGTCGTGAGCTGTCGCGCCGGGACTTCCTGCGTGGCCTCGGCGCGGCGACGGCGCTCGGTGCCACCGGGCTGGTAGCGGCTGGCTGCAACTCCCTGGCGTCCCCGGCTGCTCCCACCCGCACCACCCGGACAACCACTCGGAGGGTGGCCGCCACCAGGGTCGACGGAGGCCCGGTGGTGCAGACCGCCGCCTGGGTCCAGGCGGAGAACGCACGGCCGGGTACCATCGAGTGGGCAACGTCGGGGACTGCGGTGCCCCACGTCCTGGAGGCCTATGCCGACAAGGTCAGCGCACAGGCGGGGGACACCGTCACCCTGCGGGTGAGCTGCCAGGACCCGTCCTACACCGTCGCCGCGTTCCGGATGGGCTGGTACAAGGGGCTGGGTGGGCGCCTGGTCTGGCGCTCGGCAGCCACGCCGGGCCACGTCCAGCCCGCGCCCACGCTGAGCTCGGGGACCTACAGGGTCGAGTGCGACTGGGTCCCGTCGGTGCGGGTCCCGGTGAGCTCGGCCTGGCCGCCGGGCGACTACCTGCTGAAGCTGACCACCAGCAGCGGCCAGGTGCGCTACGTCCCCCTGGCGGTGCGGGACGACTCCAGCCGGGCCGCCTACGTGATCATGAACAGCGTCACCACTTGGCAGGCCTACAACTGGTGGGGAGGGTACTGCTTGTACTACGGGCCCACTCACGCTGGGTCGATCTACACCGGTCCTCACGGTGCGGCCGGGAAGGTCTTTGTCAACCGGTCCCGGGTCGTGTCCTTCGACCGGCCCTACCCGCATGACTGGGCGTACGGGGCGGCTGACTTCATGGGCAACGAGCTGCCGATGGTCATGCTCGCCGAGCGTCTGGGCCTGGACGTGACCTACTGGACCGATGTCGACCTGCACGAGCGCCCCCAGCTCCTCGGCCAGCATCGGGTGATGGTCAGCCTGGGCCACGACGAGTACTGGTCGGCCTCGATGTACAACGGGGCGTTGTCTGCGAGCAGGGCAGGCGTGAACCTGATGTTCTTGGGCGCCAACGCGTGCTACCGCCACATCCGGCTCGAGCCGTCACGCGTGGGCGCGGACCGCCACGTGGTCTGCTACAAGGTGGCGAGCGAAGACCCCCTCTACGGGGTCCACAACGCGAGGGTCACGTCCGACTGGCCAGCCCCACCGAGCTCGCGCCCCGAGTCCGCCATGATCGGGAACATGTACCAGTCCAATGGCGTCGACGCACCGATGGTGATAGTTGACACGGGCGCTTGGGCGCTCGCCGGGACCGGCCTCGCCCAAGGTGATTCGCTGCCGCACCTGATAGGGACCGAGTACGACGGCTACGACCCGGCGGTGCCCAGCCCGTCGAACCTGAGCGTGATCGCCCACTCGCCAGTCGTGGGGATCGGCAACCAACCGGGCTACGCCGACATGACCTGGTTCACCCACAAGGGGGCAGGTGGGGTCTTTGCCACCGGTACCAACTGGTGGGTGACCAAGCTGGGGGACAATAGTGGTGCCTTCAACGCAGGGCTGGTGGCCAAGCCGATCCCTGGCGTGACCGCGCCACTGATCCGCATCACCGAGAACGTCCTGGGAGCGTGCGGGGCCGGGCCGGCTGACTTGACTCACGCCTCGACTGCCAACTGGGCGCAGCTCTACCGTGGGCCGGGCACCTCCCCGGGCATTGCTACCAACTACCGGACCTTCTGGCCCGCCTGAGGGTTTGACGCCGGTGGATCCCGCCGCAGCCCTTCCCAACCCGAGCGCCGCGACCCCGAGCGCCGGTGTGGCGGGGCCGCCGACTCTGGACGTCCCGGCCGGTGCTGGCCTCCCCACCACCGCCCGGAGCGGTCCCGCCTGGTGGCGCTGGCTGCGCAGGGGCATCGAGGCCGCGGTCGCAGGGGCGGGCATCTACGCCATATTCGAGGCCCGTCACCAGCTGGCGGCGGGAGCTGGGCTGCTGGGCCACCTCGCCTGGCCCTGGGTGGTGGCCGCGTGCGCGGCCGAGCTGGCCTCGATGGTGGCGTTTGCGCGGGTCCAGCGCTGGCTCCTGCGGGCTGGCGGGGTGCCCCTCGGCCTGGTGCCGATGGTCGAGATCACCTTCGCCGGCAACGCCCTCTCAGTAAGCCTGCCGGGCGGCGTTGCCTGGGGAGCGGGCTACGCCTTCGAGCAACTCCGGCGGCGCGGGGCGAACCGGATCCTGGCCGTCTGGGTCGTGCTGGCCGCGGGCGCCCTGGACGCCCTTGCCCTGTTCGTCCTCATCGTCATCGGTGTATGGGGTGCCGGGGCAACAGGCCCGGCGAGGGACCTTCGCATACCGGCGGCGATCCTGGCGGCCATCCCGGTGGCTATCGCCGCCGTCTACGTGGTGCTCCGCCACAGCGGATGGTGTCGGCGGGTCGGCTCGGCCGCAGCCCGCGCGGTCCAGCAGCGCCTGCCCTGGGGAGACGCTGCCGGGCGCCTCGCGAAGGCCGCCGGTCGCCGGCTTGGGGCGGTCCAGCCGCGTCCTGCCGACTGGGCTGCAAGCTTCGGCATCGCGATGGCCAACTGGCTCTACGACGGCGCATGCCTGGTCTGCTGCATGCTGGCGCTGGGGATCGCCATCCCGTGGCGGGGGCTGCTGGTGGCTTACTGCCTGGCCCAGATCGGTGCCAGCCTGCCCATCCTCCCCGGTGGGATAGGCATCGTCGAAGCGAGCCTGTCAGTGGCACTGATCGCCTACGGGGTGCATACCAGCGATGCCGTCGCTGCGGTGCTCCTCTACCGGATCATCAGCTTCTGGGCGCTGGTGCCGATCGGGTGGGGGGCCTGGGGGCTCCTGCAGCTGCGCGGTCCCCGTGGCGACCGGTCAAGGCACCCTTGGGCCTGGCATGCCGTCCGGCGGCAAAATGGCCTTTGCCGTTGATCTGGTCGTGTTTGTGTACCTAGAGCGACTACAAACACGACCAGATCACGCCGGGGCGGCGCTCCCCGTAGCATGCCACGGACCTAGCCGTGGAAGGAGCCTGGGGTGATCTCCGTGAACCCGGCGGGGATGCTCAGCCGCAGGTGCGCCATGTTGGCTGTAGTGGGCACCAGGTACCTATAGGTGGCGGACTCGGTCCAGCCGGGAGCCACAGGCGCTTTGTCGGCCGGCACGGATTCCACGAACTTCACCGGAAGTAAGTGGTGGGGCTCACCCACAGCCGGACCTTGAGGCTCAGCCCACTCTGCGCGTCGAGGACGGTGAGGCGCTTCGGGGCCAGCTCGATGGTCGGCTCACCGTCCACCTTCGGGTGCCCGACGATGCTCCAGAAGCCCTGGGCCAGCTCACCAATGATGCAGGTGGTGAAGGGCTGAGTGTCCGTTGACGGCAACACGACCGGGCTGGAGGGGCCGTTGTCGAACGGCGGGCTGCACCAGTTGGGCTGGCGGAAGAAGGTCCGGGCCGTATAGTTGACGTGGGTGGCGACCCCCGTGGCGCCTCGGCAGGAGCCCTTGGCAGGGTGGCCCTGCACCTTGCCGGGCTGGACGAAGGTGCCGAAGAACGCGCTTAGGGTCTGGCCGCTCCTCGAAGTGGTCGTGCTGGCAACCTGGACCTGCTGGCCTGGCTTGGGCCTCATGGGGTACTGCCAGTCCTTCCCGCCGATCGCTGGGATTGCAGGGTCCGTCGGAGTGTTCTGGCTGATCGTCTCCACGACGCTGTCGTTCGGTGCGTTCATGGCGCTGACCACTTGGGAGACCACGTAGGCGGCGCTCATCATCGGCGGGGTGGGGCCGGGCCCGGCCGATGGAGTGATACCCGGCTCCGTGCTCGTGGAACATGGCCACGAAGCGCTCCCGGTCCTCCGATGCTCCCATGGCCTGACTCCTCGTCTGTGCCGGGCCACTCTGGCCTCTACGGCCTATGTGGCCGGCACCACCACCAGGATTTCAAGAGGTCGAGTTCCACAAGGTGATGACCGAGTTCTCGTGCTCCCAGCCGAGCCGGCTCACCGCCCCAGCGTCCAGGGCCAGCAACGCCCCGCCTTCCGGCCCGAGCCCCACCCACCGAGCCGCCAAGACCCTGAGCATGTGGCCGTGGGAGAACACAGCCACCTCGCCCCCGCCAGCCCGGATGTCCCCGATTACCCGGTCCGCCCGTGCCCCGAGCGACGCCAGGGTCTCGCCGCCGGGGCAGCCGTCTCGCCAGAGGCGCCAGCCGGGCCGCTCCGCCCTGATGTCTTCGGTGGTCCGGCCCTCGTAGTCTCCGTAATCCCACTCCGCCAGGTCGTCGAGGACCTCGGCGCGGTCGCCGTAGCCTGCCAGCTGGCACGTCATGCGGGCCCGGCTCAGCGGGCTGGTCAGCACCCGGTCGAGCGGCCGGGCCCTCAGGACTGGTGCCAAGCGGTGAGCCTCGGCCTCGCCCTCGGCGTCGAGGGGGATGTCGGTGCGCCCGGTGTGCCGCATGGCGCGGCTCCAAGCGGTCTCTCCGTGGCGGACCAGGACGGCACGTGGCCGGGTGTCGCTGGGCATGACAGCTCAGGTTATGGACAGCATGCACTCCAGCGCCACCTGATTTGTCATACAACCCGGATAGTTCGCTGGATGTTCAAAACCTGGAGGAGATGGTGAATGTCGTCGGGGTCCGAGGTGAGCACCTCGAACCCAGGATGGTCCTGAGCCGCCAGCGCCACCAAGGCGTCGAGCATATCGGTGGTCTTGGCCAGGGCGAGCAGCTCGCCAGCACGCCGTGAAAGGGGCCCATCGGCCGGGATTAGCTCGGCCCCCGAAAGCACTCGGGCCAGGCGGGCCTGGCGCGGAGATCCTCGCCAAGCTTGGGCGATGACCGGGGCTGGCACTACGGGCCGTTGCCCGGCGCGTTCGACTTCTGTGAGCAGTGACCAGGTGTCACGGTCCCCCCGGTCGAGGCCAATGAGCGCCCCGGCGTCCAGGATCCTCATGCGGTAGGAGGCTTACGTCGCTGGGCCGCGGGCTTCCAGGAGGAGCGGGTCCTGGCGGCGGCGATGTCCCCTTCGGTGATCGGGCCCGCCTCCGCTTCGTAGTCGGCGATGGCAGCAGCCAGGCGCTCCCGGCTCAGACGTTCGGCGGCGGCTTGGGCGATCCACGAGCTGACGCCGCCCCGGCCGGCCCGAGCACGGACCTCCTCGACCAACTCGCGCGGAAGTGTGACCGTCAATCGAGGCATCTCCCGATCCACTGAGCTAGTATGACACAAGTCCTATGCGGTTGGGGCCAGCTCGGGCCACCCGAACGACGAGTGCGCAGGGCTCGTTTTCGCTCAGGTTATGGACAGCATGCGCTCCAGCGCGACCCGCGCATCCGAAGCCGTGGCCTGATCGACCGTGATGCGGTTGTGGACCACTCCTGCGACCAGGCCCTCCAGCACCCAGGCCAGGTGCGCCGCGTCGATACGGAACATGGTCGAGCAGGGGCACACAAGGGGGTCGAGCGAGACCACCGTGAGCGCGGGGTGCTCTGCGGCCAGCCTGGACACCAGGTGGATCTCGGTTGCCACACCCAGCACCGATCCCGGCGGAGCCGAGTCGACGGCCCGGATGATGAAATCGGTGGAGCCCACCTCGTCGGCCAGGGAGACCAGCTCGTGCGAGCATTCGGGGTGGGCGATGACCCTCCCGCCGGGGTGCTCGGCCCGGAAAGCCTCGACGTGGGTGGGGCGGAAGCGCTGGTGGACTGAGCAGTGCCCCTTCCACAGCACCAGCGCGGCCCGCTTGACGTCGGCCTCCTCCAGCCCGCCAAGCGTGCGCCTGGGGTCCCAGACCACCATGTCGTCGGGGCCAAACCCCAGCTGGTAGCCGGTGTTGCGCCCAAGGTGCTGATCGGGGAAGAATAGAGCCTTCTCGCCGCGCCTCAGTGCCCACTCGAGGACAGCTCTTGCATTGGACGAGGTGCACACGGCCCCGCCGTTCCGGCCGACAAATGCCTTCAGCGCAGCCGAGGAGTTCATGTAGGTGACCGGTACGACGCGCTCGATGTCGGTCACTCGGGCCAGGGCGTCCCAGCAGTCGGCAACCTCCTCGGCGTCGGCCATGTCCGCCATGGAGCAGCCGGCGTTGAGGTCGGGGAGCAGGACCGCCTGGTGGTCGGAGGTGAGGATGTCCGCCGCCTCGGCCATGAAGTGAACTCCGCAGAACACCACGAAGTCGGCCTCTGCCCGGCCAGCCGCGATCCGGGAGAGCCCGAAGGAGTCCCCTCGGGCGTCGGCCCAGCGCATCACCTCGTCGCGCTGGTAGTGGTGGCCGAGGATCAAAAGCCTCGGACCCAGGAACTCGCGCGCCGCGCCGATGCGCTCCGCCAGCTCGTCGGGCGTTGCTTTGGTGTAGGCCTCGGGGAGAGGTCGCTGTAGTCGGAGCATCAGGTTTTACCCCCACTTGAAAGCTCCGGTACTGGCCGGCGGGGACAGCCTGGTCGCCTCACCGCGGGGTTGTCGGCCCCGGAGCTGGATGTGTCGCCGGGATACCAGGCCGGCGTAGGGACACCAGCATAGCGGGGGTGGGCACCGCGGCCCGGCGAACGGCGGCATATTCCTCGAAAGACGCCAGACTGGGAGGGTGCTGGAGCGACCACCCGCCGGGACCATCCCCGACGCGCCGGGGTCGTACCAGTTCAGGGACGCCGAGGGCCGGGTCATCTACGTGGGCAAGGCGGCCTCGCTGCGCCAGCGCCTCTCCAACTACTTCGCCAGCCCCGCCACGATGGCGCCGCGCACCGCCCAGATGGTGGCGACCGCTGCTTCGGTTGAGTGGATCCAGGTGCGCAACGAGGTGGAGGCGGTGATGCTGGAGTACAACTTGATCAAAGCCCACCGGCCTCGCTTCAACATCCGCCTGCGCGACGACAAGAGCTACCCCTTCCTGGCGGTGACCCTGGACGAGCAGTGGCCGAGGGCGATGGTGATGAGGGGCCAGCGGCGCAAGGGGGTGCGCTACTTCGGGCCGTATGCCCACGCATACGCCATCCGGGAGACCCTGGACCTCCTCCTGCGCTCGTTCCCCATCCGGACCTGCTCGGACGCCAAGTTCGCCCGCCACGAGCGCGCAGGGAGGCCGTGCCTGCTGTACCACATCGAGCGATGCGTGGGGCCGTGCACGGGCGGGGTGGCGCCGGAGGTGTACGAGGCGCTGGTGGGGGAGCTGGTGGACTTCCTGGCTGGGGACACCGACGAGGTTGTGGCGCGCCTCGAGGCCGAGATGGCGGCTGCTTCGGAAGCCCTCGAGTTCGAGCGGGCGGCCAGGGCGCGCGACCGGCTTACCTCGGTGCGCAAGGCGATCGAGCGCCAGCAGATGGTCACCGGGCGGGACGAGGATCTGGACGTGATCGGGATGGCCGAGGACACCCTGGAAGCCGCGGTGCAGGTCTTCTTCGTTCGGCGGGGGCGGGTGGTCGGGCGAAAGGGCTTCGTGCTCGACAAGGTAGAGGACCTGGACCGACCGGCGTTGATCGGCCACGTCCTGGAGCAGCTCTACGCCGAGCCGGTGCTGGATATCCCGCGAGAGGTCCTGGTCCCCGACCTTCCTTCGGAGCTGGGCCTGTGGGAGGCCTGGCTGGCCTCGGTGCGGGGTTCCCGGGTGCGGGTGAGGGTGCCCCAGCGGGGCGACAAGCGGACCCTGGCCGAGACGGTGGAGCGGAACGCTTCCGAAGCCTTCACCCAGCACCGGCTGCGCCGATCCGCCGACCACAACTCCCGGGCGCGAGCGTTGCGAGCGCTGCAGGAGGCCCTCGCCCTGCCGGAGGCCCCGCTGCGGATCGAGTGCTACGACATGAGCCACATCCAGGGCACCGACTATGTCGGCTCGATGGTGGTGATGGAGGACGGCCTGCCCAAGCCTTCGGACTACCGCCGTTTCAAGGTCACGTCGGTGACCGGCTCCGACGACACCGGGGCGATGGAGGAGGTGCTCACCCGCCGGCTGACGGCCCTCCTGGCTGAGCGGGCATCGGATTCGCCTCCAACCAAGGGACGTAAGTTCGCCTACCCGCCGCAGCTGTTGCTGCTCGACGGCGGGAAGGGGCAGCTCAACGTGGGGGTGAGGGTGCTGGAGTCGCTCGGCCTGACCTCCGAGATCCCGGTTGCCGCCCTGGCGAAAGCCTTCGAGGAGGTGTACCTGCCGGGCCGGGAAGCGCCCGTTCGGATCCCCCGCCAGTCCGAGGCGCTGTACCTGCTCCAGCGGATCCGCGACGAGGCTCACCGCTTCGCCATCACCTACCATCGCCAGCTCCGGGCGAAGCGCATGAAGGCCAGCGTCCTGGACGGGATCCCCGGGCTCGGCCCGGTCCGGCGTGACCGGCTCTTGAAGGAGGTGGGGAGCTTGAAAGCGGTGAGGGCGGCCACCGAGGAGGAGCTGGTGGCGCTGTCCTGGCTGCCCGACGCGGTGGGCAGGGCCCTGTGGGCGAAGCTGCATGTCCCCGAGGGGCCTGGCACAGGGGCGAGGGCGGTGTGAGCGGGGAGGGCACCTGGGAGGACCACGCCTCGTGGTGGCAGGCGGGCTTCACCGACGGAGCCGATCCCGAGTACGTGGAGCAGATCCTGCCGCTGATCGAGGCCTGGCTCCCGGTGCGGGGGCGGGTGCTGGATGTGGGCACGGGCGAGGGCCAGGTGGCCCGGCTGGCGACTGCGGCGGGCCTTTCGGTGGTGGGCGTGGACCCCGCGTGGGCGCAAGTTGCGGAGGCGTCCCGGCGGGGGAGCGGCCCCGGCCCCGGGTGCGACGGCCGGGGCGGGGGGTGTGACGGCGGAGGCACCGGGTGCGATGGCGGCACCGGGTGCGACGGTGGGGCGCCCGCCTACGCCCGTGCCCGTGCCGACGCCCTCCCGGTCGCCGGGGGGAGCTTCGACGCCGTCGTGGCGTGCCTGGTGTTCGAGCACATCACCGACATGGAGGCAGCCATCGCAGAGGTTGCGAGGACGCTCCGGGCTGGCGGAAGGTTCGTATTCCTCCTCAACCACCCACTGCTCCAGACTCCGGGGAGCGGATGGATCGATGACCACATCCTGGAGGAGCAGTACTGGCGGATCGGGCCCTACCTAGTGGAGGACACCTCGCTGGAGGAGGTGGAGAAAGGGGTGTTCATCTCCTTCGTGCACCGCCCGCTATCGCGTTACGTCAACGCCATGACCGCGGCCGGGCTGACGCTGCTGCGGATGGAGGAGCCCGCCCCGCCGGCCGGGTTCCTGGCCAGGGCATTCGAGTACGGCCAGGCCGCCACCATCCCCCGGCTGCTGCTGCTGGTCGCCGAGCGCCGATAGGATCGGATCGTGTTGCGTCGAGCGCTCCGGTGGCAGCCCAGGACCTATTGGCAGGTGCTGGCCTTGGCGGTGGCCTCTGGCCTGATCTTCTTCATCACTTGGACGATCTTCTCGGTCACTTGGACGGCTGCTGGCGGCAGTTGGGTTCTGGCTCTCGTCGTGGGTTTGATCACGTGTACGAGCGCAGGAGCTGGGGCCAGCTACCGCCTGGATCGCGATCGAGATGCGCGCACCGTGTCGGACTGGGTGCAGGCGCGGGCCAGACCCGTCGACCCCGAACTTAGGGCAACGGGCGACGCTCAGTGTCGTTCATTGCCCTAAGTTCGACACGAGCACGACACGATCCAAGGAACTTGCCGCCGTTCGCGCCAAGACCACCGCCCTCTCACCCGAGTTCTGTCACATGCCGCTGTCATGATGGCGGTAGCGACACACAACAAAGGAGGAGCTGCCGTGGCGACATGCACGCTTTGCTACCGGGAGATGACCCAGGAGGTCAGCTGCGCACCCGATCCCCTGGTGATCCACAACAGGTTCTACGAGCCGATCCGCTGGGGCGACGAGAGGCATTGGCCGACGGATGGCCGTGCCGCCTGCGGGGACTGCGGGGCGCCCCCTGGCGGAGTCCACCACCACGGATGCGACATCGAAGAGTGCCCGGCCTGTCGCCGTCAAGCGATCAGCTGCGGGTGCCAGGACGAACCCGAGGGCTGGCCAGACCTGGACATCGCGTAGGCCCGCCCAGCCCTCCGGTGTGGTCCACCCGCTGGGTGGTCGGGTTTGGCTAAACTACGGCGGTGGGATCGACACTGGTGGCGAAACGGACGCGGACCGCTGTTGGCGGGTCGCCTCGTCGGGCCCAGGGCCCAGACGAGCTGGGCGGGGCCTTGGCGGCCCTCCTTGATCACGAAGGGCGCACCTCCAACCCGGCCTTGCTCGAAGCGCTGCTGGAGGCGAGGTCGAACAGCGCTGAGCAGGCGTTGCGCCTTGCCGCTGAGCAGGTGCTGGGCCGCTGTGCCCCTTGGTCCCTGCACCTTGATGCCGACCTCCGCGCGCTGGTCAATGCCGCCGGGAACGAGCGGGACCAGCAGGTATTCCGATCCTGTGTCCTTGGCCAGCGCGGGCGCCCGACGCTGGTTGAGATCGGCGCTGACATCGGGGTCTCGGCCGCCCGGGTGGGACAGATCCGGGACCGGGCGAAGGAGCGAGTTCGGGCTGCCCTGGAGGAGTCCCCAGGCCATGTTCGGTGGGCCATTCGATCCCTGCGGTGCCGCTTGGGACAGCTCAGCTCGGTGGCCGACGCGCACGAGGTGCTGACCGACCACGGCATCGGTTCGGCGGACAGGACAGGGGAGCTGGCGCTGTGGTTGGCCGGCCCGTACGACGTCGTTCCTGGTCGGCCTGGCTGGCTTGGAATCGACCTGGCTAAGCAGCTGGCTGCACCACTCGATCCTGTGGCCCAGGATGGAGGGGTACGCTCACACGCGAAAGCAGGGGCTGCCAGCGCCAGCAAGGAAGGCGCCAAGCACGGGCGCACCCCCGCCAAGTCCCGACCCGCCAAGTCCCGACTCGCCGCCGCCAAGCGGGGGTCGGTTCCCCCCGAGTCGGAGCGCTCGTGGCTCTGGGTCCGCGTCGACCCGGAGGTGTTGCGGGGGGCCGAAGCAGAGGTTCCATCGGCCACAGCAGAGCTGGTGGGGCTGGGTCCCTCCCAGCAGCGGACCTTCTCCAGCCGGTTCGGCCCGGTTACGCTGAGCCGTGACCATGACCTGGCCCAGCGGGGTTCCGTGCGGGCGGTTGCCCTGGCTGCGGGTGCCAATGATGGCGACACCCTGATCCTCGGCTTCGGGGTTGCCGGCGACCTCCTCGTCGAGGTCCACCGACCGGCCGGCCAGCGGGAGGCGCCGTGACTTACACCGACGCCGAGCCGGACACCCTGGAGCACGCCCTCAGCGACGTCGAGGCCGAGGCGGAGGCAACCCTGCGCACGCTCCTTGCCGCCGCCAAGCAGGCCCGCCGAGCAAAATCGGCAGCCGCGGCGGGCCAGGTCCGCGACCTCGCCCAGTCCCTGGAAGCCGTGGTCGCGCTGGCGGACTCTGCGGCGGAGGCGGCGCGCCGGCTGCGCTCTGGGTGGCGTTTCGACGTGCCGCGATGGTTCTCCTCCGGCGAGTACACCAAGGAGCTGCTGGCGGCGGCGGCGGAGGCCGAGTTGGGGCCCTTGGAGGACGACCAGCGGATCCTGTGCTACCCGGCGGTAATCGAGGTCTCTGCCTCGGATATATCCCTGGCCATCGACAAGCGCAAGGAGCGCAAGGTACGCCCATCCGCGGTAGTGGCTCAGTTGAGCGCACTGCGGGACCGCTCCTCCAAGCTTGCCCGGCCGGAGGCATTCATCGAGAGCCTCGCCGCGGCCTACGACCTGGCGGTCGCCTTCATCGGCGGGCGTCCTGGCGTGCCGGTCAAGCTCAGCGATGTCCACCGGGTGCTGACCCTGCGCCCCGGTGCCGCCCGGGCCTACACCCGCCAGGAGCTGGCACGGGACCTGTACCTGCTCGACCAGACCGGGATTGTCAACGTGAAGGATGGCCGGCGACTGACCCTCCCGGCGAGCGCGACCACGCGGAATGCGCCCGTGCTCACCACCGTCACCCGCGGCGGCCAGGCGAAGATCTACGCGGCCATCGCCTTCGTCCAACCTGCCTTCGTCCAGCCTGCCTCCGTCCAGCCAGGGGATCCCGCTCCGAGGGGCTCAGGCAGGTGATCGCCCTCGACGACTGCCTTGAGGTCCTGGAGTGCGAGTACCTCCGCGGGTTCGTGGACGGTGGCGGGGCTGCGGTCAAGTTCGTAGTCGTGCCCGACGAGCCAGTGGCGGCCACCGTCACGGAGCGGCTCGGCCTGATCGGCTCCGAGGCCGGGTACGTGGTGGCAGGCGTCGATGCCGCGTCGGCTCGGGTGCACCTGCTGGAACAGGTCTTCTTCGCGGTGGCCCGCCAGGTGGATTGGGACGGCCTGGCGGCGGTCACCTGCCGGCGCGCCCTGGACGACGCCGGGTACCCGCCACCCTCGGACAGCTCCGACCTCTCCCTCGACCTCGTAGCGGCCCACCATCGAGTCGATGCCCGTGAGCTCAAGCGTGACGTCGACCGCTCCCTTCAGCAAAGGGTGTACCGCGATTACAGCATGGTCCAGGAGTTCCGCATCGCCATGCTTCGCCTCTGCCAGGCGCAGCTCCGCACCGGCCAGGTTGCCGAGGCAGAGCATTCCGCCGTGCTGGACTGGCTCACGGGGGACCTACGCCAGATCTCGGCCCTGAGGTCCGCCCTCATCTTTCGCAAGATCGCCCGCCACAACGCCCGCCAGATGTTGTTCTCCCTGGCTCACTGGCTGTCGGCCAACGACGCTGCCGGGCTGCTCCTGGTCCTCGACGTCCGCCGCCTGGGCACGGCCCGGCGCCCGAGCCCGGAGGAGCGCCAGGGCAACTACTACACCAAGGGAGCGCTGCTCGATGCCTACGAGGTGATGCGCCAGTTGGTGGACAACACCGACGAGCTGGCCCATTGCTTCGTGGCAGTCATCGCCGCGCCGGAGCTGCTCACCGACCACAACCGGGGGCTCGATGCCTACCAGGCCCTCAAGCTGCGGATCTTCGACGAGGTGAGGGACCGGCACCGGGACAACCCTTTCTCGTCGCTGCTCCGGCTCGCCCCTCCCACTGTCGGGGCCCCGGGTGCCTGAGCGCTCCGTCCAGCGTCGTCGTGCCCTCGAGGCGCTGAGGGCGGGCGTGCCCAACCGAGATGCGGTAGAGGTGCTCGGGTCGATGCAGGTAGGAGTGGAGGACCGATTCGCCCAGCTTCTCGACTCGGTGGCCCGGTCGAGCGGCACGGTCACCGCCGACCCGGCGAGCGCCTCATCCGACGGTGCGGCGGGCGCCCCCGACCCGGGGGTGCAACCACCTGGTGGGATGCTCATTGGAGGTGGGTTCGGGACGGGCAAGTCCCACGTGTTGGAGCACCTGGCCCACCTGGCGCTGAGCAGGCGTTTCGTGGTCTCCAAGGTGATCATCTCCAAAGAGACCCCGCTATACGACCCGGCCAAGGTGTTTCGGGCGGCCATCGAGTCGGCCAAGGTGCCGGGCCGTCCGGGCTCCGCCATCGACGAGCTGGCGGTCGGCCTCAAGGTGGACTCGCAGGCGTATGCCGCCCTGTACCGGTGGGTGCACCAGGACACCTCGCCGGTGGACAGCCGTTTCGCCGCGACGCTGTTCCTCCATGAGTACAACCGCGGGGACGAGGAGCTGCGGGAGGCGATCGTGAGGTTCTGGGCCGGCGACCCCATACCGGTGGCCGACCTGCGCCGCCGGCTGAAGGAGACCGGGGCGGCCGGGACCTACCCGCTGGCCAAGGTCAGCCAGCGCGACCTGTCGCGCCAGAGGTTCCGCTTTGTAGCCCGCTTGACGCGCGCAGCGGGCTTCTCTGGCTGGGTGGTCCTCATCGACGAGGTGGAGCTGATCGGCCGCTACGTCCAGCTCCAGCGGGCACGCTCCTATGCCGAGGTTGCCCGCTGGGTGCGCGGGGAGCGCGACGACCCAGGTGCCCCGCTGTGCGCGGTGCTGACGACGGTCGACGACTTCGAGACCCAGGTCCTGGTGGGTAAAAACGATCCCGAGCTGATCCCCAAGCGCCTCCGCCTGAAGGACACCGCGGAGGACGAGTTGCTGGCCGCCCAGGCGGAGGCCGGGATGAGGGTGCTCGAACGCGACCAGGTCCCCCTCCAGCCTCCGGGCCAGGATGAGCTCGACCGCACCTACGCCGCGCTCAAGGAGATCCACGCCGAGGCCTACGGATGGAGCCCCCCGGATGTCGCCGGCCTGGAGCGCCTGCCATCCAACCGGATGCGCCAGTACGTCCGGGGCTGGATCAACGAGTGGGACCTGCGCCGCCTCGACCCTGGCTATGCCCCGGAGATGACCGCGTCCGAGCTCACCTTGGACCTCAGCCCTGAGGACGAGGAACCAACCGAGGGCTGAGCTGTGCTCACCGAGGACCTGGAGGTGGCGCTGGCGGCCCGGCCGGGGTCGAGCGCCCCCGAGCTTGCCGAGGCGCTGGGCAAGCGCACTGCCACGGTGAGCAAGGCACTTTACGGCGGGCACGGCCGGTTCCGCTGCGACGGGGGGGACAGGTGGTGGCTGGCGGGAGCAAACTGCGAGCTGGTGGGCGCTGGTCTTTGGCGAAATATGCCCGATTCCTCCTTGAGACCCCTGCCCACCCACGCCGGTGGGTTGCCCGCGCTCGCCCTGCGCGCCTGGCAGGCCGAAGCCCTGGCGGCGTGGTCCGCAACCGGCGGGCGCGGGGTGGTGGAGGCAGTCACCGGGACCGGCAAGACCCGCCTCGGCGTGGCCGCAGCGCTGGGGGAGCTGGGGGCGCGGGGCCAGGTGCTGGTGCTGGTGCCGACCATGGAGCTGGCTCACCACCGGGTGGGCGAGCTGTCGGGGTGGCTGCCGCCGGGCACCGGGGTGGGCCTGATGGGGGCCGGTGGCGGCGATACCCTTTGCACTCACGACGTGGTGGTGGCGGTCGTCAACAGCGCCCGGTCGCTGGACGTGCGGCCGATCCGGCGGGGCGGCCTGTTGGTGGCCGACGAGTGCCACCGCTACGGGAGCAGGATGAATCGCCTGGCACTGGATGCCCGATTCGAGCGGCGCCTCGGGCTGAGCGCCACCTACGCCCGGGACGACGAGGGTCACCTGGCGTGGCTGGACCCGTATTTCGGGCCGACCTGCTACCGCATGGGCTACGCGCGGGCGGTGGCCGACGGGGTGACGGCGCGCTTCTCGGTGGTTTTCGTCGGGGTGGCCTTCAGCGAGGCGGAACGGTGTTTGTACGAGGACCTGAGCCGGGTGATGGGACGCCTCAGGGCCCAGCTGGTCGGCTCCTACGGGGTCACCCCGGAGCCGTTCCACGTCTTCATGAAAGAGGTGAACCACCTCGCCGAGTCCGACGGCGCCGGGGCCGGGGTCGCCAGGGGATACCGGACGGCCCAGCTGGAGCGGCGGCGCCTGCTGGCGGACACCCCGGCCAAGGTCTCCGCACTGGCCGGCTTGGCGCCGGCGCTGGCCGCAGCGGATCGGGCCATCGTGTTCACCCAGAGCATCCGGGCCAGCGAGGATGCGAGCTCGACTCTGGCGGGATGCGGACTCCGGGCGGGGGCGGTGCACTCCGGCGTGGCGGGGCGGGATCGAAGGGAGGTCCTGGAGCGCTTCGGGGCTGGAGGGCTGGATGTGATCTGTGCCCCACGGGTGCTGGACGAGGGCATCGACGTACCCGCGGCCGACCTGGCGGTGATCCTGGGGGCTAGCCGGTCGAGGCGCCAGATGATCCAGCGCATGGGCCGGGTGCTCCGGCTCAAGGCCGACGGGCGCCCGGCACGCTTCGCCGTCCTCTTTGTCGAGGCCACGGTGGAGGACCCTGCCTGGGGAGCGCACGAGACCTTCATCGGGGAGGTCACGACCGTCGCCGATGCGGTCGAGAGACTGCCTGCGTCGTCCCCGCCTGCCCAGGCCTGCGAGCTGCTGGCGTGGCCCAACTAGCCCCTCCACGTACGGATCGTGCTCGCAGGCCCGAGTCCTGCTCGCAGCTCCCCGTATCCGCACCGTTCAAGTCCGTGCTTATGTATACTCTGAGTATGACGGCAATGACTACCATCAAGGTCTCCGTGGAGACCCGGAACAGGCTCAAGAGGCTCGCTGAGGACGATCACGTTACCATGGACGCCGAGCTCGCTCGGGCGCTGGACGAGGCCGAGAAGGCAAGGTTCTGGGAGGGTGTCCAGGCGGACTACACCCGGCTTCAGGCCGATACGGAAGGATGGGCCGGTTACGTGGACGAGCTGGCCGAGTGGGAGACCACCGCCGGCGACCGCCTGGATGACGAGTGAACCAGTCCTTGCAGCCCGGCGATACATGGCTGACCGATCTGAGCCCGGTCATTGGCTCGGAACAGGCGGGACGCCGTCCAGTGGTCATCGTCTCAGGGCCGCTGCACCTGATGCTGCCGCATGCCGTCGCGTTCGTGGTACCGCTGACCACCCGGGACCGCCACCTGCGCCATCAGATCCCGATCACCTCGGCCTTGTCAGGCCTGAGCACGATCCCGTCCTTCGCCCGCCCCGAAGACACCAGAGCTGTGGCATACCAGCGTCTGGTCAGTCATCTCGGCGCTGTCACTCCAGAGGAGCTCGCCGCCGTTCGGAGCATCCTCCGTGCGTTCTTGGGCCTGTGAGATAGCTGGCGGGGTCGGGAATGGGCGGGACCTCTTGACTGCCAGTGTGCTCCGCGCCATGTTGCGGACACATGTGTAGTCCCGTTTGGGAAGCTCAGAGCTAAGTTTCGGGCGTGGCCACGGGAGCGCGTGAGGCGCTGTAAGGGGGCGTTTTGCAGAGTTCCGTTGACACAATGCGACAGGCTGGCGTCGGCTGGACGGCGTACTAGCCGGTGTTCAAGGCCATCCAGGAGCCTCCTTGGGTAGTCTTCGCTGGGTGCCCCTCCCGATGTCAAAGGCTCAGGTCGACCGGCTGGGCGACCGGCTGCGAGCATCTCAACGAAGTGGTTGCGGGTCACCGGGCTTCCCAGGACGAGGTTGCAAGCGCACTCCGGGAACTGGGCTATCACCCGACCACCCGCCTGAAGACCAGTGAGACGATCGTGGACAAGCTCAAGCGAGAGGCAGTTGCATCCATGGAGTGGCTTCTGACGGCTCTGGCACGCGAGGAGGCTTCAGGCTGATCGCCGGGGGCCTCTTCGGTCCACTAAGACTAAGACTAAGCTCTCCTCAGTGCGCTACTTCCTGCTCGTCTATGACCGCCGACATGGCGAGATCGTAGAGGAGGGTCGATTCGACGACGAGGCCGAGGCCCTGAAGCAGCGGTTCGAGCTGGAGGAGAGGCACGGGTTCGCCAGCGGGCTTGAGGTCGTGGTGCTGGGGGCGGAGCCTCGCGAGGCACTTGAGGTAACCCACGCACGCTATTTCAAGAGCCTTGGCGAGTTGCTTGCCATGAGCTAGACCGCACCAAAGCTTGGGGGCCGATGGTGGTCGGTCCTTTCGGTGTCGCAGCGGGCCGAGGTCCTGGCCTGCTGTTGGTCGCTGGAACACCTGAAGCTGCGCCGGTGGCGCTCGGAGGCCGACGAGATGCCCCAGTAGCCGGCAACCGTGTCCCCCGCCCGCGCTGATTTGAGCGCCTCGGCGGCCGGTCCAGCTTGGTGCTCTTCAGCTTGTTTCAAGGATGACGGGTGGAGTTGAGCCATAGCCGAGAGCCCGCAACTTCGGGACTATTGGCCCGGCCCTACGGACGGGCCTGGAGCCGGACCGGGGGGCTTTGTCGGCGGTCGCACCGCATCGCCAAGCACAACTTGGCCGTTGGAGTCGGTGGAGAGGTCCTGGACCCACACGATCGGGGCATCGAGAGTCACTGCATGCCAATCGGTGCTGTCCAAGGCTCGCCGGGAAGTCGCCCGTCGCTGAGCCTTCAGGATAAGGACTCGGTCCGGTTTGTTCAGCGAGGCGACGATTGTCTCCTCAGCCCATCCTCGACCGTATACACGCCAAGCGCTCGCATCGGCGTCGCGGATTGGCCTCGTCAGCTCGCCGGGCAGGACGTCGAGCGGATCATCAGCTTGGAGTGGCGTACCTGCTGTCGTAGGCCCTCCCGGATCGAAACGCCACTGCGAGTAGGAGGTTATAACTCGCGGATTGAAGTGGCTGACCGTCCCGTCGATCCTCCACCCGCTCACTGGCTTCAGTTTCTGGCCGTCGCCTGGAGCGAGGGGCCGGCGGGCGTCGACGGTCACATACCGGTCCCCGCCCGCCCACCATCCGGTGGCCTGCTGGTAGCAGGTGCCGTCCGATCGACGTTTTGCGACGGGCGGGTCGGCGTCCGCAGCGATCGGCGGGCCGACCAGGACGCCGGCCAGCGCATCCACGACTGCTGCAGGGATATGTTCGAAGCCGACTGCATCTGCGGTTACGTAGTCGATCGAGCCGGGAGCGCTCCGCTCCCCGCCAGCAACGGCTGGGGTCCGCCCAGGCGGTCGAGGCACGGGGGTCTGAGCCATGTCTGCCACCTCCTACCGTCGGCGTCGTCGACCAGGCCGGCAACGCTTCGCCGCGTTGGCGTTTGTGGCCAGAAGCAATCTGCCGATCACCGCCATTCCGGCGGCGAACTCGAGAGCGAGCACGGTAGAAGCCGCCGCCGGGGCACGGGAGAGGTTCTCGGATGCGAGGCGGATCAAGGTGGCTCTGTCCCAGAGCTCGACTCCGTTAGATCGAGCGAGCGCACCCGCCTGCGAGGTGAAATAGGAGTTGGTCAGAACGATGGCGCCCTCGGTGCCGTAATGCGCTCGGGCGGCTGCCGCTTCTCGCACCGCGTTGACGCCGACGTTACTTGCGTTGCGCTTCACCTGTACCACCGAGCGACCGATCGGGCCGGTTATCACGAGATCCGCTCCGAAGTCGCCGACTCTGCCCACGTGGTCGACCCGGTATCCATTCGCCCGGAGAGCTTCGGCGGCGAAGTGCTCGAAGGTGGTTGCGTCCATGTAGTCGGCGTGGCCCACCTGCGCATGACGAAGTGCCAGACGTGCTCGCACCCGACGTGAGCCGGCCGCGGCGACCAACCCGACCACGATGAGCACGAACCCCACGCCGCCGAGACCGGCAACTCGTGTCCCGAGAACAAGGAGCACGACACCCACGGTGGTCGGGACCAGCCATGGACGCGACGCCCAGACGCCTCCTTGCGGCTGAATAGGCGCGTCCGACGGGATGTATGTCCTTGGGGGCGGGGTGGGCCAGCTTCCGGGAGACGAACCGCCGCCCGGGGGTCCGTAGCCCTGGCCGGGCCAACCTGGAGCATCCCAACCCGAAAACGGTTGCTCCGGATTGGTTGTGCCCGCCGAGGGAGGCGGCGAGGTTGGGCCAGGCTTGGGTGGAGGGTACCCTCCCCCTGGCGGCGGACTGCCCGCGGTCTGGGGATCGTCCACGCGCGTCCACCCCGACCCAGACTGGGGTGTCACGGTCGGCTCGGTCGAATCCTTTTCGCCAAGGTCGTGTTTGGCTCGGCGGGTCGGGTCGGACAGCGTGTCGTAGGCGTCCTTTACCTGGCGGAACAGCAGGCTCGTGCCGCCGACATCGGGGTGAGTGAGCCGTACCAGCCGTCGGTAGGCGGCCTCGACCTGCTCCTGGGTGGCGTTCTTGCCGATGTCCAACACCTCATAGGGGTCGCTGCCTTCAGACATCCGTAGCCCCTAGACCCTCGCCCCTCGCCCCTCGCAAGCTCACAGCCGGAGCCTATCGAGTCCCCCCGCTCGGCGGCCCGAGCAGAGAGCCCGCCGTCCACCCAGTGCTTGTCACCCCCCCGGAGTACCCAGTTTCCTGGTCGCCCATCGCTTGCTAGGGCGGCCGCTGACCCGCCCAACCGCCCACCCAAGAAGGGGACCGGAGGGTAAGGAGCAGGCCTACGCTGACCTGTACCCGAGCACGCCCGGCGAGCGGGTCGCCATCATTTGGTCCTGCGACTACCCCTATGCCAAGGCCACGGAGACGGCGCCTGTCGTCGTAGTCACGGATCGCCAGCCCAAGCAACCCTGGCGTTGGGTGTTGGGGAGCCGTGGCAGCGGACGAGAGTGTGGGGTCGTCGCCGACAACGCTGGCCAGCAGCTTGCCGTCACCCAAAACCTCGAAGCAGCCTTCGTCCTCTACTCGCTACTCCATCTGGCCTACGACCAGCCCGGCCAGATCGACCCGGGGAGCCGAGCGAGTAGCAGTGCACACGACAGCCTTTCAGGACATACTGTCGTGGTGGAGCTTTGGGAGGTGCCCATTGTGGCCAGCGCCTACCGGATGCGCAACCCGACTGGCGAGACGCCGAGCCCCTGCGACGCGCCGCGGAGGCCTTCCGCCGGTCCGTGGCTTCGGAGACCGAGCTGGTCGCCGCGGTGCACGCCGCCCGGGAACAGGGGTGTTCGTGGGCGGCGATAGCTGCCATGCTCGGGGTGTCCAAGCAGACCGCCCAGCATCGTTACGGCGCTTGAGGCAGGGGTGGGCACCTCGCCAGCGCAGGGGTCCGCGAGGCACCGCGCGGGTGCCTTCTCTCCGAAGACCGGCCGGAGCCCACGATGGCACCAGGCACTATCCTCAGGGCAGGGACCGAGCCGTAGCGGTGCCCGCCACGCAAGGCCACAGCCATAACCTCAGTGCCGCACCCCATCAGAGATAGGCCTCAGATGCGCCGTGCCTTGCCTCGCCCCAGCCGAGGACAGCGATGATCAATAGGGCGACAGCGACACAGGCAATAGCCCTCACGGCCCTTGCACTAGTACTCACCGCATGCGGGACTCGAGGAACGGCCACAGGCGGAGCAACCGTTGCGACCACAGCGGTAACAGGGGCAGGCAACGCCGCAAGCGAGCCCGGATACCTCTACGCCTCCAACACTGAGGCCCTATTTCTACAAGACACCATCGTCGGGGGCCAGGTCAGCGGAACCCTCAGTGTGACCTCCATCGACCAGTCCAACCCGGCCCATCTCGACACCAACAGCGGAGCCGTCACCGGGACCGAGCAGGGCGGGCAGCTGACCCTGCACGCCGGGTTCGTGTCAAGCTTGTCCGGCACGATCTCCGGCGGGACCATCTCCCTCGCCATACCCAACAGCCAGGGAGGCCTTGACCAGCTAGCCCTCCACGCCTCCGATGCCGCCGCTTTCAACCATGCCGTAGCTACCCTCCAAGGCACGGTCAACCAGGCCCAATCTGCTCAGCAAGCCGCCGCCACCCAGGCCGCCCAGCAAGCCGCCGCCGCCCAGGCCGCCCAGCAAGCCGCCGCCGCCCAGCAAGCCGCCGACAACCAGGTCACCCAGGACGCCCAAGCCGTCACATCCGACATACAGAGTCTGGCCGGAGACGAGAGCGCCCTCAAGAGGGACGAGACAACCTTCACCACCGACCTCGCAAGCGGAGCCAAGGATGTCCAACATGCCCTCGCAGACCTCCACGTCGTCCAGAAGGAAGGCTCCTCGTCACTGAACTGTGAGGGCGACGCGGGGACAGTGGAGGGTGATGCTGGGACGGTGCAGGGCGATCAGGGAACGATCGAGGGCGATACCGGCTCGATCAGCTCCGATATCACCAGCTTGAACAACGACCTCGGGAGCCTAAAGAGAGACGCGGCCTCCCTCGCCAGCGCTCACCAAGCCGACCCCAACTACATGCCCTTCGGCGGGATCCCGGGCACGGGAGCGATCTCGGGAGCCGAACAGGGTGCGACCGCCGCCCTCAACGCAGCCAACAGCGCAGCCAAGGCCGCCGCGGCCGCCGCCCAGAACCAGGTCAACCAGGCCCAGGGCTACGCCAGCCAGGCCAGCGCCGCGTGCGGGTAAGCGTGGCGGCTGGCCACCAAACCTAACATTCAACAACCTCGTCCTGTGGCGCGGTACTGCGGACATGACCGAGTCGAATGGCACTCCCGAGGAACCCGCCCGTTCCATCGACCCCATCCTTCACCACATCCAGGTACCCCCAGGCGCCGGCGAAGGGCGAGACGGCCTGGTCGCCATCATGCAGCGCATCCCCGAGAACTACCGTCGCTGGATCAGCCACGGGAAGGGGTGGGACCCGATCGTCGTGCGCCTCGATCAGGCGCTCGCCGAGATCGACCCCGACACCAGGGGCTGTCGGGGCGGCCAGGCCCGAGCCTGTGCTGGCACTGGCGCAGCGACACCTGGCGCAGCGACGCCGGAGCCTAAGGCCCCACGACCTCGCCTGGGCTGGATTCCGAGGCTGCCCGGATCGGCACCCTTCTGGGCGAGAGGATCGCATGGCCCGACACCGGTGCCTGGTGGCGCACCGGGGCACCTTCGCCCGTCGATCTTCTTACGGCCGGCCACGTCGGGGCGCCGGGCGAGTAGCAGCACACAACAGTTGTCAGGGTATGCTGTCGTGGTCGTGCTTTGGGAGGCGCCCAATGTGGCCAGCGCCTACCGACACGACATCGCCAAGGAGGACATCCGGCACGCGCTACGCAACCTCATCGCCGTTGCTCAGGACCCGGGGGAAGACGCGGTCGCCCTGTCTCTCGGCCCCGCCCGGGCGGTCAACATGATCGAGGTTGGGATCCTGGATACCGAAGACGGCCCCGTCGTTATCCACGCGATGACCGCTCGCCCCGCCGTTTCCAACCGCCAAAGGAGTGAGAATGGCCCGAACCCTTGCCGAGAAGGAGCGAGTGGTCGCCGAGATCGCCGACCGGATCGCCAACCAGGATGCGCAACCCGATTGGCGAGATGCCGAGCCCCTGCGACGAGTCGCGGAGGCCTTTCGCCGGTCCGTGGCTTCGGACGCCGAGCTGGTCGCTGCGGTGCACGCCGCCCGGGAACAGGGGTGTTCGTGGGCGGCGATAGCTGCCATGCTCGGGGTGTCCAAGCAGACCGCCCAGGCTCGTTACGGCGGCTGAGGCAAGGGGTCGGGACCTTGCCAGCAAACGGGTCCGCGAGGCACCGCGCGGGTTGCCTCCGCGCCGCTGGTTTCCTTCACGAAACCGCCCTTCGGTGAAGCCAACCCGATCATCATGTTTGCCCAGGCGTGCTGTTGGAGGTGGTGAGCGAGGCGTCGGGTCAAAGCGCGATCCGGACGACCAAGGATCTCTATGGGCAGCTGGTCGCTGCCCAGCGCCGGCGGGCGCAACGGGAGCTATCTAGTAGGGACGATTCCGCGGAATGTGCGGGCTCGCCACGCGAACGGCGGAGCGGTGATCAAGCTCGCCTTTGGCTCCACCTTTGGCCCAGTTGGCCTCCGATCGCCAGCTCTGCCAGATGGTGCAGCACCTTTGAACTGCTCCTTCGTGGAGGGAAAGGGCCTCGAACCCTCGGACTGAACCGCCTCGTCAGGTACCCATTGAGTGCCGTTGAGTCCCGCCCGAGGCTTCTTGTGAGTCACAAAACGTCACTCGACTGGTTCCTCGTCGCCCGCCAGATCACCCACGGTGCCCCACTCCTCAACCAAGTGCGGGTCGACCGTCCCGAGGCCAAGGTGCTGTAGGAACAACGCCAGAACCGTGTCGACCCCGGTGGCTGAGGGCGAGATGATCGCCTGCACGCCAAGAGCGTGAGCAGTCGCCCCGAACTCCTGGCAGATAGCCCAGTCGCGACCGATCAGGGAATCCAGCCCGATGCCCCCGTTGGCTCGCCCTTCCTCATCGGTGGGGTCCAGGACGCGGTCAAGCGCGAGGTCGTAGCGGTACAGGTGACGGGGCAAGAGGCCTTCGAGACCGACGACCTGGCGCTCGCCGAGCCTTCGCAAGTCGGCGATGGCACACCTTCGGAGATGGCCTGGCCGGCCTTGAAGAGCAACCTGCGCCTGCGCTGGCCGCAGAGGATCGGGCCATCGTGTTCACCCGGAGCATCCAGACCAGCGAGGGGGCGTGCTCTACCTTGGCGGGTTGTGGCCTGCGGGCCGGTGTGGTGCACTCCGGCGTGCCTGGGCGGGCGCGACAGGGCACTCCCACGGACTCCTCGGCGGTCGCGTTCTGGATGGCCAGCTGCATGGCGTCGATGTTCCCGAGCACCTCGAGCGCTGTCGGCGCGACCTGTGGGCCGAGTTCGCTCGACATTTCCGCTCGGGCAAGGGCCCTTGCGTCGACCTGTAGGCCCTCGACCTTCGAGGACGCGATCGACTCCGTCCGAAGCAGCAGCCTTGCAAGTGGCGCCAGGGCCGGGTGGCTCCCAGCGTTGAGCTCATGGATCACTGCCTCGGCTTCGGACACCGACGCCGCAACCGACCCCGGCAGCGATACCTGGAGCCCTACGATCGGCAGCGGGATGAACACGTCATAGCTGCAAGCCCGACGATAGCGATGGGGCGCGTCGAGGGAGGGTTCGTGCTGCCATGTCCTTCGCTCGTACCGTCCGAGACCTGCGAGGAGCTCGGCCACCACAGGTCGATGCCGAGCGCTCCGAGCCGGACCAGGGCCGAGCGGACAGCGCCCATCGGGCTGGCAGGAAAGCCGTCGTCGGGGCCATCTTTGGGATGGCGGAGCCACGAGACGATCCGCAAGGCCATGAGGTCGGCGTACGACCACAGCTTGGGGCGCTCGGAGGCGATGCTCGGGGCAACCACGCGTTTGCGTGCCCAGTCGTAGACAGTCGAGATCGGCACTCCTGACAACGCGGCGGCCCGGGCGGCATCGTAGGAGCCGTCATAGGTCTGAATTGGCTGCACGATCTGCTGCCTCCCCTCTGGTCGAGCCCGACGTGATCCCTGCTACCAGATTACTCACCTGTGACCCTCCCTGCGCAGACATCCTCTCCA
>JBOGGU010000011.1:0-19345 GCA_050744085.1 Acidimicrobiales bacterium
CCACCCAGCCCGCTCCCCCGACCACCCAGCCCGCTCCCCCGACCACCCAGCCCGCTCCCCCGACCACTTCGGGGATCCCCCAGGGCAACGGGGGTGACGGCGATGGCGACAACAACGGAGGCCAGACCGATGGCGACGGGGACATTTGAGTCCAATGCAATCCCTGGAGGGTCCAGCCACGTATGCTCGGTCATGTCCCCACGCCGGCCGGCGATCGACGGGCTTTCCGACGAGGCAGTCCTGGCCGGGATGGCCCTGGGTGAGGCCGGGATGGACGTGGCCTTCGTCCGGAGGTTCCAACGCCGGGTCTATGGCCTTGCGCTCAGCCTGGTGGGCGACTCGGGCTTGGCCGAGGACATCGCCCAAGAGGCCCTGTTGCGGGCTTGGCGACATGCCGCGGTCTTCGATCCCCGCCGGGGGTCGGTGGCAACCTGGGTCCTTTCGATCACCCGCAACCTGGCGATCGACTCCCTTCGCGTGCGCAAGGCCATCCCCACCGACCCGGGCACGCTGACGGACCTGTGCGAACCCGCCACCGGACCTGAGGAAGAGGCCGTCCGGGACGATGCCGCCTCAGGGCTGCGACGGGCCCTCGCCATGCTGCCGGTGGAGCAACGCCGAGCTTTGGTGCTCGCCTCCCTCTACGGCCAGACCGCCCAGGAAGTGGCCACAGCCGAGGCGATTCCGCTGGGCACCGCCAAGACCCGCATCCGGGCAGGGATGCTCAAGCTGCGCGCACTGATGGTCGAGGAGGGGTCGGCGTCGTGAGCAGCGGCGGGAGGATGCGGTCGATGTCTTGCAGTGAGGTCCAGGCCATGGCCCCCGAGCTGGGCCTGGGAGTGCTGGTGGGCATCGAGCGGGCCAACGCGCTGGCCCACCTTGATAGTTGCGCGCCTTGCCGGGAGCTGGTCGAGGAAATGGCAAACCTCGGAGACTCGCTCCTCTCTCTCGCCCCCGAGGCCGAGCCCCCAGCCGGGTTCGAGGCTCGTGTGCTGGCTGGCGGGCAACCCACCCGTTCCCGAAAAGCGCTGTCTCCCTGGCGGCGCTGGCCGGCGGTGGGCCTGGCAGCAGCGGTGGCGCTGGCGGCACTCGGTGCGGGCCTGGGGCTGAGCTTTGTTGGGAGCAACGGCTTCCAGGTGGGCCACCCTGGCGTGGTCGCTGCGCTCGGTGGCCGGGGGATCTCGGGCGCGGTGTTGCGTGATCGGGGCCAAGAGGTGGGCCAGGTGCTGGTGTACTCGGGCCAGCCGTCGTGGGTGCTCATGACCGTCGAGGCCGACGGCCCTCCAACCCGGGTCACCTGCGAGCTCGAGACCAAGCGGGGGAGCACACTGTTGCTCGGAAGCTTTACCGTCTCAAGCGGCTACCGCTCCTGGAGCTCCACCCTGTCCATCGACCCCAGCCAGGTCGTCGGCGTCAAGCTGTTGAATTCCGAACGCCAGACAGTGGCTACGGCCACCCTGTGACCGACCCGGTCCTCGGCCAGGTATACTTGCGGACACAACTACCTTGGAGGTGCACGACATGCCCGCAGTCAGCGCCGATCTCCTGACCCTGCCGAAGCTCCCCGCCCCGCCCGCTGACAGCACCGAGCGCCCCGTGGACCTGGTGACCACCGCGCCCACCGGGCTGGAGGGGGAGGGATTCCCCGTGCACCGTGCCTTTGCCGGGGTGCCTATCGCCAGGCTGGACCCCTTCGTGCATATGGACCAGATGGGCGCAGTGGACTACGCGCCAGGCGAGCCCAAGGGGACTCCGTGGCATCCCCATAGGGGATTCGAGACGGTCACCTACATGATCGACGGGACCTTCGCCCACCAGGACTCCCACGGCGGAGGGGGCTTGATCACCGACGGCGCCACCCAGTGGATGACCGCTGGCGGGGGGATCCTGCACATCGAGACGCCGCCCGAGGCACTGGTCGTGTCTGGCGGGCTGTTCCACGGCATCCAGCTGTGGGTGAACCTGGCGGCGAGCGACAAGATGATCCCGCCGGCCTACCAGGGAATCGAGGCCAACCAGGTGGAACTGGTGGCCTCGCCCGACGGCGAGAGCCTGTTGAGGGTGATTGCCGGGGACGTGGGCGGGCATCGGGGACCGGGCTCCACCCACTCGCCCATGGCGCTCGTCCACGCAACCCTCCCGCCCGGAGCACTGCTCCGGGTCCCCTGGGACCCCGCCTTCAACGCCCTCGTGTACGTGCTCGCGGGCGAGGGACAGGTGGGGACCAAGGGAGCGCTGGTCACCTCAGGCCAGCTGGTAGTGCTCGGCTCCGGGGACTGGCTCTCGCTGCGGGCCGCCGACAGCTCCCCGCTGGAGGTGCTGGTGCTCGGCGGCCAGCCGATCCGCGAGCCGGTGGAGATGTACGGCCCGTTCGTGATGAACACCCGAGCCGAGCTGGCCACCGCGTTCGAGGACTTCCAGGCAGGCAGGCTGGGCACGGTCCCGCCCGGCGCCCTCATGCCCTATCGTTACGACCCCTCCCAGCCCCGAGCCGAGCGCACCGGCATCTGATAGCAATCTTGCCCGGTGGCCCGCCAGCCCCGTGCCCACTCACCCCGGCCCGTGTCCCGCCAGCCCCGGCGGAACTTGGCAGGATTCTGTACTCTAGGGGTACAGAATCCTGCCAAGTTCAGCCCCGGGATCCTAAGGTGCCCTGGCGGACGGGCGCCGGTAGCCTGGGCAGCCGATGCCCGAGAACCCGATGAGCGCCCGCCTGCAGGACCTCGCCTCGCGCCGGGCCGAGGCGCTGGAGGCCGGGTCGCCCCGGGCTATCGAGCGCCAGCGCGCCAGGGGCAAGATGACCGCCCGGGAACGCCTCGACCACCTGCTGGACGAGGGCACCTTCCAGGAGCTGGACATGCTGGCCCGTCACCGCACCCAGGGGATGGGCATGGAGGACAGCCGCCCGTACACCGACGGGGTCGTCACCGGCTTCGGGACCATCGACGGCAGGCAGGTGTGCGTGTTCAGCCAAGACCCGACCGTGATGGGCGGCTCGCTCGGGGAGGTGTCGGGTGAGAAGATCCACAAGGTCATGGACCTGGCCGCCTCGGTGGGGGCCCCGCTGATCGGGCTGAACGACGGCGGGGGCGCGCGGGTCCAGGAGGGGGTCGTGGGTCTTCACTACTACGGAGGCATATTCCGAAGGAATGCAGCGGCGTCCGGTGTCATCCCGCAGGTCTCCGTGATCCTGGGCGCCTGCGCCGGGGGGGCCGTCTACAGCCCTGCGATGACCGACTTCGTGTTCATGGTCCGCGAGACCTCCCACATGTTCATCACCGGGCCAGACGTGGTGAAGACCGTCACCGGGGAGGACGTGACCCTGGAGGCCCTGGGAGGGGCCATGAGCCACGCCACCAAGTCCGGGGTTGCCACATTCGTCGCACCCGACGAGAAGGCGTGCCTCGCCGACGTGCGCCGCCTCCTTTCGTACCTGCCGTCGAACAACCTCGAGTCCCCCCCGGTCGTCACGCCAGGCGACGACCCTCTCCGTGGCTCCCCAGAGCTGAGCAGCCTCATGCCCGACAGCCCGAGCCAGCCCTACGACATGTGCTCGGTGATCAGCGCGGTGGTGGACGAGGGCGTCTGCGTCGAGTACTTCGCCCACTGGGCGCTGAACCTGATCTGCGCCTTCGCCCGCCTCGACGGCAAGGTGGTCGGGATAGTTGCCAACCAGCCGGCCGTGCTCGCCGGTGTCCTGGACATCGACAGCTCGGAGAAGGGCGCCCGTTTCGTGCGTACCTGTGACGCTTTCAACATCCCCATTGTCACCTTCGTCGACGTGCCGGGCTTCATGCCAGGCACGGGCCAGGAGCACGGCGGGATCATCCGCCACGGCGCCAAGCTGCTCTACGCCTACTGCGAGGCCAGCGTGCCCATGATCCAGGTGGTCACCCGCAAGGCGTACGGCGGCGCCTATGTCGTGATGAGCTCCAAGTCGATCGGTGCCGACCTGGCTTATGCCTGGCCGACGGCCGAGTTGGCGGTCATGGGGCCTCAGGGCGCGGTGGAGATCGTGAACCGCCGGGAGCTGGCCCAGGCGGGCGCTTCGGGGGTGCGCCGGGCCGAGTTGGTGGAGGACTACGCCACCCGCTACGCCAATCCCTATGTCGCCGCGGAGCGCGGGTACATCGACGACGTCATCGACCCCGCTGACACCCGGCGGGTCCTGATCCGCAGCCTGGCGATGCTGGCGTCCAAGCGGGCCGAGCTTCCCAAGCGCAAGCACGGCAACGTCCCCCTGTAGTGAAGCGCTAGTGGCCGCGCCCGGCCCGGTGGCAGCGCCCGGCCCGGACGGCCCGGACGGCCCGAGCCCGGCGGTGCTGGCGGCCATCGTGGCCGCGGTGGAGGCGTGTTGGCCCCGTCCCAGCGCTGACGACGGCCCCCCGTGCCTGCCGACCCTCAGGCCCCCGGCCTGGCGCTTCTCGGGTCGCCGGTGGGTCAGGCCCGAGATGAGCTGGGCGAGCGGCGGCCCGTCGAGCTGGGCGAGCAGCGGCCCGTCGAGCGGGTCTCCTCGCCGCAAAACCCCGCCCCAGTGGCTCAGGTGACGACAGGACCGGCTCCCGAGATCAGCACAGTCGCCGACGACGAGGTGGTCGTCCACCTCCCGGCCACATCTCAGCGTCCTGCCCAGGTCCTGCGCCGAGACGGGCTGGCACCTGGCCAGGAGGTGGAGATCGCGGGCCTGACCACCCGGACCCTCCCTCGTCCCCCCGGCGAGCGGCTGTCGACGGTCTGCACCGTCAACGACACCCACCTCGGGGAGACCACCTGCGGTGCTGTCGGTGCGCCTGGAGGGCCAAACCACATCCCCGGCATCGAGGCCCTGCCCGGCGAGCCCCCCTACCCCGAGACCATGAGCCTCGCGGCCGCAGCCGAGATCGCGGCCCTCGACCCTGACGCCGTGGTCGCGAAAGGGGATCTGACCGCCGAAGGTTCACCTCACCAGCTGGCGTCGTTCGAGGCCTGCTACCGGCCCTTACTCGGAGACCGGCTCCACTCCTGCCTGGGGAACCACGACGTCGTGGATCCGCAATCGCCGCTCAGCGGTCCCCCGACCCAGCTGGTGAGCGTGCCCGGGCTCACCGTTGCCATCCTCGACACCAGCGAGCCCGGACGGGCCGGGGGCAAGGTGTCCCCCGACCAGCTGGACTGGCTCGACGAGGTAGCCAGGACAGCCACCCAGCCGGTCATCGTTCTCGGCCACCACCCCCCCTGGGACCCCGCCTCGGCGGGCAGGCCGGACGACTATTTCGGCATCGCCCCGGCAGGTTCCGAGGGACTCGTCGACGTGGTGGCCCGCCGCTCAGCCATCGTGGGCTATGCCGCCGGGCACACCCATCGCAACCTGGTCCGCCACTTCGCCGCCACTGGCGCCCTGCCCTGGATCGAGGTGGCCGCCGTCAAGGACTTCCCGGGGAGCTGGGCCGAGTACCGGGTGTTCGAGGGCGGCGTGCTGGCCGTCCACCACCGGATCTCGTACCCTGCGGCCCTAGCCTGGTCGGAGCGCTGCAGGTGCCTGATCCACGGCTGCTATCCCGCTTACGCCTTCGGCAGCCTCGCCGACCGCTGCTTCTCGATCCGGCACCGGCGTTGAGGCCGCTGCGGTCGAGCGTCGCCCGAGCCCGGTCAGTGCCAGGATCGCCGCAGCAATGCCGTAGGTGTCCATCACGAGCTGGGCCAGCGGCCCGTGGGACAGCCTCTGGCTGACCAGGTAGGGCACGCCCGCCGCGAGCAGGCCCGCCACGGCCACACCCGCCGCGCCCGCCACGGCCAGGCCGGCGAACCTGGCACCCTGCTCCCGCAAACCCCTCAGGCGTCCGTCGCCAACCAGGACCCCGGCCGCCGGGACCAGCCACACGGCCTCGTGTATCCACGAGATCGGCGACGCCACCACGCTCACCAGCCCCACCAGCACCACCGCGGCCATCGCGTCGCCGCGCCGGGAGGCCCTCACCGATCGGGCCAGGCCCACGATGACCACGGCACCGACGGCCAGTGCCAGGGCTGGCAGGGCCCAGCGGCCGAGGTGAGCCCTACCCAGGACCCCCCACATGGACTGGTTGAGGAAGGAGTTGGCGTTGCCAGGCCGGCCGGTCTGCCACAGCAGACGCCCGAAGTACGAGGCGGAGGCACCAGGTCGCAGCGCGAAGCCGAGCGCCGTGGCTGCGGCCCAAGCCCCCGCGGCCGCCCAGGCCATCCGCCACCGCCGCGCCAGGACCAGGTAGACGATGAAGATCCCTGGCACCACCTTGAAGGCCGCCGCCAGCCCCACCAGGGTCGCCCGCCCAGGCCGGGACCGGCGACTGGCGCAGGCGAAGACCGCCGCCCCCATGAGCAGCACGTCCACCTGCCCGTATACCAGGTCGTCGTAGACTGGGCGGGCGATCAGCGCCAGGCTGGTCAGCACCAGCGCCGCAACTGGCGAGCCGAGGCGCCGGCGAAGGGGCCGGAACGCCAGGCTCACACAACCGCCGAGCACCACGCACGACACGATGTCCCAACCCCACGCCAGCTGCCCCAGCGCCAGGTACGACAGCGGCACCAGGGCGATGGCCGCGAAGGGCGGGTAGGTGAAGGGGAAGTGGGAGGGGCTGGTGGCGGCGAACGCGGGGCCGTAGAGGGGGCTGCCCGACCTGATGGCGCGTGCCCCGGCCATGTACACGCTCAGGTCGAACGGCCCGTGCGTGCTGAGGGCGTTGTGGGACAGGCGCTCCACCGTGAAACCGATCGCCGCCACCGAGACGGCCACGCCGGCCAGAGTCAGCGTGCCCACGGCCCATCTAGGAATAGAGCCTGTTGCACCGGACCGCCGTGCCCACTCACGAACTGCTGTGATTGTGGTCACGACCTCCCTCCCCGAGGCTGGAAGGGCGCCACCATAGCTCGCTGCGGGGCGCCCGGCGGGTCAGCGCACCGCTAGCGTTGCCCTGGTGTCCGGCACCATCGCCCTGGTAGGCGGCGGGGAGTGGCGCGAGGGGTGCTCCTTCGACGCCGAGCTGGCCCGGAGAGCTGGGGGCGAGGTGCTGGTCCTGCCGACGGCGGCGGCCTACGAGCGGCCCGACCGCGCCGTGGCCTGGGCCCAGGATTGGTTCGCGGGGCTCGGCGCCACCGCCCGGGGCCTGATGGTGCTCAGCCGCGCCGACGCGCAGGACGAGGCCAACGCGGCTGCAGTAAGGCAGGCGCCTCTCGTCTACCTGGGTGGGGGCTCACCCCTCCACTTGCGCTCGGTGCTCAAGGACAGCGCGGTGTGGTCAGCCCTTTTGGAGGCCTGGGCGGGAGGGGCCACGATCGCCGGGTCTTCGGCGGGGGCGATGGTGATGACCGACCCGATGGTCGATCCCCGAGGCGGAGCCCTCACCCTGGGCCTGGGGCTCGTCGAGAACGTGGCGGTGGTCCCTCATTTCCCCGGGTGGTCAGACCACAGGGTGGCCAGGACGCTCGGGTTGGCGGTAAAGGGCCTCGCGGTGGTGGGGATCGAGGAGCGCACTGCGCTCATACGCGAGCCCGACGGGTCCTGGCGTGTCGCCGGAGCGGGCAAGGTGGAGGTCATGGCGGATGGCGCCCTAGCCGGCCTGGACGCGCTCCCGCAATAAGGCCCTGTGGCCCTCACCAGCGAGAGCGGTGGCGCGACCAGTGGCGGGTCGCCTCGTAGACCGTCCTGAGGACAGGGTGCGAGCGCAGGAAGCGGGACAACGACCAGGCCACCAGGCACCAGAAGGCGATCGCCAGGAACAAGACCGCGAGGGCGATCCCCAGCGCGTTGAGGTTGCTGGCGAACAATGCCAGGGCGATCACCGCCAGGGCCCACAGCCCAAATGCGCGCACGAGGGTCGGTCTGCGCCTGGGGGCAGGCTTCGGCTGCGCAGCATCCGCGGGGAGCAGGTTCGCGGTTGGGCCTGCCGGCAGGTCCGCGAACAGGCTGTCCAGGGCGCTGTGGGTGCGGGCGGCGTAAGCCCCGCTCAACCGGTCGCCCAGCTCGTCCAGGTCCAGGCGCCCGCTGGCGTAGTGGCGGCGCAGCTCGTCGGCTGCCGCCTCGCGGTCGGCATCCGAGGCCCGGACCGCGCCCCGATGGCGGAAGCGACCCCGCGGAGGCGAGTAGACGTGGCCGTCAACCAGGTCGAACCCAGAGCCTCCGATGCCCGACATCTGCTCGCTCCCTTCCGATGCCCAACGCCCGCACGACAGCCTAACCGCCGGCGGCGGGGCAGGCCGGCGCAGGGTTGTGGAAGATTGCCCCCAGCACCCGTGAGGGATCCACGTCGAAGCTGATGCGAGACACTCCGGGCCGGCCCGCCACCAGCGTGGTCATCCCGCCGGGCGCTCGGGTCACACAGCCTGCCGAGGCGTGCCAGTAAGGGGACCAGTGAACCACTACCCGGTAGGCCCCTGGGGCGCCCACCCTCACTGTCAGGCTGGTCCTGCCGAGCGACACCACCGACGCGAGCGCCGGGCCGGTGACCATCGGGGTGGGTGAGCGGACCGCGTAGACGGTGACGTGGGCGGCGCGCATGGCCACGGCGAGGCCCGAGTGCCCGCTTGCGAGCAGGGCCTTCTCTGGGGCGGAGCTGAAGTCGGGGGGTGCGTCGGAGCTGACCACGTAAGCCACCCCCAGCCCCCGCAGCCAGGCCACGTACGAGTAGGCAGTCAGCGGCCCTGGCGCGTAGAGGATGTCGTTGGTCGGGAAGTCGTCGGAGCGGAACCATCCGCGCACCAGCGGCAAGCCGGCCCCGGCCAGGTAGTAGGCGGGCCAGTGCCCAGCTGTGTCCAGCGCCTCTACCCGGTACGAAGGCGAGAGGTGGGCGTGGAGGTAAGCGACCGCTGGGGCCCAGTAGGACGCCTTGGAAGCCACGGAGGTCTTTGCCCCCGCGAAGAAGGTGGCAATCGGTGGGATGCTCCAGGAGGCTGCCCCCACGACAGCCGCCAAGCACGCACGCCGGGGGCGCCAGTTGCGCAGCCCGGCCACCAGGATCATCAGCGGGATGGCCGCGTATCGCAGCCTGGCCATCATCGCCCCGACCGGGTTCGGAACCAGGAACATGACGATGCTCACCAAGCCGTAGGCGACGAAGGCGAGGCGCAGCGGACGAGCCCTCGGCACCCGCCAGGTCATGGCGATTCCCAGGGCGCAGAACCCGACGATCCAGGCGAGGTCCGCCACCCAGAAGGGGTAGGTGCCGTCACCGGGGAAGGCGCGGGCCAGCCCCACCTCCGCCAGCCCCAGCACCACGACGATGGCCAGCGGGACACCCACGGTGGGCCACCGCCGCCCTCTGGCCAGGGCGGCGATGGCCACCACCAGCGCCAGAGCCAGGAACGCCAACGGGCTGGCCGCCAGGGAGCCCAGGGCCAGCAAGCCGAAGCAGGTTGCCTTCAGGGCCCGAGCCGCCCGCCGGGGCCGAGCCGCCCGCCCGCTCCCAGCCGCCCGCCCGCTCCGAGCCGCCTGCCGGGCTGGACGGTCGGTCGGCCACCAGGCGGTTAGCGCAGCCAGGGCGCACAGGGCCAGGGCGGCGCCCAGGAGGAAGGGGTAGTCGCCCGAGAACACGACCGCCGCCCACAACAGGGCGAACGAACGCGCCGCCCAGCGTGCTGGCGCCCCCCAGAGCCGGCTCACGACCCACGCAAAGGCCCCAGCGGCCACCACTACCGAGGCCAGTTCCAGGCCGACGACGCCGACCGCGCTCGCCAGGGGTACCCAGGCCAGGCTGTAGGTGGCGTAGCCGTACGACCCGGAGTACCAGAAGTTGTCCCACAGGTCGGTGCGGGCGGCGTGAAGCTGGTAGAGGTGCGCTGCTGCGTCGACCCCCGGCGGCCCCCAGGTGACGAGGGGGGCGGCCACTGCCAGCGCGATCGTCGCTGCGATCAGCGGCTCGACCCACGTCCTGCGGCCTCGGCCAGGGCGTCGGGCTGCGGAGTTCGCGGGATCGGCGACAGGAGTCTCTCGGGGCGCGACCTCCGGAACGGTGCTGCCCAGCATCCCCGCAACCCTACCGATAACCAGCGCCAACCAGCACCCGCGCCGAGGGCCGTTGCCCAGCGCCGTTGCCTAGCGCCGTTGCCCAGCGCTACGCTCGCCTCACGATGGCCGGCAGTGCCCGCTTCCAGTACCTGGGCCTGGTGGGGGCCTGCGCGGCGGTGACCGCCCCCCTCGAGGCATTCCTGGGGGCGAGGGTCTGGCGCCAGCCGGCCCGGCTGTGCTCGGCCCTGGCCCCGACAGTGGCTGTCTTCGGTGCTTGGGACCTGGTCGCGATTGCCCGGCAGCACTGGAGCTTCAACCCCCGCACCACCACCGGATGGGAGCTGCCCGGACACCTTCCCGTCGAGGAGATGGCTTTCTTCGTGGTGATCCCCACCTGCGCGATCCTCACCCTCGAGGCGGTCCGCCGGGCGCTGTCGCCTTGAGGCGGGAGTACACCGCGGCTGCCGTTGGCGCAGCAGTTGGTGTCGTGGCCTGCGAGCTGGCCTGGTGGCGCAGTGGAATCTTCCGGCTGCGGGCGTACTGGGTGTCGTTGGCGATCGTGGCTGGCTTCCAGGTCGCCGTCGATGGGTGGCTGGCCAAGGCCCGTGACCCGATAGTCAGCTACGACCCAGCCCAGGTCATCGGGCTGCGGATCCCGCCGGGGATACCCGTTGAGGACTTCGCGTACGGCTTCGCGCTGGTGACCATGGCGATTGCCCTGTGGGAGCGTGCCGGGCCCAGTAGTGCTGCTGAGCAGCACTAGCGTGGGGGCCGAGATGCGCCACCACCGTGTGGGAACCGCGATTGCGAGCTTCGTGGTCATGGAGCCGGCCACCTACGCTGCTCACCGTTGGGTGATGCACGGGGTCGGCTGGGTGCTCCACCGCAGCCACCACGAGGACAGGGTGACGGACCTCCAAGCCCGAGCGGCTGCACTGGAGGCCAACGACGCCTTCCCGGTGATCTTCGGCACCGTCACGGTGCTGGCGATGGCCGCGGGGAGCCGCCGCTCCTCACTTCGAGCGCTCGTCAGCATCGGCTGTGGGGTCACCGCTTACGGCGCGGCCTACGGCCTGGTCCACGATGTGTACATCCACGCCCGACTGGGCCCTCCGCCCGTCGTCGGCTTGCTGGAGCGGCTCAAGGAGGCCCACCGCTTCCACCACGCCTACGGGGGCGAGCCCTACGGGATGCTGTTCCCCGTGGTGCCCGCCCGGGTGAGGGCTTTGGCCGCCAGGTAGCAACGGTGTCCCCCGATGCCCCCCGTGCCGGCCCCGCCCCCGACGCCGGCATCGTTCTGGCAGGTGGGCGATCTTCGCGCATGGCCAGCCCGAAGGCGGCGCTGAGCTGGCACGGCTCGACGCTGCTGCGCCGGGTCGCGGGGATCGTCGCCCGGTCGGTGGACGGTCCGGTGGTGGTGGTGGCCTCGCCTGGACAGGTGCTTCCGGCCCTGCCCGCCGGGGTCGACGTGGTGTGCGATACCGTGTCCGGCAAAGGGCCGCTGGGTGGGATCGCGGCCGGCCTGGCGGCGGTGCAGGGTCGTTGCTGGGCCGCATATGTGTGCAGCACTGATGTCCCATTCCTACATCCGGCGTTCGTGGCGCGGGTGTTCAAGGGGTGCTCCGACGGCATCGAGGTATGCGCCCCTTGCGTGGGCGGGTACAACCAGCCGCTCGCTGCCGTGTACAGGGGCTCGGTCCTGCCACAGGTCGAAGCCCTCCTCGCCGCTGACCGCCGCCGGGTGTCCCTGCTTTTCGACGCCTGCACAACCCGGCTCGTGAACGAGGCGTGGCTGCTGGCGGACCCGCTGGTGGCTGAGCTGGACCCGGATCTGCTCTCGACGCACAACCTGAATCACCCAGAGGACTATGTGGGGGCGCTGACATGCCCGGAGCCGCCGGTGGTTGTGGAGAACCGGGGTCGGCGGAGCATGGTCAGGGCCTCGACCCTGGGAGGAGCCGCCCTCGCCGTCGGGGTCCCCCTTGTCGGCGCGGTGACCCTGAACGATGCGCAGGTCCCGCCTGAGCCGGAGACGCCCTTGGTCGCCGGTGACGCCGTGGTGCTTTCATAAACGTAGCGAGGCGTTCCCAGAAGGAGCACAGGGTTTGGAGGGCCGCACTCGACGCGGGCTGGTGAGCGTCTGGCCGGCCCGCCCGAGCCGCAGTCGGTGTCGAGTACCCTGGCGCTGGTGTGCGACCACTTGCCGTCGAAGAGTACCGGTGGGAGCCACCACGACGACCGCGCACAGCTGACCGTCGGGCCTCGCGATGTTGGCGATGGTGGTTGTTCACGTTATACGTGAACAACCACCATGGGCAGGTGGTTGCGCCCAGCCGAGCAGCCTCCGTGGCCTAACCTGCGGTGGCGAATGGCCAGCTTGACCCTCGATCGCAGCCCGCTCGGAACCGCGGCGGGCCGGCTGGCGAGCGGCCAGTGACGCCCCGCTGAAGGACTGTCCCGGCCTCGGCGTCGAGCACCTCGGCGTCGAGCACCTCGGCATCGAGCCCGAGGTGCCGAGATCGGATGCAGGGTCAACGCCTTGGCGCGCCGGTGGCCTAACATGTCAGCAAGACCGTCGACAAGCCGTGTCCGGGGGACCGCACCCAGGATCGAAAGGTGGAATGGGGAGAATGCCCAGCTCCGAAGCACCCGTCCATGTCCGCTTGGCGAAGGTGCTCACCGTCTCTGACGGGGTGATGGCAGGCACGCGGGAGGATCGGTCGGGCGCGGCGCTGGCCGAGCTGCTGGGCGCGTCGGGCTTCGAGGTCGTGGACAGCCAGGTGGTGGCGGATGGGGTTGCCAGCGTGGCCAAGGGACTTCACGACCTGGCTGACGCGTTCAGTGGGCTGCTGGTAACGACGGGAGGCACCGGGTTCGGCCCCCGGGACCTGACCCCAGAGGGTACCCGGAGCGTGCTGGAGCGCGAGGCCCCGGGCATGGCGGAGGCGATGCGCCTGGTGAGCCCGCTCGGCCGGCTGTCTCGCGCTGTGGCCGGGACCGTGGGAGGCTGCCTGATCCTCAACACCCCCGGCTCGCCGAAGGGTGCTGTGGAGTGCCTCGAAGCCGTCCTCGACGTGCTACCCCATGCACTCGACCTCCTTGTGGGGCTCCCGACGAGCCACTGAGGGCCCTATGCGCCGAGGCCTCAGCCCGGTACCTCGACCACCACGGGCGTCGAGCCACGCGTAGAGAACCACGACACCCCGTCGGCCACCATGTCCAGCTCCAAGCTGACCGCCCAGGGTGGGTGGCGTCGAGGATCGCCAGGTAAAGCGGTATCTCCACGGTCTGACCGGGCTCGACGGCGGTGTTGCCGGGAGGGTGGATCCGAGCGAAGTCCTCCTGTTGGTTGCGACCGGGGACGCTCAGCCTGGCGCCCAGCGAGACTGGCCCCAGCCTCGCGTCGCACGGGAGCCAGCGGCTCAGGCCTGTGTTGCGAGCGCGGCACATCCCGCTCACCAATCGTGAGGGGCCCTGGCGGCGCACCTCCAGGCCTTCCAGCACCAGCTCGGCCGCCAGGCCCGCGGGGTCGCGGCTGTCGGTCACGTCGTCTCCCGGCTTACGCAGGAAGAACATCCTGCGATTCGCCATGCTCTGCCTCACATGGCTAAGGTGGTGGTCACCTGCCAGGCCCCCCTTCAACAGGTCCTCGAATGTCGGAAGGTCGACCAGGCAGGGATCAGTTGCAAACACCCCGAGCCTCACGCCCTCGAGGCCGGCCTTGGCCGACCACTCGACTATGTCGGCCATGACTATGTCGTTCTCCACGACCCCGAAGCTGCGCATCTCCAGCTGGGACTGGTGGGAGCGGGAGTGGTTGTGGGCGGGCTCGGAGAACCCGGCGATGCCTCCTGGACGAAGGACCCGGCCAAGCTCCACCATCACCTCGGCGGGGTTGGGGACGTGGTGGAAGGCGTCGAAGCAGCAGATCCGGTCGACGCTCTCGTCGGGCATCTCGATGTGGTGGCCGTCGAACAGGAGAAAGGACGGCTCGGGCCGGTCTCCGATCAGCGGCGAGCGCCTGAACAGCTCCCTGCCCAGCTCGAGGGCCGAGGTGGAGACGTCGAGAGCCGTGACCCGACAGCCCAGCTGGGCCAGCGCCCTAGTGGTCCAGCAGGTGCCGACCCCGAAGTCCAAGACGTCCATGTCGGGGAGGGGCCGCAGGCCCGCCAGCAGGTGCCCGAAGGTGACCAGGAGCTCAGCTGCTTCTCCGGCCTGGGCCAGCGGCTTGGCCAAGAGGTGGTCAGGGTCGGGCAGGGCGGCCCTGAAGTACTCCTCGGCCGAGCGAGCCAGCTCCTCCACGCTGGTCCGGCGCATCAGCTCGCGAACGTCGACGAACGAGGGGTCGTCGATGGGGACCAGACCTGCTTCTTGGTCTGGCAGTTGCCCGTTCTGGTTGGGGTGAGCACGTGCCTCCTGCCCAGCTCCCGAAGGGGGCGCCACGCGGGCCTCGAACTCCTCCGAGCTGGCCAGCTCACCGAAAAGGTCCGCCGCGTCCATGCGACCGTCGAGCAGGCACTGGCGGTAGGTGGAACGCCCGCTCTCGTCGGGGGGCCGAGCCAGAAGGCACTGGTAAGCCTGTTCGATCAGCTCGTCGGCTGCCTCAGGGCTCAGGCGGCCGCGGCCTGCCAGCTCGAGTTGGATCGCTCGCGCCAAGCGGAGGGCCTCGTTCCGGCCGCGGGCGCCAACAGTGCTTGCCAGGGACATCTCGGACCAGTGTAGTCCCGGTCAAGACCCCGTGCGACCTGGCCCCTTGCGCGGCCGAGCGGCAGCCGCCCGTTCCGGGAAGCTGCCGCTCAGGGCCAGGGCCAGGGCCAGGGCCAGGTGCCAGGTGCTAGAAGCCGCTGCTCCCGCCGAAAAGCTTCCCGATGTCGGGGAACCCGTACACACCGCCAGACCTCGCGGACAGGGCGCTCATCCCGGTGTGCCCGTTCATCCCGGAGTTGTGGCCCAGCCCGGAGTTGTGGCCAAGCCCGGAGAACCCGGCGAGCCCCGAGAACTCGCTCGGGATGCACGCCGAGACGTCAAAGCTGGGGGTGGTGTGGCCCGCCAGCGCCGAGTGGATCAAGGCCATGATCGAGGAGGCACAGGAGCTGGTCCCGCCGGGCAGCGGGGCTGAGCCGAGCGCCGAGGTCACGCAGGCGGTGACTTGCGAGCTCAGCTGGGACGAGTTGGCTGGCGAGATGGCGCCTGCCGCCGTCACCGCCTTGAGCACGCAGCTGACGACGCCGCCGCCGATCCCGGACAGGGCCGAGGAGAGGCCGGACAGGTCGGGCTGAGATTCACCCGTGCCGCTGCCACCAGTCCCGCTGCCGGACGAGCCAACGCCCGGGATGCCGGTGCCCAAGCCCGTGGGGATGCACGCCGAGATGTCGAAGGACGGAGCCTTGCCTGCCAACGCCGAGTCGACGCTGGACATGATTGCCGTTGCGCACTTGCCGGCTCCGCCGGGAAGCTGAGCCGAGTTGGCCGCGGAGGTGATGCAGGCGGTGACCGCAGAGACAAGCTGAGAGGAACTCGCCGACGAGACGCTGCCGGCCGAGCTCAGCGCCTTGGTCACACAGCTGCCCACGCCACTGCCCAGGGCAGAGAGCGCGGAGGAGATCCCGGCGATCCCCGGCACGTCGGTGGCAGGGGCGGTAGAGGCATTGCCAGACGCGGGTGTGCCCGAGTCGTGTGTTTGGCCAGACGTCGATACGCCGGCCCCGGCAGGGCTGTGCATGTGGGTGCTAACCCCGCCGCTCCCGCCGCCCGGCGCAGCAAAGAGGCCGAGGAAGGCGGCACTCACCAAGGCGACGAGCTTGGAGAGCAGCCCGGTCAATAATCCTCCAAATGGCATTCTGAGGTCCTTTCGATAGTGGCCAGGCCGGCCAGGGTGGGCGGAGCCGTCCGTCAGTCAGTGTCGGCGCCCGCCCAGCCCCGCGCCATGGCTCGAAGGGGTCATTTCTCGGCGCCGTTTGGACTAGCCCAAGGGACGGGTGACGTGGTGTGATGGGGGCAGTGGACGACGCTGCGGCGATGCGACGGGCTATCGAGCTGGCGGCTTCGGCGAGAGCCCGCAGCTCGCCCAACCCTTGGGTGGGATGTTTGGTCGTGTCCGGCGACGAGGTGTTCGAGGGGGCGACCCAGCCGCCCGGGGGGCCACACGCAGAGGTGGTGGCCCTCGCCGCGGCTGGGGCTCGGGCAGCGGGGTCCACGCTGTTCAGCACGCTGGAGCCGTGCTCTCACCGGGCCAGGACCGGTCCCTGCACGGAGGCGATCATCGCGGGCGGGGTGGCCCGGGTGGTTGTTGGCATCGAGGACCCCGATCCCCGGGTGGCCGGGCGGGGCCTCGCAAGGCTGCGTGACGCGGGGATCGAGGTGGTCGTCGGGGTAAGGGCTGGTGAGGTGAGCGACCAGCTGGCGCCCTACTTGAGGCACCGCCGCACCGGCCGCCCCTGGGTGGTGCTCAAGCTGGCGGCGACGCTCGACGGGCGCATAGCCGCCCCGGACGGCACCAGCCGGTGGATAACGGGGCCAGAGGCCCGCGCCGACGTCCACCGCCTGCGGGCCGAGAGCGACGCCATCCTGGTAGGAGCGGGCACGGTCCGAGCCGACGACCCGGCGCTCACCGTGCGAACCACCGACCCGACCCCCACCGACCCGACCCCCACCGACCCGATCCGGCGACAGCCCCTGCGGGTGGTGCTCGGGCACATCCCTGCCGGCGCCCGGGTCTTACCGGCACTGGAGATGGGCGGCGACCTGGGCCAGGTGCTGGACGACCTGGGCGCCCGCGACGTGCTTCAGGTGCTCGTCGAAGGGGGAGCCACCGTGGCGGCCGCCTTCCATGCCGCAGGCCTGGTGGACCGCTACGTGCTCTACCTGGCTCCCGCCCTGATGGGTGGCGACGACGGAAGGCCTCTGTTCGCCGGTCCGGGCGCGCCGACGTTGGCCTCCTGCTGGCGGGGGCGCATGATCTCGGTGACCCGGCTGGGAGACGACCTGCGGGTGGAGCTGGCCCCCGACGGGGGCTCGGACCGGTAGCTTCGGCTCATGTTCACCGGCATCGTTGAGGAGCTGGCCCGGCTCAGCAGCGCCGCCCAGGGCCACGTCGTGGTCACCGCAGAGCTCGCCGACGAGCTGGCGATCGGGGACTCGGTTGCCGTGAACGGGTGCTGCCTGACCGTCGTGGAACGCGGCCCGGGCTGGTGGGCGGCGGACGTGGTCGCCGAGACGCTCTCCCGCACCACGCTCGGTGCCCTGCAGCCGGGCGACCCAGTGAACCTGGAGCGCCCGGTGCGCCTGGCGGATCGCCTGGGGGGCCATCTGGTGCAGGGCCACGTGGACGCCGTGGGCAGCGTGCACCAGGCCGCACCCGACCTGGTGGTCAGCCTGCCTGACAGCCTTGCCCGCTACGTGGTCGATAAGGGCTCGGTCACCCTGGACGGCGTCAGCCTCACCGTGGTCGAGGTAGGGGAGGGCAACCTCAGGGTGGCGGTGATCCCTCACACCGCCAAGGTCACCACGCTCGGGCGGCGGGCGCCAGGCGACAAGGTGAACATCGAGGTGGACATGCTGGCCAAGTACGTCGAGCGGCTACTGAGCCCGGCCACGGTGGGTGCCTGACGTGCCGCTCAGCCCGGTGGAGGAGGCCGTCGCCGCGATCGGCCGGGGCGAGATGGTGGTGGTGGTCGACGACGAGGACCGCGAGAACGAAGGTGACCTGGTCATGGGCGCAGAGTCGGCTACCCCTGAGGCCATCGCGTTCTTCCTGGCACACACCTCCGGCGTCATCTGCGTTCCCATGCTGGCCGACCGCCTGGACGACCTCAGCCTGCCTCCGATGGTGCCCAACAACACCGAGTCCCAGCGCACTGCGTTCACGGTGAGCGTGGACTACCGCCCTGGGACCACCACCGGCATCTCCGCTGGCGACCGGGCAGCCACCATCCGGGCCCTCATCGACCCCGGCACTCGGCCCGGCGACCTCTCCCGACCCGGCCACATCTTCCCCTTGCGCTACCAGGCTGGCGGGGTCCTGCGCAGGGCCGGGCACACCGAGGCGACTGTCGACCTCGTCCGCGCGGCCGGCAAGTACCCGGCGGGAGTGCTGTGCGAGGTGACCAACGCCGACAAGACAGGCATGGCGAGGCTGCCCGAGCTGGAGGTGTTCGCCAAGGACCACGGGCTGGTGCTCATCTCGATCGCCGACCTCGTGCGCCACCGCCGCCGCCACGACAAGCTGGTCCGCCGCATCCCCGAGGCATCCGCCCGCATCCCCACCGAGTACGGGGACTTCACCTGTGTGGTCTACGAGTCGGTGCTCGACGGGGAGCAGCACCTGGCGCTGGTCAGGGGTGAGGTCGAAGGCAAGCCCAACGTCCTGGTCAGGGTGCATTCCGAGTGCCTGACGGGGGACGTGTTCGGCTCGCTGCGCTGCGACTGCGGCACCCAGCTCCGCGCCGGCCTGGCCCGCATCGCCGCCGAGGGCTGCGGGGTCGTGGTCTACCTGCGAGGGCACGAGGGCCGGGGGGTAGGCCTCGCCCACAAGCTGCGGGCCTACAACCTCCAGGAACGGGGCCGCGACACCGTCGACGCCAACACCGAGCTGGGCCTGCCCGTCGACAGCCGCCAGTACGGCATCGGCGCGCAGATCCTCGTGGACCTCGGTGTGACCACCATGCGCGTCCTCACCAACAACCCGGCCAAGTACGGGGGCCTCGAAGGCTTCGGCTTGGACATCGTGGAGCGCGTGGCGCTCCCGCCGACCGTGAACGCGGAGAACCTTGCCTACCTGCGGGCCAAGCGCGACCGCATGGGCCACGACTTGCCCGACCTGGAAGCCAGGCCCTAGGTGGACGACGCAGCCCGTGGCTCGCGCAAGGCCCCCCCATCCGACGACGGCGACCTCAGGGGTGAGGGCCTGCGCTTCGCCCTGGCTTGCTCCCGGTTCAACCGTTCCATCACCGACGCCCTCCTGGAGGGCGCGACCGATGCCCTCCTCAGCCACGGGGTTGCCTCAGCGGCCATCACCGTGGCCTGGGCGCCGGGTGCCTTCGAGCTGCCGCTGGTGGCCAAGCGCCTCGCCAGCTCTGGGGAGGTCGACGCGGTCATCTGCCTGGGTGCTGTGATCCGGGGGGACACGGGGCACTACACCCATGTGGCCACCCAGTGCGCTGCGGGCATCCAGAGGGCTCAGCTTGATACCGGGGTGCCGGTCGCCTTCGGTGTCCTCACCACCGAGAACGTGGACCAAGCGATCGAGAGGGCCGATCCCCGGGCGGCGAACAAAGGGGCCGAGGTGGCTCGCGCCGCGATGGAGATGGTCGCCCTGCTGCGCCGGCTGCCCAAGCCACCCGCCCCGGCCGTGCCCGCCCCGCCGGCCGCCCCCGCCCCGGCCGTGCC
>JBOGGU010000012.1:0-10007 GCA_050744085.1 Acidimicrobiales bacterium
GATCAGGACATCACCACGATGCCCGAGCCGCCGACGACACCGCAACTATGGCGTCAGCCGGCCGATGTCCTGGCGCTCAGTGTCGCCAGAGGACCCCGCCGTGCTGGTCCAGACTGACGCTCAACACCGGCCAGCTCGCCGGCGTCTCTGAAGCTGTGTGTCAAATCGAACGCTTGCAGGATTTCCATGATCTCCTCGGCATGCTTCACGTTGGTCCCTCCTTGGACCTGGGTGCTTGGACAGCTCCAGTGGAACCGAGGAGGGACCGCCCAGTGGTGGATGCCACCGGGGCGGACAAGAATCAGGGGATCTGGTGGCCACGGTTGGGGAGCTTTCGTGGCCGTCAGCGGGGAGATCCGTGTCCGTCTACGGGGAGGATGCCATGGCCTTCGTCAAAGACTCTCATGGTGCAGCCAAAGCTCCTATTAGGTCACGTTCGTCCGACCGGTCGGTACTCATCTCCAGCGGGGGAGGCCGGGCCGACAAATCAGCAGCAAGGCACACAATGGCCAGTCACGCCGAGGGTCAGACCCAGCAACCCGCTGGAGACACCTACCAGTATGAGAGTCACACCCTCTTGTCACAATGGAGCACGTGAAGCTGTCTGAGTGGGCAAAACAGAACGGCGTGAGCCGCCAGAGTGCGACCCGCTGGTTCCACGCCGGAGTGCTGCCAGTGCCCGCCCACCAGCTCCCGACTGGCACGATCCTGGTCGACGAGGACCGGCCGGCACCGGCTGGTGTGGCTGTCTACGCCAGGGTGTCGTCGTCCGACCAGCGCGCTGACCTGGACCGTCAGGTGGCTCGGCTCACCACCGAGGCCACTGGGCGACAACTTGCGCCCACCAAGGTCGTGGCCGAGGTCGGCTCGGGACTGAACGGCCATCGCAGTCGGCCGCTGAGCCTGCTCAGGGACCCAGCCATGGGCACCATTGTGGTCGAGCACCGAGATCGACTCGCCCGCTTTGGTGTGGAGTACCTCGAAGCCGCACACTGCTCCGCAGGGGCAGCGGAGCGGGTGGTCGTGATCGAGGATGCCGAGGTCACCGACGACCTGGTAAGAGACATGGTTGAGGTGCTCACCAGCTTGTGCGCGCACTGCTCCGCAGGGGTAGCGGAATCTGCCAAGCGCAGGGCAGAGGCGGCACTGGTGGCCACTCAGAGTGGGCAGGCGGCGTAGATGCACTTCCAACAGGCTTATAGCTTCGAGTTGGACCCGAACAACCAAGCACGGTCTGCGCTGGCATCCCACGCCGGGGCGGCTCGCTTCGCCTACAACTGGGGCCGGGCAAGGGTCATCGCCGACATCGAAGCGCTGCGAGCACTCACAATCTTGGCCATTCGCCAGGGGGCAACTGCCGCCGAGGCCAAGGCGTGGGCAACGCGCACCCTCGTCCCGGCGCGCTGGAACCTGCCCGCACTGCGACGGGAGTGGAACGCCGCCAAAGCCGAAGTGGCCCCGTGGTGGGCGGCCAACTCCAAAGAGGCGTACAACTCCGGCCTTGACGCCCTGGCCCGAGCATTGGATGGCTGGTCCAAGTCCCGCCGGGGCGAGCGCAGGGGCGCCCGGGTCGGCTTCCCCCGGCCCCACCGCCGCCACGCCCGCCGGAGCTTTCGGATCACCACCGGGGCCTTCGGGGTGGCCGACGACCGCCATGTCCGCCTGCCCCGCATCGGGGTGATCCGCACCAAGGAGCCGACCACCAAACTCAGGGCACACCTCGAAGCGGGGACTGCTCGCATCCTCTCGGTGACAGTCTCGGAGTCTGGTGGGCGGTGGTATGTCAGCTTCGGATGCCAGGTGGAACGCCCCAAGGCGGTGCCCGAACACCCCGATGCAGTGGTCGGCGTCGACGTGGGCGTGAAGTCCCTGGCCGTGCTCTCCACAGGCGAGGTGATCCCCAACCCCAAGCACACCTCCCGCTACGCCCGGCGCATGACTCGACTCCAACGCCAGGGCGCCCGCCGGGTCGGGCCGGGCAAGGGCCGGCCACCCTCGAAGCGCTGGCAGCGCTCCAAGGCGAGGCTCGGTCGGGCTCACGCCAGGGTGTCCGCCGCCCGTACTGATGGCCTGCACAAGCTCACCACCCGGCTCGCCACCACCTATGGGACTGTCGTCATTGAGGACCTGAACATCGCCGGGATGACCGCTTCGGCCAAGGGCTCGGGGAACTGGCGGGGCAAGGCCAGGCTCAACCGGGCTGTGTTGGATGTAGCGCCCGCCGAGCTGGCCCGCCAGCTCGCCTACAAGTGTGCCTGGTACGGGAGCCACTTGGTCGTCGCTGACCGGTGGTACCCATCGTCCAAGACCTGCTCGGCCTGCAAGACAGTGAAAACCAAGCTGTCCCTCGCCGAGCGCAGTTTCCGCTGCGAGCGCTGTGGCCTGGTCCTCGACCGAGACCTCAACGCGGCCCGCAACCTGGCCTCGCTCATCGAGGCCGTCGGTACCGCCAGTGGGGCGGGAACCGGCCAGGGCGACCTGGCGAACGGACGGGGAGAGGAGAGGTCCATGGGCTCGCCCAGGTGCTCCTCGACGAACCGTCAAGACGGCACCAGCCGATCCCGGCCGGATAGGACCGTCACCGCCACCCGGCAACGAGTGGCTCCGAAACCCGTTTTCGTCCAAAGTGACAGATGAGACAGATTTCGGAACGGCTTGCAGTGAAGGCCCTCGGCCGACGCGCAAGAAGCGCCGCGGCAAGCAAAGCGGCGGCATGCAGCGCGGCGGTAAGCAGCGCAGCGGCATGCAGCGCGGCGGCATGCAGCGCAGCGGCGATGTGCGTGGCCGTGGCGGTGCTTGGCCTCTGGGCAGCGCCGCTGGCGAGCGCTGAGCCGGCCCTTGCCAAGTCCGCTCCAGAGGCCCGGCCTGCCGCGCCAGCGCCTCCGACTGCCGGTTCGGTGCGGGCGTTCGGCAGTGCGATCGACCACGGGTCACCGACCGCAGCCCAGATCGACACCCCGATAGTTGGGATTGCTGCCACCCCTGACGGAGGGGGCTACTGGCTGGCAGCGGCGGCCGGAGGGGTGTTCTCCTTCGGCGACGCCCGGCCGCACGGCACGCCCCGCGCTGGCCTCCTCGGCACCCCGGTAGTCGGCATCGCCTCCACCCCTGACGGCGGCGGCTACTGGCTGGCAGACGCGGGCGGAGGGGTGTTCGCGTTCGGCGACGCCAGGCCGCACGGGTCACCGACCGCAGCCCAGATCGACACCCCGATAGCTGGGATTGCTGCCACCCCCGACGGAGGGGGCTACTGGCTGGCAGCGGCCGGCGGCGGGGTGTTCTCCTTCGGCGACGCCCGCTACGAGGGTTCCGTGGGCGGTCAGGCCACCGAGGCGTCAGGGGTGGGGATCGCTCGAGATGGCGCTGGCGGGTACTGGGTGGCCTACGGGCCTGCTGGGCCGGCACAGCTGGGCCCGCAGATCTCGGCCTATCTCTCGAGCCGGGCGGGGGACGCCACGGCTGCCCTGTACGACGCGGCAACTGGCAAGGTCTTCGTCTACCGCCCCGGCGTGGCGCTTCCCACCGCCAGCATCGTGAAGGTCGACATCATGGAGGCCTTGCTGCACCAGGTGGCGGGCTCGCCTGGCCAGCTCAGCGCAGCCGACCAGGGGCTGCTTCACTCGATGATCGAGGTGAGCGACAACAACGCCGCGAGCGCGCTATGGAGCCAGGTGGGAGGAGCTGGCGGCGTGGCGGCGTTCGACGCCAAGGTGGGGTTGACCGGCACCACTCCAGGCTGTTGCGGGTACTGGGGCCTCACCGCCACGACCGCGACCGACCAGGTGGCCCTGGTGAGGGAGCTGGCTTTCCCGAGCGCCTTGTTGAACGGTGCACAACAGCGCTACGCGCTCAACCTGATGGAGAACGTGGTGCCCTACGAAGCCTGGGGGGTGTCGGGCGGGGTTCCCCCCGGGGTGACCGTGGCGCTCAAGAACGGGTGGCTGCCGTTGGCGAACGGATGGGCGGTCAACAGCATCGGGTGGGTTGACGGCGGGGGGCGCGACTATGTCCTGGCCGTCCTGAGCGGGGGCAGCGTCAGCGAGGGCTACGGGATTCAGACAATCGAGGGAGTCTCCCAAGTGATCTGGAAGGCCCTCGATCCGGGCGCTCCAGCTCTCTGGACGTTCTGAGCCCTCCCCGGCAGCTCACATTGCTGCGCAGGGTGCCGGGCGCCGGTGCTCCGTACGTGCAAGGCTGAACCTGGTGTGGGCCGACCCGATCTACAAGCTCTACGAGCGCCGCTTGGCGGCAAGCCTGGACGCCGAGCGCCAACCCACCCACATCGGGGTGATCCTGGACGGGCACAGACGGTTCGCCCGAGCCGAGGGCTTGGCGGATTACAGGGCCAGCTACCAGGAGGGTGTAGCCAAGTTCGGGCAGTTCCTCGGCTGGTGCCACGAGCTTCGGATCCCTGCGGTCACGGCCTGGGTGCTGTCGGCCGAGAACCTGGCCCGTCCGGCGCCAGAGCTGGAGCCACTGCTGGCGGTGCTCGCCAACCTGGTGACCGAGCTGGGGCCGCTCGCCGCCAGCTTGGACGCTTCCCTGCGCCACATCGGGAGCCTGGACCTGCTCCCCGACTCGCTTGCCGAAGCCGCCAAGGGCGCCGAGGCAGCGTCTGCGATGCCCGGGTCGTGGCGGATCACGCTCGCGCTCGGCTACGGGGGCCGCCAGGAGATCGTAGATGCTTGCAAGGCCCTGGTCGGGGACCTGGTGCGCAGCGGTGTCCCGCCGGACGAGCTGCCCGAGCACATAACCGCCAAGTCTCTGGGCGACAACCTGTACCTGACCGACCTGGTCGACCCCGACCTGATAATCCGCACCAGCGGGGAGGCGCGGATGTCGGGATTCTTGTTGTGGCAATCTGCTTACGCCGAGTTCGCATTCGTCGACCCGTTCTGGCCTGCGTTCCGCCGGGTGGACTTCCTCAGGACGCTCCGCGACTTCGGCCGGCGGGAGCGCCGCTACGGCTTGTAGGCCAGCACGGCCGTCGCGAGCCAGGGCCCCGAGGTTGGTGGGGTGACCGAGGGGACTTGAACCCCCGACATCCAGGTCCACAGCCTGGCGCTCTACCTACTGAGCTACGGCCACCAAGTCACACCAGCATACAAGGGACACTCAACAGACGCCCCTGGATTTGGCGGGCGGCGGCGCAGCGACTGCATCGAGGCCCGCGGGTCGAGCGCGGCTGTCCAGTTCGTGGACCGCCCGGTCGAGGTCTGCCACCAAGAGGTCGGCCATGTCGCGCGACAGGCCCTCGCGCACCACCACCCGCAGGACGGAGACGTCCGTGGCGTTTGGGGCGAGGGTGTAGGCGGGCACGATCCAGCCCCTCTCGCGCAAGCGCGCCGAGATGTCGAACACGGTGTAGGGGCGCTCTCCCACCAGGCGGAAGCACACCAGAGGCAGGGCGTCGGGCTTGCTCAGGATCTCGAAGTGGCCAGTCGAGGCCACCGAGGTGGCCAGGGCCGCTGCCGTTCCGGCCAGGCCGGTCATGATGGCGGTGTAGCCGGCCCGGCCGAGTCGCAGGAAGTTGTAGTACTGCGCCAGGATCTGTCCGGCCCCCCGGGAGAAGTTGAGGTTGAAGGTGGGCTGGTCGGCTCCCAGGTAGTTGACATGGAAGATCAGCTCCTCAGGCAGCTGGGCCTGGTCTCGCCACAGGACCCACCCGACTCCGGGGTAGACTAGGCCGTACTTGTGCCCCGAGGTGTTGATCGAGCGGACCAGGGGAAGGCGGAAGTCCCAGGCAAGCTCCGGCCGCAGGAACGGCGCCACGAACCCGCCGCTCGCCGCGTCCACGTGGATGGGCACATCCCAGCCGGAGCGGGCGTTGAGGCCGGTGAGCGCCGAGCTCAATTCCTCGATGGGCTCGTACTCACCGGTGTAGGTGGACCCGAGGATCCCGACCACGCCGATGGTGTCCTCGTCCACCCGCTCGATGGCCTCGGGCACCCCGAGCACCCACCGGCCCTCGGTCAAGGGGACGTAACGGGGCTCCACGTCGAAGTAGCGGGCGAACTTCTCCCAGCAAACCTGCACGTTGTGGCCCATGACCAGGTTGGGCCGCTCGGTTGGCCGACCCTGGGCCGCCCTGCGGGCTCGCCAGCGCCACTTGAGGGCCAGGCCGGCCAGGTGGATTGCCTCCGAGGACCCCACCGTCGCGCACCCGACGCTCGAGGTATCCCCTGCGGCTGGGGCGTTGAACAGCCGGGCCAGCATGTTGACGCAGCGGTTCTGGATCTCGGTGGTCTGGGGGTACTCGTCTGCATCGATGTAGTTCCGCCCGATCGACTCCGCCATGAGCCGGTCGGCCTCGGGCTCCATCCAGGTGGTGACGAAGCTGGCCAGGTTGAGCTCGGGATTGCCGTCCAGGTTAAGCTCGTCGTGGATCAGCCGGTAGGCGAGCCCGGCGGGCATCTCGCCCTGTGGCAGCTCGTAGCGGGGGATTGGTTGGGTGAGGTAGCGCGTGGCATAGGCGGGCGCCACGGAGTCGTTGGAGCCGTCGGGCTCTTGCATTGTTGCCAGGACCAAAGTGGGATCTCCTAGGTGTCGGGCCTGACGTTGAAGAGACGAAAGGCGACAGCCGTGGTCAGGCCGTAGACGAGGTGCCCGCCGAGGTCGGCCAGCAAAGTTGCCGCGTCGTAGCGCCAGATCGGCTTGTAGAGCCGGGCAAGGGGGAGCACGACGTAGCCCGATGCCCACACGACCGGCCCGAACAACCCCGCTACGGCCAGGCCGGGTCGCCTCAGGGACCCGGCGAGGATCCCGTAGGCGGCCCCCCAGCCGGTGCCGTACCCCCAGTGCATGATGTTGTTGGTAGCGCGTGCCCAAGGCGGCTCCAGCTCTATCTGGAACAGTCCCTCGACGACCCTCTTGCCGACCAGGGCCGGCGCCGGAGCTGCGTCCCAGCCGGCGAGTTCCGCTGAAGAATCCCAGGCGAGGAGGCCTTGCTCGCCCCCGCCCCGGCGGTAGCGGGCGTAGCCGACCAGGTCCAGGGCCGCGGTGCCGACCGCTCCGGCAACGACACCCCTGACGACAGCGCCAAGGGGCGTGGGGCGGCTCACGCCCGGAGAACCTAACCGCTGAGCAGGCGGTCCCCGACAGCGGCGGCTCGGCGGGTAGCGTTGGCGACGAGCCCCTGTAGCTCAGCTGGACAGAGCGGCTGCCTTCTAAGCAGCGGGTCGGAGGTTCGAGTCCTCCCGGGGGCGCCGACCAGTCCTCCGCGCGAACCTGCGCGGCGCTGTCGGTCGCGTTCTCGCCGCCATCGTAGAGGGTGACTGCGACATCGACTGCGCTGTCGGCCGGCTGGAACACCACGTCGAGTTGCAGCGCGTCGAACAGCGCCCGCAGTTCGCCCTGGGGCGCCTGCGCCAGCCGGTCGGCGAGGGTCGGCAGCCGGTCGAGCAGCGGGGCGACGTCGCCCAACGTGGGCGGTGCCGTTGCCGTCTCTCGTGCCAGCGCCACGAGGCGCTCTCGCCGCTCGGCGATGGCGGTCTCCAGCTCGTCGACGCGCTGGGCGATCCGGCGACGCAGCGCCGGCGTCACGTCGTCGGCTTCCAGGTTGACCAGTTGGCGATTGAGACGGCGTTCGAGGTCGGCGATCTCCTCTTCGATCTCTCGGGCGCGTTCGGCAACGGGCGCGGGACCTTCCGGTTCGGCCGCGGCATCGAGACACGTCCGCCAGTAGTCCGTGCGCTCGGGTCCGAAGAGTGCCGTGGCGAGGAACAGCAAGAGCGCGTCGTTGAGGCGTAGCTCGTTCAGGTACACGTGCGGCGGGTGGTTGGCCGGGATGTCCTTCGACCGCTGGTGCGAGGGTTGGCACGAGTAGTAGGTGGAGCGACGGCGGTGGTTCCCCCACATGCGCAGCCCGCAGATTCCGCAGCGAAGCAGCCCACGGTAGAGGTACTCGTGCCTGGCGGTGGGGCGAGCCACGGTGGCGGGAACGCCCTGACGGGAGCGCTCTTTGGCCTTGGCGCGCGCCGAGACGGCGTCGCACTCGTCCCGGCTGACGATGGCCGGATGGGCCGGTTCCTCGGACCAGATCCACGCCTCGGGCGGGTTGGTCCGGTTGTGACCCTTCTTCCGAGCCCTGCGGTTCCAGACCTGGTAGCCGGTGGACTTCGGGTTGCGCAGCACCTCCCAGACGCTGGAGCGGCTCCAGGCGCCGCGTGCGGTCGTCGGGTCGATCGGGACCGGCGGCGGGTAGTGGTCGGGATCGGCATTGAGGCGGTCGCGGATCTGGAGGAGCCCTATGCCCCCGCCCAGGTACCAGTCATAGATGGAGCGCACGACGGGAGCGCGCACGGGGTCGAGCTCCAGGGTGCGCTTGTTGATCCCGCGACTCGCCTTGTGGGGGTTGGGGATGGTCGTGGGTGACGAAGCGGTAGCCGTAGAGGGCTACGCCTCCGGTGTGCCAGCCCTGACGGGTCGAGGTCTCCTGGCCCTGGCGGGACTTCACCATCAGCTCGTGGTGATAGCCCCGGGCGATGCCGATGTTCACGTGACGCAGCACGATGGTGCCGAAGGACTCCTCCATGGGCTCGTCGGCTGCGCAAAGGCGCACGCCCGCTTGGCGCAGCTCGTCTTCCACTCGGAAGGCGACCGATGAGTTCCGCGAGAGGCGCGAGATGGACTCCACGATCACCCGGTCGAAGCGAGCCGGCCGCCGCGCCGCGTCGGCCAGAAGGTCCTGGAGCCCACCATCTCGGGGGATGGGGATCTCGAAGCCCGCCAAGCCGCCCGAGCCCCGCGCTGCGTAGGTGCGGGTGCCCGACTCGATGTCGTAGTAGTGGGCGACGGTGCGCCCGCCGGCCTCCGCCACCTGGCGCTCGGCGTTGGCCAGCTGGCGGGGGAACGAGAGGGTCGGGTCTTGTTCGTCTTCGGTCGACACCCGCCCGTACCAGGCGTAGCGGGGGCTTCCGGCGGCGGGGGTCGTCATGGTGATCGGTCCTCCTCCCCCTGTCCTACCTCCACCTCGCCGAGGGTTGCGAGCACGGCCGCCAGAGCCCGACCCTGGGCATCGGCCAGCGTCCGCCCGGACTCCCCACCCACGAGGCGGACTTGGCAGCGGACGGTCAGGAGCCAGCCGGTTGGAGCGGGCTCGTCGGGCGTGGGCGGGCGGCGGGTGCATGCCTCGGTGGTGGCCGGGCGACGAGTGGTCATCGGGTGGCTCTCGATGCCTGGGTCGCGAGCAGGGCTAGGGGCCGGCGCTGCGCTTCCTCGCCGACCGGCAGCCAGATGGTGTCTGCGGGGTTGCCCATCCCGACAACGGCCGTCGCCACTGGGAGCGCAGTGTCGCCGAACGCCTGGCGCAGACCGGGCTCGCGTCCGGGCTGGGCCAGCCAGAAGAGGAGCGGCCGGGCGGTGCCATCGGCTTCGGCGAGGTCGCGGTAGCCGGCGAGCTTGCCAGCCACTCGGGAAAGCGGCTCGCTCCCAGTGTCGTGCTCCAAGAAGAACTCGACGCGCTGCCCGTCCTCATCCCAGATCCCGTAGGCGTCGGGGCGGACGAGCTCGCCCCACTCGGCTGCACAGCGTCGCTCGGACCACCAGGCGACGACTTCGGCAGTGGGGCGGTCGCGTGCCACCTTGTGCAGCGCGCAGAAGAAGCCGTTCACCCCGAGCATGTGGGTCGTGCGCTGTCCAGCCGCGAGCGCGACCACCCGGTCCCGCAGCACTGAAGGTCTGGGCGCCTCGACCCCACGCTCGGCCGCGACTATGGCAGCGCCGACCGGCCCGAGGCTGTAGCGCCAGGACTCCGAGCCCGTCGGACGTAGCGGCCGGAAGCGGTCGAGGACGCCGTGGCGAAAGAGCGCGACGAGCCGGTGCTGGGTGGAGACGAGGCTCGTGAAGCACAGGTCGCAGGCCTGTTCGGTGATAAGCACCCGGTGCTCCCACAGCACGCGGCAGATGAGCCGGTCACGTTCGGTGAGGCGGCCGAGGATGTCGAGCGCAGATGCGCCGCCCCGACGAGGAGAAGAAGAAGAAGAAACAGTCATGGATTGCTCCAGGAG
>JBOGGU010000013.1:0-32893 GCA_050744085.1 Acidimicrobiales bacterium
GAGGCCGGGGGCGCGGGGGCCGGGGCCGGGGCCGGGGGCGCCGGGGCCGGGGCCGGGGCCGGGGCTCGGGTTGGCTCGGGCCTGCGGGTGGTGCCGGGGCTCTCTGCCGCCGGGGCCTGAGTGGAGCACTTCCGGGTCCTCGCCGACGAGCCAGTCTGCGTAGGGAGCCTGGTGACCATGGCAAGGCTGACCGTCGAGGCCCCCGGAGGCGAGGTTTTCGAGCGCGAGGTGGTTCACCACCCGGGAGCTGTCGTCGTGGTGCCGATCCTGGACGACGGTCCAGCTGGAGCCCCTGCCGTGTTGCTGGTGCGCCAGTACCGGGCAGCAGTGGACCGATGGCTGCTGGAGCTGCCGGCGGGAAAGCGCGACGTGTCCGGCGAGGCGCCCGAGCAAACCGCCAGGAGGGAGCTGGAGGAGGAGGTGGGGATGCGTGCAGGGCGGATGGAGGAGCTGGTGTCCTTCTACAACTCGCCCGGGTTCTGCGACGAGCACACCTACGTCTACCTCGCTCGCGGCCTGACGCCGTGCGACACCTCGCCCCACGGAGTCGAGGAGGGCCTGATGGCCATCGAGCAACTGCCGCTCGAAGCCGCAGCTGCGATGGTGAGGCGGGGTGAGATCGAGGACGCCAAGACCATCGTGGGCCTGTGCCTGGCTCGAGAGACGCTGAGGCAAGCTGGATGAGCACCGGGAGCTCGGGGGCGCCGGCCGGCGGGGCCTCGGGGGCGGCGGCCGGCGGGGGCTCGGGGGCGGCGGCCGGCGAGGGCTCGGGGACGGCGGCCGGCGAGGGCTCGACCGTGAAGGCCCTCAGCAGGAGGCCGCTCTCGGCACACGGGGAGGAGTACCTCTCTTGGCTTGCGGTGGAGCGTGGTCGCGCTGCCAACACCCTTTCCGCGTACCGTCGGGACCTTGCCTCCTACGAGGGTTGGCTGGCCGGCCGCTCCCTTGCAGTCGACGACGCAACCGAGGACGTAGTGGCCCAGTACCTGGAGTCGCTGCGAGCCTCGGGGCGCCGGGCCTCCAGCTCCGCACGAGGCATGGCCGCTGTTCGAGGGCTCCACCGCTTCTGCCTCGACGAGGGGCGCGCCGCCACCGACCCGACCGCCGACCTCGGGCCGCCCCCAGTCCCGAGGGGCTTGCCGAAGGCGCTCACCGAGGAGGAGGTGGCCAGCCTCATCGGCGCCGTGACGGGAGACGGGGCTCGCTCGCGGAGGGATCGCGCCGTGCTGGAGGTCCTCTACGGCGCCGGACTGCGGGTGTCCGAGCTGGTCGGGCTTTCTCTCGATTCGCTGATGCTGCCCGAGGGCGTCATGCGGGTGACGGGCAAGGGGTCCAAGGAGCGAGTGGTGCCCGTGGGCCGCTGTGCCGGAGCCGCCCTGGAGTCCTGGTTGGCGTCCGGGGGCAGGGCAATGCTGGAGCCGCCGCGGTGGGCTCGGCGAGCCGACGCCGAGGCAGTCTTCTTGAACCTGCGCGGCGGCAGGCTCTCGCGCCAGGGCGCCTGGGGGGTCGTGTGCCACTACGGCAGCTTGGTGGGCCTGGACGGACGCCTCAGCCCTCACGTCCTGCGGCATTCGTGTGCCACCCACATGCTCGACCACGGAGCTGACATCCGGGTGGTGCAGGAGCTGCTCGGCCACGCCTCGGTGGCCACGACCCAGGTGTACACGAAGGTCTCCGCGGCGCGCCTTCGAGCTGCATACGCAGCTGCGCACCCCCGTGCTGGGCTAGGTGGGCCGGTGCGGTAGGCTGGCCGCCGTGTCCAGTGATGCACCCGCCGTCGACTACAAGGACCTCCTCGAGACCGAGAAGGCCGCCCTCCGGGCCAAGCTCTCGGAGATCGGCTACGGCGAGGGCGGTGGCCTCGACAACGCAGGGGGCTTGTCCTACGACGCCAACTTCGCCGACTCCAGCCAGGTGACCGCCGAGCGCGGCGAGGCAGAGGCCCTTGCGCTGTCGCTGCGCGAGGCCCTCGGTGACGTCGAGCTGGCGCTGACCAAGCTGGCCGACGGCACCTACGGACGCTGCCAGTCTTGCGGGAACCCCATCAACCCGGCGCGCCTCGAGGCGATGCCGACTGCCCGCCACTGCATCAACTGCGCCAGCAACGCCAAGCGCTGAAGCGCTGATGGCTGGCAGGCCGCCCATCGGGGGCGCCAGGCTAAGGCAGTACCAGGTCCTCGCCCTCGCGCTGGCCGCCGTGCTGGTCTACCTGGTCATCCACGGCCACCTGGTGAGCCTTTCCAACGCCCTGCTGTTCGCAATGCTCATCCCGTCGGTCATCCTCCACGAGGTGTCCCACGGCCTTGTCGCCTACTGGCTCGGCGACGACACGGCCAAGCAGGCAGGGCGGCTCACCCTCAACCCGATCCCCCACATCGACCCGATCGGGTCGGTGATCATGCCGGCAATCCTCGCATTCGCGGGGTTCCCAGTCTTCGGCTATGCCAAGCCGGTGCCAGTGAACGTGGGCAGGCTGCGGAGCCCTCGCAACCACTCGGTGGTCGTCGCCCTCGTCGGCCCGTTGGTGAACATCATCCTGGCGGTCCTGGCTGGCCTGGCGGTAAGGCTGTTCCTCCCGATCAACGACCTCTTCGCTGCCAACGGGCAGCTCTCCGGCTTGCCCATCGGCTTCCAGCTACTCTTCGCGCTCGGCTTGGTCAACGTCCTGCTGGCAATCTTCAACCTCATCCCGCTCCCACCGCTGGACGGCTCGGCGGTGATCGAACGGCTCATGCCCCGGACCTGGTGGCCGGCGTACTTGCGCATCAGGCAGTTCACCCTGCCCGCTGTGTTCATCCTGGCCATCCTGGTGACCGAGATCCACCCGGGGGCACTCGGGCGCGTATACGCTCCCGCCATCAACCTTTGGGGACGTCTGATCCTCCCATGAACCCCCGCCGGAAGGCAACGCACGTGGCCTTGCACCTGGTCCACCGCTTCTGCGGCGGGCTCTGGCCATGGGGCCCGGCGCCCTCGGAGGCACGCTGGGTGGCCCAGGTGCTGTCGCCAACAGAGCTGGCCCTGTGGGCTCGGATGGGCGGGCCCGACCGGCGTCACTCGGTGGTCGTGGCGCGACGGGCTGCGCGCGCCGAGCTGGGCAGGCCGTCCGGGATCGAGTCCCGAACCCTGCTCGCGGCGGCGCTGCTGCACGATGTGGGCAAGGCGGAGGCGGGGCTGGGCACGTCCGCGAGGGTGATTGCGACCCTGGTAGGGATGGTGCTGGGAAAATCGCGGCTCGCACGGTGGACCGACCGGCCCCGCCTGGCGGGGCGGATCGGTCGCTACCTGGCGCACGACCGTCTCGGGGCGGCGCTGCTGGACACCGCAGGCAGCCACGCGCTGGTGGTTGCGTGGGCAGAGCAGCACCACCTTCCTTCGTCCTGCTGGGAGGTCCCCCAGGAGGTCGGGGCCCTCCTCAAGGCGGCCGACGACAACTGAGCCCCTGCGGCGGCCGTGGCGTACGGCTCTCTGCCGCCGCCCACACCCAGCCACCGCCGCCCACACCCAGCCACCACCGCCCACACCCAGCCACCGCCGCCCACCCAAGCCACCACCGCCCACCCAAGCCACCACCGCCCACACCCAGCCACCACCGCCCACACCCAGCCACCACCGCACACCCAAGCCACCACCGCCCGATCTGGTCGTGTTTGTGTACCTATGGCGACCACAAACACGACCAGTTCTACCTGTCCCTTGCTCCTACGGGCTGCGCTCAGCAGCACTAGAGTCGGCTGAGCCTCCAGCCAAGCGATGGGCCCGGGACCGCTCTTACGGTGCGCAGCCCCACGACCGATCGCTGAGTCCCCACCTGTACTGTCGCCTGGCCCACGGCCGCCCCGGACGTCGTGGAACGCCCGAGGCGACCCGAGGGAGCAACGCTCGTGTGCACAGCAATCCCCGGCCAGCCCAGCTGAGTCACGGCGCCGCTTGTGGCCGCAGGCACCGGCGAGCTCAGCCATGGAGCGGAGATGCGGGCCTCCACACTTCCAGCCGGCAGGACGACCACCGGCTTCACCTCGCCCTCGACGGCCTTCACGAGGAGGCTACTGGCGGCAAGGGCCGCTGGGATGAACCCCTGACCTGGCTTCGGGACCACACCCAGGACTGCTCCGTAGATCGTCTCGGTGCGTCCCGCCACCTTGTGCTTCGCCGAGAAGAGCAGGCAACCGCTCGACGAGGGTGTCGAGCCGGTCTTGATGCCGTTGACCCCGGCAGTGCCCAGCAGGCTGTTGTAGTTGTTGAACAGCCCAGCAGTCGGCAAGTCGATCTGGCTGAGGCCCACCGTCGCGGCAAACGTGGGGTTGGCCATGGCCAGAGGAGCAAGGACCAGCTGGTCGGCGGGAGTGCTGACGGTGGTTGCCGCCAGCCCGCTCACGTCGCCGTAGTGGGTGTGGGTCATGCCAAGCGACGCCGCCTCGGCGTTCATCTTGGCCACGAAAGCAGCCTCCGTCTTGGCATCCCAGTTGGCCAGCAGGACCGCGATGTTGTCGCCCGAAGGGATCAGCAGGGCCTGGAGCGCCTGGAGCTCGGTGATGCTCTGGCCGGCCGTAACCGGGACCACCGAATCTCCCTGGCTCACGTCGGACTGGTAGAGGGCCACGTCAGACTGCGTGATGGTGATCGAGGGGCCCTGGCTGCCAGGGGGCAGGGGGTGGTCCCCGAGGATGACGTAGGCTGCCATGACCTTGGCGACGCTGCCGATGGGGGTTGGAGTGGACCCCCCGACAGGCCCGAAGGTCCCCACCCCGGCCACCTCCACGGCAGACTCTCCCGTGGACGGCCAAGGCAGCGAAGGCGGCGGGCCAGGGATCGCCAAGCTGGCTTGGACGGTCGCTCGAAGCACCGGCCTTGGCACGCTTCGAAGGGCCTGGACTGCCACGTAGACCCCTACCAGGACGATCACCACCAACAGCGCCACGAGGGGCTTGAGCCACCCGAGTCCCCCGTTGTCGTCGGAGGGCCCACTTCCCCGCGGGCTCCTCCCCATGGGCCGCGGCATCCCGGAGGCCAGCGCCTTCGAGCCTCCCGAACCCCCGCCAGCTGACTTCGGTCCTCCCTGTGCTAGCGATCCCAGCCCACGGCTGGGAGCCGGCGCCCCGGCCTGGCCCGCCTGGCCCGCCTGACCCGCCTGACCCGCCTGACCCGCCTGACCCGCCTGGCCCGGCCCCCCCCGGCTCACTGCCCCCCGGTCCGGCGCCCCCGCCCGGTCCGGCGCCCCCGCCCTGCCCGGCGCCCCCCGTCCCGCCTGGCCCGGCGCGACCCCCCCACCAGGGCGACCCGAGGAGCCCGGACGTCCGGCGGACCCGGCAGGGCGCAACCCGCTGCCCGGGTGGCTCTCGATAACCCGGAACGGGCGCACGTCGCTCGTGGGCGCCTCGTCCCCCCTCTCCCCTGGCCTCTGGCCGGTCGCCGCCCTGCCGAGCGCCGCCAACCCAGGGATCTCCGAGTAGGACGACCGCTGCGGCTCCTCGGGCTCAGGCACCCCCCCTGGGAGCCTGCCCCTGGCGCTTACCGCCCTCGCGGCCGCGGCGCTGCGCACTGCAGAGTCGCTGGGATCCCGTCCCCGGCGCCACCGCGAGGGCGGCTTGGCCTTGTCGGGCGGCCCGGCTCGGCGGGCCTCGGCGTAAGGGTCCGACGGATCAGTCACTGCCGTCCAGCTCCTCCGGCGTCATGAGCACCGCGCGCGCCTTGGATCCCTCGGAGGGCCCCACAACCCCTCGGCGCTCGAGCAGGTCCATCAGGCGCCCGGCGCGGGCAAAGCCAACCCGGAGCTTGCGCTGCAACATCGACGTAGACCCTAGCTGCGAGCGCACCACCAACTCCATCGCCTGTGCCAACAAGTCGTCGTCGTCTCCCGTATCACCTCCCCCTCCACCGCTCGGTGCGTCGTCGCCCTCCACCCCGGCCACGTAGTGGGGCTCGCTCAGGCGGCGCCAGTGGGCGACCACGCTGCGCACCTCGGCCTCGCTCACCCAGGGCCCCTGGATCCGCCGGGGTATGGAGGACGACGAGGTGAGCAACAGCATGTCGCCTTTGCCCACCAGGCGCTCGGCGCCCGGCTGGTCGAGGATCACCCGGCTGTCGGCGAGCGACGACACCGAGAAAGCCAGCCTGGACGGGATGTTGGCCTTGATCACGCCAGTTATGACGTCGACAGACGGCCGCTGGGTGGCGATCACCAGGTGGATCCCCACAGCCCGGGCCATCTGGGCTATCCGGCAGATCGACTCCTCCACGTCCCGAGCAGCCACCATCATCAAGTCGTTGAGCTCGTCGACAACCACCAGGATGAAAGGCAGCCTCTCCGGCGCAGGGTCATCCCTCGGGCCCGCCACCTGCGCCGCGCCAGAGGCCAGGTGGTTGTACCCGGTGATGTCGCGCACCCCGACCTCGGCCAGCAGGTCGTAGCGCCGCTCCATCTCCCTCACGGCCCAGGCCAGGGCGTTGGCGGCACGCTTGGGGTTCACGACCACCTGGGTGAGCAGGTGAGGCAGGCCGTTGTAGCCTCCCAGCTCCACTCGCTTGGGGTCCACCAGGATCATACGCACCTGATCCGGCGTCGCCCGCATCAGGATCGACGTGAGCAGGGAGTTGATGCACGAGGACTTGCCGGCGCCGGTCGCCCCGGCGATGAGGATATGGGGCATCTCGGCCAGGTTGGACATGACCGCCCGCCCCGCGATGTCGCACCCCATCGCCACCTCCAGCGGGTGACCGGCAGCCCTGGCCTCGCCCGAGCTCAGGATGTCGGCCAGTGCCACCAGCTGGCGGTTGCGGTTGGGGACCTCGACGCCGATGGCCGAGCGACCAGGGATTGGGGCCAGGATGCGCACGTCGGGAGAGGCCATGGCGTAGGCGATGTCCTTGGACAAGCTGGTCACCCGGGCCACCTTCACCCCGGCGCCCAGCTCCAGCTCGAAGCGGGTGACCGTGGGGCCAACCGTCATCCCGACCAAGCGGGTCTCGACCCCATGCGCTGCCAGCGCACGCTCCAGGACATGGCCGTCGGCGGTCAGGGCCTTGCGGTCCACTGCGAGCGCCCGCCCAGGCCGCAACAGACTCAGGGGGGGCAGGCGCCACGGCCCCGCGGGAGCGTCGGTGTCCAAGCGCAGCTGCTCCCCTTTTTTAGGAGGAATCTTGCTCGGTGCGCCCTCAGCCTCCGCGCCCACCAACCCGCCGTGAGCCCGCTCCGTGAGCCCCGGCTCGACCTCGGCCGCCACTGCAGGCTCGGGCTCCGGCCCCCGCCCCGGCTCGGGCTCCGGCTCGGGCTCCGCCAGCTGGGCCAACGTCCTGGCCTCGCGGCGTCGCTCGACTGCACCTGCGAGGGCGGTGCCCAGCGCCCGGGTAGCTGCCAGCCCGCCTCGGCCTGCCGCCCGGCCTGCCGCCCACGCGAGGCCAAACGCCTGTCGTAGCGTGGTGGCGGTCAGGAGGGCCAGCCCGACCAGCATCACCACCACCAGCACCAGGGTCGCGCCCGGAACACCGATCAGCCTGCTCAGTGGCTCGCCGATCCCGGCGCCCACCAGGCCGCCGGCGTCCCTCAGCCGGGCAAGGGGGCTGGTCACATTCGGGTGGCCATCCGCTAGGGCGACGAGGCCAGCCAGGGCGACGCAGGCGAGGACGAGCCCCGCGAACAGCCGGCCAGGTTGGGCAGGCGCGGTTGCACCCGGATTCGCGGCATCGGCCGCCCCGGCCGGGGCTCCGGTCGTGGCGCCCCTGCCTGCCGCCCGGGCGTTGCCGAGCGTGCCACCCATGTCAGCCATCTCGCCCATGCCAGCCATGCCGGGCTCGCTGCCCCGGTTGGGCGGCAGGCGCCGGCCTCTCAGCAGCCCCACCCCAGCCACTACCAACGCGAACGGCACCGCTACCCTGCCCCAACCCACCAAGTCAGCGAGGCCCTTGGTCGTAAGCGTCCCGGCCGGCCCGAGGGCCGCGGCCCCGAACGGTGCCGAGTAGATCCCGAGGCCGGCAAGCACCCCCACCAGCACCGCCAGCACTCCCCAGATCTCGTGGCTCGTCTTGGCGAGCGAGCGCACCAGCGCGGTGCCCAGGCGCGCCACCCAGCTGGGTCGGGGCGGGGGCGCCGGGCGCCGGGAGGGGGCGCGCCGGGAGGGGGCGCGCCGGACGGGAGTGGACGTGGACCTGGCGGCGGCAGGTCTCAATTTCGATCTGGATTGGTTCACAACAGCCACAAAGCTAACACTGCCAACACCCGCAACGGTGGTTACCGCCCCATCAGGCCTCCAGGACCAAGGGGACGATCATCGGGCGCCGGCGGGTCCTGTCGCTGACGAAGCGGCCCATGGCCCGGCGGATGTTGCGCCTCATCGTCTCGACGTCGGTGGCGCCCTTGGCCGCCGCCTCGCTCACCGCGCCAGACACGACGGCGCGGGCCTCCCCCAGCAGCGTCTCGGCCTCGGGGGCATGCACCCAGCCCCTGGTGATGATCTCGGGGCCGGTGACCACCTCGCCGGTCCGGGCGTCGACGGCCACCACGACCACCACGACGCCTTCCTCGGAAAGCACCTGGCGGTCCCGCAGCACGCCGTGGCTCACATCGCCAACCGTGCCGTCCACGAACAGGTAACCCGCTGGCACCTCACCAGCGAACTCGATTCCGGTGTCGGTGAGGGCCACGACATCGCCGTCCTCGCACAGCAGGACGCCCTCCTCGGCAACCCCCATGAGCACGGCGAGGCGGGTGTGGTTGAGGAGGTGGCGGAACTCGCCGTGGACCGGGACGAAGCAGTCTGGCCGGGCGACCGCGAGCATGGTCTTGAGCTCGTCTGCCTTGGCGTGGCCGCTGGCGTGGACCTCGGCGACCCCGGTGTGGACGACATCGGCGCCGCGCCGGTACAGGCCGTCGATGACCCGGCTGACCGCCGACTCGTTGCCGGGGACGGCGTGGGAGCTCATGATGACCACGTCGCCTGGGCCCACCTCGAGCCACTTGCTCTCTGCGGCGGCCATCAGGGCGAGCGCGGACATCGGCTCGCCCTGCGACCCGGTCGAGATCACGCAGACCCGCTCGGGTGCCAGCCTGGCGATGTCCTCGATGGGGATCATCGACGAGTCCGGGATGTCCAGCAGGCCGAGCTTGCGCGCCAGGGCGACGTTCTTGGCCATGGAGCGCCCGAGGGTTGCCACCTGGCGACCCTCGTCGATGGCTGCGTTGGCGATCTGTTGGACCCGGTGGATGTGGGAGGCGAAGCAGGTGGCGATGACCCGCCGGCGACGGTGGGTCACGAAGAGCTGGCGAAGGACCACGCCCACCTGCGACTCGCTCGGGGTCGTGCCCGGCTCCTCTGCGTTGGTCGAGTCGGAGAGCAGGAGACGGATGCCGGGGCCGCTGGCGATCGCGCCGATGCGCGCCAGGTCGGTCAGGCGGTTGTCTACCGGCGTGAGGTCCAGCTTGAAGTCCCCCGTGTGCAGGATCACGCCCTGAGGGGTGTGGAACGCAGTGGCGAAGCCGTTGGGGACCGAGTGGGTCACCGGGATGAACTCCACGTCGAAGGGGCCGATGCGGCGGCGCTCCCGGTCCTGGACCTCGACGAAGGTGACCCGTTGGAGCAGCCCGGCCTCCTCCACTCGGTTGCGGGCCAGGCCGAGGGTGAGGCCCGATCCGTAGACGGTGAGGGAGAGGTCGCGCAGAAGGAACGACAACCCGCCGGTGTGGTCCTCGTGGCCGTGGGTCAGGATCACCCCTTCGATGCGCTCGGCGTTCTCCCGCAGGTACGTGAAATCTGGCAGGACCAGGTCCACCCCTGGCATCTGCTCGTCGGGGAACATGAGCCCGCAGTCGAGGACCAGGATGCGCCCGTCAACCTCGATGCACGCGCAGTTGCGCCCGATCTCGCCCAGGCCGCCAAGGAAGACGACCCGTACTGGCTCAGGCACGGGCGACCCGCTTGGAGTCGAACCCGGGGGGCCACTTGGAACTTTGGAGAGTGTTGACCTCCCAGTGGTCAACACTCTCCAAAGTTCGCCGGACCCGCCTCCGGCAGGGTTGGGTCGTCACGGTCGGTGGGCCGCCAGTCCGGCCAGGAGAGCCCGGGCGCGGTCCTCGAGGCCATCGGGCTCGGGCCCCATCGGGGGCCGGCAAGGCCCGCCCGGCAGGCCGAGCACCCGCAGCATTGCCTTGGTCGGCACCGGGTTGGGCGCCTCGTCGCAGGTCTCGAAGGCGTAGGAATCCACCAGCCTGGCGTTCGTCACCCTGGCGGCGTCCACGTCGCCCTTGGCGAAGCTGGCGAGCATCTCGGCCATCTCCGGCCCCGCCCAGTGGGTGGCCACGCCGATCACCCCGCAGGCCCCCACCGCCAGGAGGGGCAGGGTCATGGCGTCGTCGCCGCTGTAGAGCTCGAAACCGCCGGGGGCCTTGGCGAGGAGGGATGCGGAGGCCGACGGGTTGGCGGCGGCGTCCTTCACGGCGACGATGTTGGGGCAGCGATGCGCCAGGCCCAGGAGGGTGGAGGTGTCGACCTTGCGCCCGGTGCGGGCGGGGATGTCGTAGATGACCACCGGCAGGCGGGTCGCCGATGCCACGGCTTCGAAGTGGGCGGCCAGGCCCGCCTGGGATGGACGCGAGTAGTAGGGGGCGACCACCAGGGCCGCCGATGCTCCCGCGCCTTCGGCGATATGGGTCAGGCGTATCGAGTGGGCCGTGTCCGCGGTGCCCGAGCCGGCTACCACCGGTATGGTGACCGCCTCTGCGACTGCCCGCCACAGGTCGGATTTCTCGTCGTCGGACAAGGTGGGGACCTCTCCAGTGGTGCCGGCGACCACCAGGCCGTCGCTGCCGTGGGTAGCCAGCCAGCGGGCAAGGGTGGCTGCTCCGTCGAGGTCGAGGGCGCCGTCCTGGCCGAACGGCGTGGCCATCGCGGTCAGGACTGCGCCGAAGCGACCGGGCACGTTGCTCACGTGGTGGCCAGCGGTTGGCGGCACAGCGGTTGGCGGCACAGCGGTTCCATCGCCTGCCACGATACTGCCTTTGCTGCGCAGTCAGCGGGCCCAGGTGGGCTTCGCCGACAGGTACATGAGCAGGGATGGTCCTACCCAGACTGAACTTGGGTCTCTCATGACCACTGAGAGGTCACCGTTGACCAAAGTTCGGGTCGTGCCGCGTCAGGCCCGCGCGGCGCCCGCCATCAGTGCAGCGCCAGGCCACTCAGCCCGGCCAGCAGCGCCAGGCCAGCGACGAGCCAGGTCACCTGGTCTCCGACGTGGCCGCTGTGCTGGTGTCGCAACCAAGCAGTGCCCGCCAGCGCAGTCCTGCGCAGCTTGACTGCCCACGAGCTTCGGACGAGGGCCAGGCTCCCCAGGCCCACCGCTCCTGCCGCCTCTCCGAGGTCGATGAGCACGTTAGCGATCGTCGTTGCCGGCACCTTTGGACGTGGGACAGGCATGTCTTTGGCGTCGAGGACCGCCGCCGCGTAGGCCGGGCGATTGACAAAGCTTGCTGACGCATTCGCAGCCCCTTGTCCCATTCCGGGCACCAACCCGAGGCCCAGGGTGGCAGCCAGGAGCAAGAGCGGTGGGACCAGCATCACAAGGGGGGTGCGCCTGCGGTCCGGTGGCTCGATCTCCTCGTCACCGGTGTCGTCGTCGGTCCCTGACTCCGCGGGCGACGACTCCGCTGCCGACGCGGACCTCTGGAGCCCCGCCCCCCAACCCAGCCAGATCCGCCCGGCCGCGCGCAGCACCGCACCGCTCGACATGATCACACAGAACGCCACGACAACCTCGATCCAGCCCATCCCGGTCCGGTCGGCAGCCGCAACGATCAGGTCCTTGCCGTGGGAGGACACGAACGGCGGGAGGTCGGCGAGCGCAAGGGCGCCAAACGCCACTATCCCGCCGCTCAGCCACAGGCCCCCACCCCTGCCGCCCAGCTTGAGCTCGTCGACGGTAGATCGCCGCTGCTGCACGATCCCCACCCCCAGGAACAACGCACCCTTGGCCAGGCCGTCGCCCACCACGAGCAGGGATGCTCCAGCCAGGCCGAGCGGGCTCAACAGGCCGAAGCCGATCAGGTACAACCCGACGTGGCTCATCGTGACGAAGGCGAGCATCCGCTTGAGGTTCGTCTGAGCGAGCGCCATCACCCCCCCGACCACGGCGGTTGCAATCCCCAGGCCGATCAGGACCAGCTGCAGACGTTGCGCCGCGCCCCCCTGCAGGCCGGAGAAGACAGTCTCCCACACCCGCGCCAGTGCGAACAGCCCGAGCTCGCTCATGATCCCCGAGAACAGGACGCACACCGGGATCGGCGCGGTCCCGTATGCGTCCGGCAGCCAGAAGTGGAATGGGACCACTGCTGCTTTGACCATGAACCCCCCGACCAGGAGGGCAAAGGACACCACCACCACGCCCTCCGCTCGATGCCCTGCGAGGACGTGCCCGATCTCGGCCAGGTTGAGCGCACCGGTGTGCGCGTAGAGAAGGCCCACTCCCAAAAGGACGGCCATGCCCGCCAAGCTGTTGGTGACCGCGAAGTTGATCGCACCCTGCAGCGAAGCCCGGCGGTCGGCGTTGTACCCCGTCAGCACGAAGCCGGTCACCGCCACCAGCTCGAAAGCCACGAAGAGGTTGAACAGGTCCCCGGTCAGGCAAAGGTCAACGCTTGCGGCGAGGAAGATCAGTACCAGGGCGTTGTACCTGCCACCGACGCTGTCGAAGAAGCGCCAGGAATAGATGAGCGCGCCCGACACCAGCACCCCGGCCAATGCCGCAAGGGCCGAACCGAGGGGATCGACGACATAGTCGACGCCGACGACCACCCCAGAGGTGGGGTGCCACCCAGAGAACCAGTAGATCAGCGGGTGGCGGGAGCTGGCCGCCATCTCCATGATGGACAGCGCTGTCGTGGCGACCGCCACCGACAAGGCCAGCAAGTCCCTCAGCCTGCGTGGAAGGAGGCGGTTGGCACCTGCCAGGACCGCGGCCCCACCGAGGGGCAACGCCGCTGAGAGCGGTATTACGATCTGTACGCTCGAAGTCAATCGTGGGTCGCCCGGAGCTCGTCTGGGTCGAGCGTCCCGGCCCGCTTGTGCACCTGGACGCACAGCGCCAGCAGCAGCGCGGTGACCGCTGCGCCGACCACCACGTCGGTCAGCGCCAACGCCTGCATGATGGCGTCCACAGCAGGGCCCGGGTGAGCTGGCAGGCCGACGAACACTGGGGCGTGGCCACCCGTGCGGTAGCCGATCTCCAGCAGCAGGACGTCGGTGGCGGACTGCGAGACTGTCAGGCAGACCACGAGGTGGACGAGGTTGCGGCTCGTTACGACGCCGTACACGCCCACAAGGAACAGCCAGATGACCACCCCGTAGGCGAGGACGGTCATCGCCGTCGCTGGCGGATGACCGCCACCTGGTCCAAGAACTCCGACCCCAGGATGGCGAAGGCTCCAGCCACCTCCACGCCGACTACCGCGTTCAGCAAGGCGATGGTGCCCCCTGAGACGAGGTTGCCAGAGTGGCCGAGCCCCACCACGTTGGCCAGGAAGGGAGCCCCCACGAAGAGGCCCAGCAACCCCACAGCCACGTAGCCCGCCGCCCCGATGCCGTCGGACGCCTCGAGGAGCGCGGTCGGCTGGAATCGGTCGACAGTTGCATAGTCGGTCGCGAGGTAGATCACGTAGAGCCCGCTCGCCATGATCACACCGCCCTGGAAGCCGCCGCCTGGAGTGAGCTGGCCATGAGTGACCGTCTCCAGGGCCATCAGCACGAGCAGGGGGCTCAGCAGGACGGCCAGCATCCCGACTGCGGGGCTCGGCGGCGGGATCCGCCGGTCTGGGGCTTGGTCTGCTGGGAGCTGGCGGACCTCGTCGGCGAGTGGCCGAAGGATCACGGAGATCCCGGTCACCGCGCTGAACAGGATGAACTCCTCGAAGAGGGTGTCGATACCGCGGTAGTCGAAGGTGATCGCCGAGACCACGTCGGTTACCCTGCGCTGGACGGGCGCAAGTCGGTTGAGCAGCCGGGCGTAGTCAGAGATCGGGCTGCCCAACAAGGGAAGCCCGGCCAGGCCGACGGCGAGCGCCACCGTCAGGCCGACGGCGGATACCCCAAAGGCGATGATGCGGCCCCGGCGGCTCACTGGGGGCGGCTCACTCGGTGCCCTTTCGCACCTTCGCCATGCAGAGCAGGACGATCAGGGGCACGGCGACGGCCCCCACGACGATCTGGGACAGTGCGACGTCGCCTGCCTGGAGAGTCATATAGAGCGTCGCCAGGCAGAGCCCGAAGAATCCCGCAACGAAGGCTTGTCGAAGCGGGTTCCGCGTCAGGACCACTGCCGTCCCCGAAGCGGCGACCCACACCAGTGCAACGGCGATCAACGCCTCCCTCATCGCTCAGCCGCTCTCGTTGCTCGCATCTCGGGGCGGCCCGTCGATGACGGGATCCTCAGCCCCCTCGGAGCGGCCGCGCACCACGATCGCGCGGGCCATGGCGTGGCTGGTGAACGGGCTTGTCCCTGCGATGACCGCCCCGACCAGGAGAGCGGCCAGGCCCGAAGCGGACAGCCCCGAACGCAGCAGGACCGCTGCGCAAACCCCCACCGAGCCGAGCATCGCCGCTGGGGTGACCAGGTGGAGACGATCCATCGGGTTGTCCATCACGGCGACGCCGAGGCACGACGCCGCCACGATTGCCAAGCCGGCCACCAGCACGACGTCTGCAAGCACTGCTGTCACGCCCATCACGGGGCCCCGGCGCTCAAAGCCAGCGCTCCAAAAAACGGGCGAAGACCAGCGACGCCCCTGCCGAGAGCACGGCCAGCACGGCTGCGAGGGATGCGAGGGCAGGCTCTTCAAACCCCTCGGCCAGGCACAGCAAGGCCAGGGACTGCACCATGCCGGTCAGGCCAAGGCCGACGAGGCGACGTTCGCCACCCCCACGCCAGCACACCCACGCGCACGGGACGAGCGCCACCTGCAAGACGAGCGCGCCGACCAGGAACCAGCTCATCGGCCTTCCTTGCCTGTGCCGGCCCGTCCGCCAGTGCCGCCCTGTCCGCCAGTGCCGCCCTGTCCGCCGGTGCCGCCCAAGAGGCCTGGCAGGTCCGGCGGCGGGGCCTGCCCAGGTTCGCTGACCAGTCGGTGAAGCAGGGCTGTCCCAGCTTCGACGTCGATGTGCACCGCGATCGTGTTGGGGGCCAACGACAGCAGCGCCGTGACGACAGCATCGCGACGAGCCGCTCGCCATCCCGCCCCGGTGCCAGTGCCGCTGGCACCACTGTTACCGCCGTCAGCGCCCCCACCCCCGCCGCCAGGGCCCCCGCCCCGGCCGCCAGTTCCGGCAACCGTGCCCAGGTCGACAGTCACCGTCGTCCACGAGCCGCCGGGGACCTCCGATCCCCAGAGCTTGCGTGCCGCCACCCGATAGACCTGCCAGGTCTCCACCAGGAGCTGGCGGGGCAGGGCAGCGAGCAACCGAAGGTCGGCCCAGCGCACGCTCGGAAGGGCCCGGCCCTGCTGGCTGACCAGGAAGCCCGCAACCAACGCCCCTGCCGCAGCGCACGACCCGGCGACCAGGTCCTGGACGTCAGGCTGGCCTGCCAGCATGATCCACACGCCCAGCAGGATGCCCAACGCCAGGATGCCCCCCAACACCATGGACCCGAGTCCCGGCCTACCGGTATCCGCGCGTCTCGCCGGCATCCGCTCCACGGCGCCAACTACACCATGACTCCACCAGCGGAGCCAAGTCCAGCGCTCCTCCCCAGGGTCAGACCTCGGTGACCCGGCCGGTCTTGTCGTCGTAGACAAACCCGCGCACCTTGTCCTTCTTGGGCACGAACGGGCTGGCGGCGATGCGGGCGAGCGACTGGCGGACATCCCCCGCTGAGTCGGGGAACGCCTCGGGGGCCCAAGCCGGCCGGACTCCGGTGTCCGCCTCGATCTGGTCGGCGAACGCGTCGCTCTTGAAGGTGCGCATTCCGCAGTCGGCGTGGTGGACGACGATGATCTCTTCAGTGCCCAGGAGGTACTGCGATATCGCGAGGGACCGGATCGCGTCGTCGGTGATCGCCCCGCCTGCGTTCCTGATGACGTGGCAGTCACCCTCGGTGAGCCCGAAGATGCCGTAGGGGTTCACCCTCGCGTCCATGCAGGCCACGATTGCCACGTGGCGTCCGGGAGGCATGGGGAGGTGACCCTTCTCGAAGCTGGCGGCGTAAGCTTCTGCGTTGCTCAGGAGCTCGTCGGTGGCTGTCATGGCTGGTCCCTTCGATCGTCGGCTCAATTGTTGATCAACTTAGTCAGGAATCAGCCTCCCGTCAAGCCCAGCAACGAGTCGATGCCCAGCGTGAGACCGGGTCGGTCAGGGACCGCCCTCACCGCCAGCAGGACCCCGGGCATGAACGAGGTCCGGTCGTAGGAGTCGTGGCGGATCGTGAGGCTCTGGCCAGTGGCCCCAAGCAGGACCTCTTGATGGGCAACCAGGCCCCTGAGGCGCACCGAATGGACCCGCACCCCGCCCGGCCCCGCCCCTCCCCTGGCTCCCGCGAGAACCTGGTGGCGGGTCGGGTCGGCGGGCAGCGCTCCCACCCCGGCCGACTGCCGAGCAGAGGCCATGCGCTCCGCTGTGTGCATGGCGGTGCCGGAAGGCGCATCCACCTTGGCGTCGTGGTGCAGCTCGACGACCTCGATCGAGTCCATGAACGGCGCCGCCAGCTCGGCGAAGCGCATCATCAGGACGGCGCCAATGGCGAAGTTCGACGCCAGGATGCAGTTGGGCCCCCCTTCGGTCCCGAATAGCCCCTCCAGCTCGGCTAGGTCTCCGGCGGACAGGCCGGAGGTCCCAACCACTGCGTGGATGCCGTCCCCGGCGCAGGAGGCCAGGCTGTCCATCGCCACGTCCGCCCTGGTGAAATCCACGGCCACCTCGACATCGGCTTGGCGCAGGGCCCCGGCGGCCTCCTCTACGACGAGCCCACTGCCGTCCAACCCGGCAACCTCGTCAAGGCTCGAGCCGGCCAGACGGGGGTCCACTGCGCAGGCCAGCTCGAGGTCGGCAGCGTCGTGAAGCGCCCGGCACACGGTGGCGCCCATCCGACCTCCCGCCCCGAGCACCCCAACGCGCATCACGGCAGGCTACCCAATCTGGGACAGCTCGAAGTCCTCCTCTGTGAACGGCCCCACCATCGACAACGTCCGGGCACCCCCGAGCACCAGCCGGGCGGCCTCGTGGGCGTCTTGGAGGGTCACCGCCTCCATCCTGGCCACCAGCTCCTCGACAGCGAGCACCTCGCCGTGAAGCAGCTGGCTACGACCGATCCGGCTCATGCGCGACGCCGAGTCCTCCAAGGACAGGAGGCTCTGGGCGCGCAGGTAGCCCTTTGCGAGGGCAAGCTCGGCCTCCGTTACCCCGTCGGCCACCATATGGTCCAGCTCGTCGCGCAACAAGTCCAGCACCTCTGGGACCTTTCCGGGCGCCGTGCCCACATAGACAGACATCGCGCCGGAGTCGTCGTACGCCACCCGGTCGGAGAACACCGAGTACGCCAGGCCCCGGCGCTCCCTGATCTCCTGGAAGAGACGGCTCGACAGGCCCCACCAAGGACGTGGTTGACCACATCCAGGGCATGGCGAAGGCGGTGCTCCCGGCCCGGGCTGCGCATCGCGACCACCAGGTCGGCGGAGCGGAGCGACGGGCTCGACATGATGTCGCAGAGGACATCGAGGCCGAGGTCCAGCTTGTCCGCCAGCAGCCTCACATAGAACGCTGTGTACTCCCTGGTGGTGAACGCATTCATCTCGCCGCCGACGGCATCGACAGCCTCGGCGATCTCGCGAGCGCTCCTGCTCGGGGTGCCTTTGAACAACAGGTGCTCGAGGAAGTGCGAAGCGCCGGCCTCTGCAGCTGGCTCGTCCCTCCCTCCTGTGCCCACCCAGAAGCCGACGCTCACCGAAGCCACGTCAGGCATGGCCTCGGTGACGACGACCAGCCTGTTGTCGAGGCTGGCCGTGCGGATCGAAGCGCCCTCGACCCCGGTGACGCGCCCGACCCCAGGCTGCGCGCTCAGCGTCGTCCCGAGCGGCGCGGGTTGCGACGTGGGCCCCTATCGGCACCCTCGCCCCCAGGCCTGCGCCCGCCACTACCGCTCCCTCCGACAGGAGCCGGGCCGAGGTTCCCCAGCTCGCGCTCCATCTCGGCCTCGAAGGACGCCTCGAAAGAGACCGGCCGGCGTGCACCTTCGCCCGACGAGCGCTCCGAGGGCCCCCTCCCCCCGGAGCCGGACCCGGACCCGGACCCGGACCCGGACCCGGGAGCGCTGCGCTCCCGTGGACGCCGGTCTCCTCGACCACCGTCTCCATTTCCGGAGCCGCCGGAGCCGCCGGAGCCGCCGGAGCCGCCGGAGCCGCCCGAGCCGCCGGAGGCGCCGGAGCCGCCCGAGCCATTCCCAGGCCCGTCGCCTTCGCCGCCGACCAGGGACAGCGACACCTTGCCCTGGGGATCGATGTCGTCAACCTTGACCTCTACCTCCTGGCCCAGGTTCAAGACGTCCTCCACCCGCTCGACCCGGCGGCCCTGGCCGAGCTTGGAGATGTGAAGGAGGCCATCCCTGCCAGGCAGGATATTGACGAACGCACCGAACTTGGTGACGTTCACGACCTTGCCGGGGTAGGTTGCCCCGATCACCGCGGCAGGCGGGTCGAGGATCATCTCGATGCGCCGGCGGGCCTCGGCTACTGCGGCGCCGTCCTTGGCGCCAATGGTCACGGTGCCCACCACGTCGTCGTCATCGACGTTGATGTCGGCGCCCGTGTCGGCCTGGAGGGCGTTGATCACCTTGCCCTTCGGCCCGATCACCTCCCCGATCTTGTCCAGCGGGATCTCGAAGCTGACGATCTTGGGGGCGTTGTCCTTGACGTCGGGGCGGGGCTCGGCGATGGCCGCGCGCATGACTTCGAGGATCCGCATCCGGGCGTCGCGTGCCTGGTGAAGGGCCCTGCCCAACACGTCGGCGGGAAGCCCGTCGATCTTGGTGTCCAGCTGGAGAGCCGTGACGAACTCAGCGGTGCCAGCCACTTTGAAGTCCATGTCGCCGAAAGCGTCCTCGGCGCCCAGGATGTCGGTCAGCGTCGTGTAGCGGCCCTCGGCGAACACCAGGCCCATGGCGATACCCGCCACAGGGGCCTTGATCGGGACCCCAGCGTCCATAAGCGACAGGGTGGAGCCACACACCGACGCCATCGACGTCGAGCCGTTGGAGGACAGCACGTCGGACACCAGCCGGAGCGTGTATGGGAACTCGTCCATCGGAGGGATGACCGGGAACAGCGCCCGCTCGGCGAGCAGGCCGTGGCCGATCTCGCGTCGCTTGGGGCCCCGCATGAAGCCGGTCTCGCCGGTCGAGTACGGCGGGAAGTTGTAATGGTGCATGTAGCGCTTGTTCTCGACGACCCCGATCGTGTCCAGGAGCTGGTTCATCCGGGGCATGCCCAAGGTGGTCACGTTGAGCACCTGGGTCTCGCCCCGCTCGAATATCGCAGAGCCATGGGCCGTGGGCAGTATGTCCACCTCGGCCGAAAGGGGCCGGATGTCGGTCGGGCCCCGCCCGTCGATGCGCACGCCCTCCTCGACGATCCGGCGTCTCACCAGGCGCTTGGTGAGGGCCCTGATGGCAGCCTTGGCCTCCTTCTCCCGCCCCTCCAGCTCGGGGCGCCCGACTACGGCGGCCCTGACCGCCGCGCCTGCAGCCTCGAGGGCTGCTGCTCGCTCGGCCTTGCCCGCAACGGCATTCGCCGCCGCCAAAGGGCCTTCGCCGACCGAGGAGACCAGGTCCCACACGTCAGCGCCGTAGTCGAGCTGGGCCACGAAGCTGATGGCGGGCTTGCGGCCCCCCGCCGCGGCGACCAGGTCCCGCTGCAGGGAGATCGACTCGGCGATCCAGCGCTTGGAGGCCTCGAGGCCCTCGGCGATGACCTCCTCGGTCACCTTGGGTGCCCCAGCGGCGTAGTGCTCCCAGGCGTGCTCGGTCCCGCCGGCTTCGACCATCATGATGGCCACGTCCTCGGCCCTGCCGTCGGCACCATCCTCGGCGCCCTCGATCGCCCGTCCCGCTACAACCAGCTCGAACGTGGAGGACTCGCCCTCCGCCCAGGTGGCGTGGGGCAGCCACTCACCGGCGGTGGAATAGGCGATTCGCACCGCGCCGATGGGGCCGTCGAAGGGGATGCCGCTCACCATCAGGGCGGCCGACGCAGCGTTGATCGCCAGCACGTCGTGGGGGTTGACCTGGTCGGCCCCCAGGATGGTTGCGACCACGTGGACCTCGTTGCGAAAGCCCGCTGGGAACGAGGGGCGCAACGGCCTGTCTATGAGGCGGGCATTGAGGATCGCCTGGTCGGTGGCCCTGCCCTCCCGGCGAAAGAACGACCCGGGGATCTTCCCCGCCGCGTACATCCGCTCCTCGACGTCCACGGTCAAGGGGAAGAAATCGATCCCCTCCCGCACCGACTTCGCCGCGGTCGCGGCGACCAGCACGACGGTGTCACCCAGGCGGGCAAGGACTGCCCCATCTGCCTGGCCTGCCAGCTTGCCGGTGGAAAAGGACAGCGTACGGTCGGTCCCGCTCACGGGGCCCGACACTGAGATGGCGTCCGCCATGCTCACTCCTAACTGATGGGGGCGGCCCTCGGACCAGTTCCCAGTCGTCGAGCGCCCGAGGGGCCAAAAGGCCCGGCCCCGGGTGATCGGCGACTGGCAGCTGGGCTCAGGTGCCGCCGGTGTTGGCGCGAGAGGCCTTCTGGCCTCCCGGGTGGCACTGGGGTGGCCGGCTGGCCTCCCGGGCTCGAGATGCTCAGCGCCTGATGCCGAGCCGGGCGATGATCCCCCGGTAACGCTCGACATCGTTGGCCTTCACGTAGTCCAGCAGCCGCCGGCGACGCCCGATGATCTGCATGAGCCCTCGTCGGGTGTGATGATCGCCCTTGTGGGCCTTGAGGTGCTCGGTCAGGTGGTTGATCCGGGCGCTAAGCAGCGCTATCTGCACCTCAGGTGAGCCAGTGTCACTCTCGTGGAGGCGATGCTCGGCGATGGTGGCTGACTTGTCTGGCATGCTCGGTGGGTACCTCGTCGGTGGCTGACGGCCTACGTTGGGGCGACTGCCCCTCGTGCTTGCCTCGATGTTAGCAGACCACGTGATACCGGACCGCCGAAGCCCTTACGCTGCGTCAATGGCTCCGCTAGCGCATGAGCGCCTCCGCGTCACGCGCAGCTGCGCCATCCCCCTTGCCGAGCTGTCGTGGCGGTTCGCAACCAGCGGCGGCCCAGGCGGCCAGCACGCCAATCGCGCCCTGACCCGAGCCGAGGTCACTTTCGACGTGGTGGCCTCCACCGCGCTCGGCCCCCGCCAGCGCGCCCGCCTCCTGGAGCGCCTGGGCCCGACCGTGCGAGCTGCGGCCTCCGACGAGCGCTCCCAGCTGCGCAACCGCGAGCTGGCCCTCGAGCGCCTGCGGGCGAAGCTGGCGGAGGGGCTGCGGGCCGACCCTCCCCGTCGCCCTACTGCCCCCTCCAGGGCTTCGACGGAGCGCAGGCTGGATACCAAGCACCGAAAGGGCCTGCGCAAGTCAGCCCGCCGCGTCCCACCTTTGGAGGATTAGGGGCCTTTGGAGGAATAAGGCTCGGCTGCGCCTCAAGACCCGTGCCCACTCACGTCGGCGGTCCCCCGAGCACGACCCTCGCCTCCCTCACGTCTGCGCCCATCTGTGCCACCAGCTCGGCGGTCTGTTCGAAGCGGCGCTCGTCTCGCAGCCGGGCCACAAAGCTCACCGTGGCCGCCTCGCCGTACAGGTCGCCCTCGAAGTCGACGAGGTGGGCCTCGACAATCGGGGGCGCGTCGTCGTAGAAGGTCGGCCTGCGCCCCACCGAGATCGCGCTGGCATGAGCGGTGCCGTCGGGCCTGGTGTACCAGCCAGCGTAGATGCCATCTGCGGGGATCGCTACCTCCTCACCGATGTCCAGGTTCGCCGTGGGGAAGCCAAGCCCAGAACCCCGGTCATCGCCATGCACGACGATTCCCTTCACCCCATAGCTCCGGCCCAGCAAGCTTGCTGCCCCCGCAACGTCTCCGCTGGCCAGGAGCTGGCGGATGCGGGTGGACGACACGGACGCTGCGCCCGTCGCCAGGAGGTCCAGGCCGACCACCTCGAACCCCAGGTCGGCGCCCATCGCGCTCAGCAGCTCCACGTTCCCCTTTCGCCCGTGGCCAAAGTGGAAGTCCGCTCCCACCACCACTGCCCGTGCGCTGAGCTGGCTGACCAGCACCTCGGAGACGAAGTCCTCCGCAGACTCCTCCGAGCGCGCCTTGTCGAAGGTGACGACCAGAGTGAGGTCGACTCCGGCTGCCTCCAGCAACGCCAGGCGCTGCTCCAAGTCGGTGAGCAACAGGGGTGCCGAACCGGGCCTCACCACGCTTGCGGGGTGTCGGTCGAAGGTGACGACTGCGCTGGCGACGCCCTTGTCAGCTGCCAGCTCCCTCACCTTGGCGATCACTGCCACGTGGCCCAGGTGGACCCCGTCGAAAGCCCCGATCGTCACCACCGACCCGCCGGGCCTCAGGGGGGCACACGGGCTCCCGCTCGCCCGCTCAGTGACGACCTCCATCGCGGCGCGAGGCTAGCTGACCAGCCCGTGCCCCGGCGCCAAGATGGCTAGGCGGCCCCACGGGTCGTAGGTGTCAAGTCGGAATGTGCCGGAGGTGGGATCCCACGAATCCCAGCCACCTCGTCGAGGTAGAGGAGGACTATATAGCGGGAACCTGCAACTACCGGGTGAGCTTCGACGGAGGAGCCACCTGGGACGGGGGAGTCCTGAAAGCACCGGCAGGCTTCCAGACTCCGTCCTGCAAAGGGTTCGATCTCGGTGGTTACTCTCACAGCGACGCCACGGTGTCGTTCGGATCGGGCCAGGACATGTACACCACCTTTTCCGCCCAAAAGGGGACCAAAGACCAGTCGGTCCTCGTAGCCAAGTCCAGTGACGGCGGCCGCACCTTCGCTACTGCAGTTGTGGCTATAGCCGAACCGGCCGACGGTAAGGCCGTCTACCAGCACCCGAAGCTGGTCGCGACACACTCGGCCCAGGGAGAGCGGATCTACGTCGACGCTCTCAGGGGAATCGTCTCCGGCACCAGCGCCTTCGGGTCCTCGACCTCAATGATTCCGGGCTGCGGACAACCGTGCTCTTTCCAGATCGTGGTGGCCAGCTCGTCCGATGGAGGATCGACCTGGTCTGCTCCGATACCAGCTACGGCCCAGACCGCCCCAGATAAGCCCGCGGACGCCGCGCCGATCGGCATCTCGCGGGAGCAGTCCCAGCCCGGCGTGACTAAGGAGGGCGACCTCTACATCGCTTGGCGCAGCAAGGTCACGGTCAAGTCGGACGAGAACTACCTGGTGGTTGGCAGGTCCATAGACGGCGGCGCCGCATGGACCAGGACCGTGGTCAGAGGCAAGACGAATCGGATTCTTGGTCTGCGGTCACCCTCGCTGGCGGGGCACCCGACGGTACCATCTACGTTGCCTATCAGATCAAGACCTCGACCGGGCACGACGTCCGCGTGGTGCACTCGACCGACGGGGGCGCCAACTGGTCGGCTCCTGTCTCGGTCGTGGACCACGCGGGAGCTGGCCTCGCCGGGGCCCCCCAGCTATCGGTCGCGCCCGGCGGTCGGGTGGACGTGGTCTGGTACGACTCGCGTAACGCTCAGGCGTCCAGCAAGAACACGGAGGACGTGTACCTGGCGTCCTCAACCGATCGTGGGGTGAGCTTCTCGACGAACTGGCGCATCACCGATCGCAGCCTGAACTTCGATGCCGGTTTGTATGGCAAGGTGCTGACAAAGTATTTCTATACGCCTGTGGTCGCGGCGCTGGGAAACAAGGCCGACCTGGTGGCATGGCCGGACTCCCGCCTCGGTAGCGTGACCACCGGCGCCCAGGACATCTTCGAAGCCAAAGTGGCATTCAACGCCAGCGGATCGGTGCCGGTGAATACGCTCGGGGCGCCGTCTCCGCCGACAACTTCCGAGCAGGCCTCTGTGGATATGTCCAAGCTTGCCTACCCGGGCGGAGCCGAGATCGCCGGGACCAAGGTCGTGATCGTCAACGCCTTCCCCGCGGCGGTCGTGGCCAACTCGACCGACGCCGCCGCCTACACGACCGCGGCCTTTGCCGCCACCCTGGGACTGCCGGTGTTGTTCGTCGATGCCTCCTCGATACCGGCTGCGACCAGCGACGCGTTGCACTCCCTGGATATCCCGATGACGCTGGTGGTCGGTGGGCCCTCGTCCGTGAGCGACTCGGTGCTCGGGAAGCTGCCAGGTGCCCGACGCTTCAGCGGGGCCAACGCCCAGGCGATCTCGGACTCAGTGGCGCGTGCGTCCATGTCCGCGTCCATCCCGGCCAATGTCGTTTACGTCGCCAACGATTCGAGCCCGATCGATGCAGCGGTGGCAGGTGCTGCTGTCGCCAGGCTTGGCGGACTCCTCCTCGTGTCCACCAGCGCCGACGCGGCCCAGTCGAGCTTGTCCACGCTCGGCGTGGGTGCCAAGGCTGACCGTATGGTGGTGATCCCAGGCGAGGTGGCCGGAGGCCTCGGGATAGGGGCGCTCGTCGGCATCGCTGTCGGCGCAGCCCTGTTGCTGGGGCTCCTAATCCTGGCTGCTGCGCTCTGGCGGGGCAGGACAAGGCCGACACCTGCGCAGGTCCCGGGTGCCCCCTTGTAAACTGCGCAGCGCTTATTTGTACGCGGCTCCTGATCGATGACACCCGGTTGGCCCACCCGCGATCGACTTCAGTCCGCGCGTCGTCACCTGACCGAGCTCCACGACAAACGCCACGTCGTCGCCCTCCTCGACGTGCAGGGCCTCCCGGACCTCTCGGGCAGCGTGATCTGTCCCCTGCTCCAGATCACCGCTCGGGTCATCTGTGCTCCTTTGAGATTCGTACTTTCTGAGTCTCAGCCCAGAGCACGCCGCCTCCGCACCACACGCTCCGCACGACATCGTCAGCTGGACCTCGTCGTCGGGGGCAGCTTACGCTGAGCGGAGCCACTGGACCGCCACCGGGGGCGCTGAGCACGAGGCGGAGGTCACCCCTGGAGAGCATGGCGAAGGCCGGGGCTGGGTGCATGTCCTCATGGAAGCCGAGATGTTGGCAGTAGAAGGCGATGGCCGCGTCACGTCGCGGAGAATGTAGCGGACGCTGACCGTTGCCATCCAGGGCCTCCCTATCTTGCCTGGCCACAGCGTGTCAGCGTAGCGCTGGTGTTCAAGGCGACCTGCCGGCGCCCTTGGTTAGCGGCGGCGCCACTCGATTATCGATCGCCTTTGGACGTTCAGCAGTGAATGCCCGCAGCCCCGGCTGCCTGGCCGCAGGAGGTTCGACCTACTGGAGCGGTGCGCTGGATGCTTGGGGACAAGACGAGGGCGTTTGCGTGCTCAGCGTCTTGTCGTGTTGTCGGACGATCTGCTGGTGTATCGGGCACTCGTGCAGCGGCTCGGGAGCGCAGTCCAGGGCGTGGCCGAGGCCGAGGCCGACGCGGGCTCGCTGGATCTGCTGGTAGCGGCCGTTGAGTTGGGTTAGGACGCTCGGTGATGCGGGCGAAGATCTCGTCGAAACTCCGCCTCGGTAACCAAGAGGGCGTAGTGCCCCGGTGGTGACGTCGTCGTCGACATCTACGAAGTCCAAGGTGATGTCGTCGCTGACCTTGAGCACGGCAAGGGGGACCGAAGCGCACCGGGTGGTACAAGCCGAGGACCTCAGCGAAGAACAGCGAGGTGGCCTGGAGAGCCGGGGTGTCTGCTCCGACTATGAGCACCCACCTTCGCCGCCTCCTCGAGGCCGGCTTGGTGGGCGTCGAGGCCCAAGGCAGGCACCCCTACAACCGCCTGGCCGACGGACGAGTGGGAAGGGCCTTCGAGGCCCTGGCCGTTCTGCCCCGGTCCGTCCTGTTCGCCCTCCGTCCGTCTCGCGTTTCGGCGGAGCTGCGCCTGGTCCGGACCTGCTACGGCCGCCTGGCCGATGCCGTGGCGGTCGGGCTGGCCGACACGTTTGCCCAACAGACCCTCATCGTAGAGGGTCACGGGAGCTATCGTCTTGAACTCGAGGGCAGGGAACTGCTGAGGGGTTTCGGGCTCGATCTTGAGGCGCTGGAGCGGGCGGGACGGAGCGAAGGGCGCCACCACGTCGCTGGGCACCCTTGTTGCTGCATTGCCGGCCCGCATGGTAGACCTCGGCTGGAGCCGCAGCCCCACCAGCCGGGCGGTGCTCCTTCAGACGTCGGCAGGCAGGGCCTGAGGACGTCTTTGGGTAGGGAGATCCCAACCGAGCCCAAAAACCGCTCGGCGCCGCCTAAGACTCCCACTGTTCATGTCCGCAAGATGAACATGTAGCGGGACGGCGCTGACCGCCTTGTGGTTTTCGCCATGCCCCGCAAGCGGTTCCCCGGCTGCGACGACACTGCAGCCGGTTCCCGCTGTGGAACACAGGGGTCTGGTCAGGTCACCTGGACGGCGAAGGTGTCTGTGCGGCCTCTCACCGGGGCGCTGGACGGCCTCAGGTGAACCGGGGTTCCTCGCGCCTCTCCAGGCTATCTTCCTTGTGTACCCGCTCGTCGTGGGCGATCTGGCGGAACAGGTCGGCGACCGACGCGAAGGTCCCGTAGTCGTTGCCGAAGGCGGACTCGAATGGCTCCACCTCCCACTCGGGGTGATCGGAGACGAAGGCCATGTACTCGTGCTCGGCGTGGTCCTCGAAGTCCGCGTTCAGCTTGTAGCTCCAGCGGGGCCGCATCACGTACAACAAGAACGACAGCTGGTAGTAGGCAAAAGCCAGGATCTGCGGGAAGAAGTCAAATCGGACCCGGCCTTCGCGCACCCCTGCCTCCGCAGTCAGCTCCTCCAGCACCAGTAGGTGCCAGGCCTCGTTGTCCTGCTGGGCCCGTGACTCCAGGACCCGGTCGTGGATGCGGCGCGCCAGGGCGGTGCGCCCGCTGATGTGGGTGATGGCGATGTAGGCGACCTGCTCCCAGGACTGGTAAGGCACCCTGGCGACCAGCTCCAGGACCTTGAACTTGGACAGGCTCCGCCGCCTGCCGTAGACCAGGTCCAACAAGTTGAACAGCACCCTGGCTGCGACGCCGTAGTGGAGTCGGGGAGCGGCCATGGTCTCGGCCTGGGCGACCAGCAGGGCGTCGTGGTCCAGCTTGGGGGGTTCCTCAGTGCAGGCCAACTAGCTCACCAGCCCAGCGGGCACGATCGACACCGCCATGGGCTCGGTGAGCTGCAGTGCTCGTCGCCCACCACCCGGGCCAGCGTCACGTATGCGTCCCCGACCTGGGACAAGACCAGCAGGCTAGAGGGCGTTACGGTGTCGTTACGCGACGGGGTGTGGGATTGGCGGGGGACGGTCATGCAGCTGCCTGGTCGGTCTTGGCGGCCCGGTGCCCCCAGGCCTTGTCCTCGTCGTAGAGGGTCTGGGAGCGCAAGCAGCCGTCGAGTATGCCGACCAAGCGGTTGGGTAGCACCCGTAGGGCCTGGTCGTGGGTCTCGCCCTTCGCCCGGTGCTCGTCGTAGAAGGCCCGAGCGCCGGGCGAAGCGTTGGTGGCACAGAACGCCCATTGGTAGCAGGTGTCAGCAAGGTGCCGGTTGCGCACGAAGCGGGCCAGCACGGCTGTCTTGTTGCCCGAGGCCTTGGTGATGGTAGAAGTGCCGGCGTAGTTCTTGCGCGCCCTACCATCGGCGTAACGGTTCGGGTCATCGCCGAACTCGCCGAGCACCCGGGCGCCGAGGACAACACCGAGCCCTGGCTGGCTACGCACGATATCGGCGTCCGGGTGCATCTCAAAACCTGGGCTCAGCTCGGCCTCCAAGGCGGCGATCTGGCGGGTCATCTCGGCGATGATGGCCACCGCCGAGCGCACCTGGGCTCCGTAGGCAGCGACGACGGGGCCAGGGGCATCCAGGCGTGGGGCGCGCAACACCTCTTGGATGGCCCCGCCCGCTCGGCGACGTTGCGCTTCCGGCCACCGTGGCGCAACGCGGCGGAGATGCTCGAGACAGACAGCTTCGCTGCGGCCGCCCGGGTCGGGGCCCGACCCAACACTGCCAGAGCGTCGCCATGGGCCAGGTCGGTGCCGAAGGCATCGAGGCTGCAGGTTGTCCGCCCCTCCCCCCGCGCCCCTGTCCCAGCGACTACCCCCAGATGAGCATCCCTCAGCCTCATCCCCCATTAGGCGGCCCCGCGCCCGCAGCCTGGGTGACTGCAGCCGCAGTTCCCGCCACTCTCTCCGGGATGAGCCGCCTGCTCGCGGCACTCGTCGCTGCAAAACTCCTCGCCTGGCTGAGCCTCACATGTGCAGCCGGCGTGCTGGCAAGTGCTCAAAACGGACCCTCCCTCGTGATTCGACCGGTATTGCCATTCTTCAACCTAGTCGCCGCCGAAAGCCACGCGCTCTCAGGTCCCGCTCAGCACCACCGATGGCCTCAGCACAGCGCCCTCGATCGCCTCGCATCGCTCGTAGACCGCCAACAGCCGTCCAGCTTCGTCGAGCAAAGCCCAAGGCCCAGGGGTGCCGGGCTCCACCGCCATGGACTCAGGCTCCAGCACCGCGCCGTGAGACACCGCCGCGGCCACGGCCTCGCTCACCGTCACCGAGGCCAGGTCCCGCACGGCCTCGCTGGGCGTCAGAACACGGGCACCCGGGTCGCCTTGGACCTGAGCCAACGTCGCCGACTCCTCGATGCTGAACGAGCCCACCGACAGGCGTCGCAGGTTCTCGAGGTGCGCTCCACCCCCAAGTGCTGTGCCAAGGTCAGCGGCGATGCTCCGGATGTAGGTCCCGGCCGAGCAGGTGACGTCGATGCCGAACCTGCAAGGCTGACCAGTAGGGCGCGCCACCAGGCGGTGCACGACCACCGGGCGGCCCTCGCGCTCGACCTCGATGCCCGCCCTGGCCAGCTCGTAGAGGCGACGCCCCCCGACCTTCAGCGCCGAGACCATGGGCGGCACTTGCGAGATCGGGCCGGTCAGTCCTGCCGCAGCCTCTTCCACCTCGGCGAGGGTCACCGCCGCCATGTCCCAACGCCCGGTCACCTCGCCGGAGCCGTCAAGGGTGGAGGTGGCAACGCCGAGCACCACCTCGCCGGCATAGCGCTTGGGAAGCGGGCTGAGGTACCGGAGCAGGCGGGTGACCCGACCCAAGCCCACCAACAACACCCCCGTGGCGTCGGGGTCCAAGGTCCCCGCGTGGCCAACCCTGCGCTGCCCGAAGATGCCGCGGCACCTGGCCACGACGTCGTGAGAGGTCCACCCGGCCTCTTTGTCGATCACCGCGAGCCCGTCGATCAGTGCTCAGCCCTCCTCGGGAACGGGCGCTTGCGGGCTGGCCGCCACCCGGCGGAGGATCTCCTCGATTCGAGCCCCCTGCACTATCGCCGGGTCCTGCAGGAACTCCAGCCGAGGGGTGCGTTTCAGGCGCACTTGGGAGGAGATCGCTCCCTGGAGCTTCACCCGGGACTCGGATAGGGCCTCGTCAGCGGGCGCCTCCAGGGTGGTGAACAAGACCTTGGCGTGTCGAAGGTCGGGCTCGCTCACGACCGCTGTGACAGTGAGGAGGCGCAGGCGCTCGTCGGCGTCAGCCAGGCGCTCCAGCTGCTCTGCGATCACCTCTCGGAGCACCTCGTTCACCCTGGCGACCCGCGGGTAGCGCCCGGGATTGGCAGGTGCCCTTCGAGGACTGCGCCGGCGCCCCGTCATGTCTCCAGCCAAGCACGCTCAGCCGAGATCGTCTCCACGTCGGGGCGAGCCCACACGAAACGCTCCACCTCGTCAAGCACCTTTTCCACGTGGCTGGCGTTAGACGCGACCGCAGCCATCGCCACAAGGGCTCGCTGGTGCAAGTCCTGATGCCCTACCTCAGCGGCGGCAACGAAGAAGCGCTGCCTCGAACCCGCCAGGATCGGCTTGATGGCGGCGCGCTTGTCCTTGAGAGAGCGGCACTGCGGCAGGTGCAGGTCGAGTGAGAGCACCCCTACGTGCGTTTTATCTCCCGCTCCTCGAAGGTCTCGATCAGGTCACCTGAGTGCAGGTCCTGGAAGTCCGAGAGCCCTACACCACACTCGAAGCCTGTGGCAACCTCCCTGACGTCGTCCTTGAACCGCTTGAGAGAAGTGATGGTCCCCTTCCAGATGACGACGCCGTCGCGCAGGAAACGCACCTTGGATCCGCGTGTGATCACGCCGTTGCGCACCTGACAGCCGGCCACCGCGCCAACCCTGGGGACACGGAAGACCTCTCGCACCTCTGCCTCGCCCGTGACCACCTCCTCGAACTCGGGAGCCAGCATTCCCACCATGGCCGACTCGATATCCTCGAGGACCTTGTAGATGATCTCGTAGGTGCGGATGTCGACTCCCTGGGTGGCGGCCATCTCCCTGGCCCTGCGATCGGGGCGCACGTTGAACCCTATGATCGTGGCGTTGGAGGCAGTCGCCAGCTGCACGTCGTACTCGGTGATGCCACCAGCAGCTCGGTGCAGGAATCGGAGCTTGACATCGTCGCGCTCCAGCTTGCGCAACGCCTCGGTGAGCGCCTCCAACGATCCTTGAACGTCGGCTTTGAGCACCAGGTTGAGGGTGGCTGTCTCACCCCGCTGTATCTGCTCGAAGATATCCTCGAGCTTGGCTCCGGGCGTTGCCGAAGGGGTGGGCATGTAACCAGCGACTCGGATACGGTGTCCCCGCTTCTCCCCGATCGTGCGCGCAGTCTGCTGATCGACGGTCACCCGTAGGTCGTCCCCGGCGCCGGGGACATCGGAGAAGCCCAGCACTTGCACGGGCGTGGAAGGCAGCGCCCTCTTGACGTTGTGGCCCTGATCATCCAGCATCGCCTTCACCTTGCCCCAGGCCGCCCCGGCAACCACCGGGTCGCCGACGTCGAGGTGACCGCGCTGCACGATCACGGTCGCCACCGGTCCCCTGCCGATGTCGAGGTTGGCTTCGAGCACCACCCCGCGTGCCCTGCCCTCGGGATTGGCCCCCAAGTCGAGCACCTCAGCCAACACGACCAGCTGGTCCAACAGGTCATCCACACCGATGTCCTGGAGCGCGGACAGCTCGACCATGATCGTGTCCCCACCCCACGATTCGGGCACCAGCCCATGCTCCGAGAGCTGCTGGCGCACCCGGTTGGGATCGGCATCGGCACGGTCGACCTTGTTTATGGCCACCACGATCGGTACGTCCGCCGCCTTGGCGTGGTCGATCGCCTCGACGGTCTGGGGCATCACTCCGTCGTCTGCGGCGACGACGAGCACCACGATATCTGTGACTTCGGCCCCCCTCGCGCGCATAGCTGTGAAGGCCTCGTGGCCCGGGGTATCGATGAACGTGACCAGCTGGTCCCCAACCTTGGCCTGGTAAGCACCGATGTGCTGGGTGATGCCTCCCGCCTCGCCAGCGACCACGTTGGTCTCACGAATCCGATCCAAGAGCTTGGTCTTGCCGTGGTCGACGTGGCCCATCACCGTTACCACCGGCGGGCGCGGCTGCAGCGCGGCCCCGTCCTCGTCCTCGTCCTCGTCACCGAAGTAACGAGCCTGCAGCGCTGCCTCCTGCTCCTCGCCGGGATCGACGAGGCGGATCGTTGCTCCGAGCTCCGCGGCGAACAGCTCGATCATGTCGTCGGTGAGCGCCTGGGTCACCGTCACCAGCTCGCCTTGGAGCAACAAGAACCTCACCACGTCACCCGCCGAACGGTTCAGCTTGGGGCCGAGGTCCTGAGCGTTCGAGCCCCTCTCGACGATGACCTCGCCCTCGGGGACCGAGGCGTTGGACGGTGTGTAGCTGGTGGGCTGCGTAGGCTCCAACTCCTCCATCGGCCTCCGGCGGCGCCGACCACCTGGTCGCCGCTGAGGCCGGCCGCGCATGGGCCCTCCGCGTGTCCCGGGCGCGCCACCACCCGGTCCGCGACCCCCGCCGGGCCCGGCTCCGGGTGTGCCCGGGCGCCCCCCTCCGTAAGCCGGCGAACCTCCCGTGCGTCCGGGCGCATAGCCAGTCGAGCCACCCGTTCCTCTCGCGCCATAGCCGGGTGAGCCCCCCGCCCGCCCAGGCGCATAGCCAGGACGCGAGGGGGCAGGGCTTGGGGCACTTCCCGTTCCGCCGCTCGAGCGACCGGGTGCGAACGGTGGCCGCCCACCGCTGGCGTAAGCGGGGCGCTGCCCTGCACCGCCCCCAGTGCTGGGTGTGCCGGTGCGACCCCCCCCGCCGGCGACCGGAGCCGTCGAAGCTCCGCCCGGTCGCGGCCTGCCTGCGCCGGGCGGAGCCGGGCGCGACGACTGGGGCGGAGGGTTGCGGCGCCCTCCCTGTCCCGGCGGGGGCGGGATGGGCTTGCCGGTCAGGGAGCGGGGGAGGCCGCCCGGCGGGGGCGGGATGGGCTTGCCGGTCAGGGAGCGCTGAGCGCTCGCCCCTGGAGCACGGGAGCCGGGCCGATCACGAGCCTCGCTTGTGGACCCACTGCCTGCCCGTGCCGCTGGACGGGGCTCCGATGCCGGTTGGGGGGCCGGGCGGAGACTCGAAGATGCCGCTCTCCTCGTTTCAACAGGAGCAGCGTGTTGCGAGCCAGGAGTGGGAGGGTCCTGGGTGGGAGCAACCGCCGGGGCCGGCCGCGAGCTGGGAGTCGAGTCGGTGCGGACGGAGCCTGCCCCTGCCGGGGCGGGGGCGGGGCTGGGGACGGGCACCGCGGCGGCGGGGGGAGCGGCGGGCACCGCGGCGGCGGGGGGAGCGGCGGGCGCCCCGGCGGCGGGGGCGGTAGGCGCGGCGGCGGCGGGCGCCCCGGCGGCGGGCGCCCCGGCGGGGGCGGGCGACGCGGTGGGGGCGGGCG